>CAYNOL010000022.1:0-30442 GCA_964398825.1 uncultured Ardenticatenaceae bacterium
ACACAACCAACGCCTGGGCCGACAATCGCTACATCGCCGGCATGCGCGCCGCGGGCGCGGCCAACTACATGGACTGCATCGGCGTCCATTACAACGCCGGCGCCACCTCGCCCAGCGCCACCACCGGTCACCCGGGCGGCAGCCACTATAGCTGGTACTTCCGCCCGATGCTCGACCTCTACTACAACACCTTCGGCGGGGCGCGCCAGGTGTGTTTCACCGAACTGGGCTATCTGTCCGGCGAGGGGTTCAGCGGGCTGCCGCCGAACTTCTCGTGGGCGTCCGGCACCACGGTGCAGGAGCACGCCCAGTGGCTGCGCGAGGCCAAGGACCTGTCGGCCGCCAGCGGCCGGGTGCGGATGATGATCGTCTTCAACGTCGACTTCACCTTCTTCGACCCACAGGGTGACCCGCAGGCGGGCTACGCCATGATTCGTCCCGACGGCAGTTGTCCGGCTTGCAACGCCTTTAAATAGGTTGAATCGGACTGCTGAACGTCAGTTACAAGAGGCGCAAAGATTACTCCTTTGCGCCTTTTTGTTATACTTGTTTTGTGTACCCAACGGCAGGGAGCCGTACTTCCGTTAACAGGAGCCCACATGAAAGTTCGTAATATTTTGGCAACCAAGAAAGGTCACCTTGTGACTGTTCAGGCTGACGATCCGGTCAGGAAAGCCATTAACTTGCTGGTTGAACATCGCATTGGCGCGCTGCCGGCGCTCGATTCGGCGGGCAAGTTGGTTGGCATTCTGAGTGAGCGCGATATCATGCGCCACGCAGCCCAGGACGAGCAGCTGTTCGGGCGGCCGGTCAGCGACATCATGACCCGCGAGGTCATCGTCGGCATGCCGCAGGACGACGTCATCGCCGTCGCCCACACGATGCTCGAAAAGCGATTCCGCCATCTGCCTATCGTTGACGAGGGCGAGCTAATCGGCATCATCTCGATTGGCGACGTGCTCAAGATTCAGCGAGACGCCTACCGCGGCGAAGTCGACACGCTGGAAACCCGGATCATCGCAGAAGGAGAAGAATAATCCCATGTCCCAGATTGGAACCGAGGCGCAACCTCTGCGCGTCGCTATATTCGGCGCCGGCCCCGCCGGTTTCTATGCCGCCGAAAGATTGTTCAAAGAGAAAGATATCGTCGTCGAGGTAGATATGTTCGACCGGCTGCCGACGCCGTTCGGCCTGGTGCGCAACGGCGTCGCCCCCGACCACCAGAAGATCAAGTCGGTCACGGCTGCTTTCGATCGCATCGCCGGCAACCCGCGCTTCCGCTTCTTCGGCAACGTGGAGCTGGGACGCGACGTCTCCGTCGACGACCTGAAGGAGTATTACCACCAGATCCTCTACTCGACCGGCGCTCAGACCGATCGGCCGCTGGGCATTCCCGGCGACGACCTAATCGGCAGCCACCCGGCGACGGAGTTCGTGGCCTGGTACAACGGCCACCCCGATTACCGCGACCTGGAGTTCGACCTGAGCCAGGAGCGCGTGGCTGTCGTCGGCGTCGGCAACGTGGCCGTCGATGTAGCTCGCATCCTGTGCCGCACGCGCGAAGAGCTGATGAAGACCGACATCGCCGACTACGCGCTTGAGGCGCTGTCGAACAGCAACGTCAAGGAAGTGTACATCCTCGGCCGCCGTGGCCCCGCCCAGGCCGCCTTCACCGCGCCCGAGGCCAAAGAGTTGGGCGAGCTTGACGATTGTGACACGCTCGTCCCGCCGGAAGAGGCCGAGCTCGACCCGCTCAGCCAGGAAACGATGGCGGGCGCCGACCGGGCCGACATTCGCAAGGTGGAGATCATCCAGGAGCTGGCCAAGCGAGAGGCGACCGGCAAATCGAAGCGGCTGGTCCTGCGCTTCCTCGTCTCTCCCACGGAGCTCATCGGCGACGAGAACGGCCGCGTCATGCAGATGAAGCTCGTCCACAACGAGCTCTACGCCACCGACGCCGGCTCGCTGCGCCCCCGCGCCACCGACCGGACGGAGACGCTCGACGTCGGCCTGGTGTTTCGTTCCATCGGTTACCGCGGCGTGCCTTTGCCCGGCGTTCCGTTCCACGACAGCTGGGGCATCATCCCCAACAACGGCGGCCGGGTCATCGACATGGGGACGAAGGAGCCGCTGGTGGGGCAGTACACCGCCGGCTGGATCAAGCGCGGCCCCACGGGCGTCATCGGCACCAACAAGCCGGACGCGGCCGAGACGGCCGACAACATGTTGGCCGACGCGCGCGAGGGCGTGCTGCTGAACCCTGCCCACGCCACCGCCGGGGAGGCCGAGGCGCTGATCCGCGAGCGCCGGCCCAACTTCGTCTCGTTCGCTGACTGGAAGCGGCTGGACGAGATCGAGCTCAACCGGGGCAAGGAGTGCGGCCGGCCGCGCGTCAAGTTCACCAGCGTGGACGAGATGCTGGCCGCGCTGCAGAAGTAGCGGCCCAGCGTCGCCCAAATGGACGAAGTTATCATCTACAGCGACGGGGGAGCCGACCCCAACCCGGGTATCGGGGGGTGGGCGGCTCTCCTGCGCTTTGGCGAGCACGAGAAGGTACTGACGGGCAACAGCCCCAAGACCACCAACAACCGCATGGAGCTCCAGGCGGCCATCAGCGCCCTGCAAGCGTTGCGGCGGCCGTGCCGCGTGGAGTTCCATACCGACTCGCAGTATGTGCGCCGGGGCATCACCGAGGGCGTCGAGAAGTGGGCCGCGGCCGATTGGAAGCAGAAGGGGGGCAAGCCCGTGCCCAATGCCGACCTGTGGCAGGAGCTGCGAAAGCTCGTCGGACGGCACGAGATCAACTGGCACTGGGTGCGCGGCCACAGCGGCGACCCGGCCAACGAACTCGTCGACCAACTGGCCCGCGAGGCGCGGCTGCGCATCACCCCGCGCGTCGACCTGGAAGCGGGCGTGCCCCGGCTCTACATCCGTGCCTCGTGCAAGGGCAATCCCGGCCCCGGCACGTGGGGTATCGCGCTGGAGACGGACGGCGAGTGGGACGTTTACGCCGGCTCACAGCGCACGACGACCAACAACAGGCTGGAACTGACGGCCGCCATCGAAGGACTGCGCCTGTTGGAGCCGGGCAGTCGGGTGCAACTGTTCACCACGTCTGATTACCTCTACCAAGGCATCACCCAATGGGTCAAGGGGTGGCAGAGCCGCGGCTGGCAGAAGAAGGATGGGCAGCCCGTGGCCAATGCCGATCTGTGGCGGAGTTTGGTGGCTGTAACAGAGAAATACGACGTCGAATGGGTCAACGCCAAGAGCCAAAATCTGGAAGGATTAGAGCGTGCCGGCAATATGCTCTCCATGCCCGATTAAACCCGCTGTGACGTTGACAAAAATTCCGTCTCTGATAAAATACGCATCTACCTAGCCGAAGTGGCGAAATTGGCAGACGCGCTACGTTCAGGGCGTAGTGAGGGTTCCCTCATGTGGGTTCGAGTCCCACCTTCGGCACACAGAAAGAGACACATCGACAGCCCGGCCTAACCAACGGCCGGGCTGTTTTTGTTTTGAGATAAGGTTCACAAACGCTATAATGGCTCCGCAATTCGGACTTTACTTACCCGAACCGGAAAATTGAAGAGGGCGTTTTTTTATGGCGATTTTGCTATTTATCGGTGTAATTTTCCTGGTGCTGCTGCTCGGCATGCTGTTGGCGCTCGTTTTCTCCCGGCTGGACAACACAGTTGTGGCCACGCGCAGCGGCATGGCGGCCGAGGAGCGCGCCTACAACCCCGGTGTCACACTCGGACATCGCATCAAGGTCGATGCAGCCTACGAGAAGCAACTAAAGCAGGCCCGGCAAGAAGCGGCTCGCAAGGCAGCCGCCACCCCGCGCGGCGCCAATCTTCGGATCGGCCGAGCCGGCCAATCGACCCTGTCGACGGCGGGTAAATCCGTCACTGCGGACCCGATGTCGGCCGTGCGCATCGCTCGCTTCCACGGCTGGGACGGCGCTCGGACCGGCGCTCCGTCTGTCAATGCCATGGCCGCCGGCGTCGCTCCCGCGGCCGCAGCCGGTGCTCCTGCCGCGGCCGTGGCCGCTGCTCCGGGCATCGCCCCGCCGACGCTCATCACCATTACCGACGACATGCCCCCCGAAGAGGTGCGCAAGGCCCGTATCGCCAACGCCAAAGCTCAAGCGGCTTATAACAAGGCACTGAAAGCTGCTCCGGCCGGCGCGCCGGTGGCAGCGGCTCCGGGGGCTGCTCCTGCGGCTGCGCCTGCCGTGGTGGCCGCGGCCCCGGCCGTCAGCATCGATCCGCCGAAGCTGATCGAGATCACCGACGACATGGCCCCCGAGGAGATTCGCAAGGCGCGCGTCGCCAACGCCAAGGCCCAGGCTGCCTATAGCAAGGCGCTGAAAGCTGCCGGCGTCGCGCCCGGCGCGGCTCCGGCCACTGCTCCGGCTGCGGCTGCCCCGGCGGCGGCCGCGCCGCAGCCCGCCGCCCCTGCTGCATCGGCGATCGGCATCGACCCGCCGCAACTGATCGAGATCACCGACGACATGCCGCCTGAGGAAATCCGGCGCGCCCGCGTGGCCAACGCCAAGGCGGAAGCGGCCTACAACAAGGCGCTGAAGGCGGCCGGCATCGACCCGGCGGCCGCGAAAGCCGACGCTGCCGCCCCTGCTGCTGTGGCCGCCGCGCCCGAGCCAGCCGCCCCGGCCGCTGCCCCCGCCGCTCCGGCCATTCCCGCCGGCATCGACCCGCCGAAGCTGATCGAGATCACCGACGACATGGCCCCCGAGGACATTCGCCGGGCTCGCGTCGAGAATGCCAAAGCCCAGGCTGCCTACAACAAGGCGCTCAAAGCGGCCGGCATCGACCCCGGGTCGCTCAAGTAGCGCGCGCCGAATCGTTAACACGTCTAAATCCCGGCCGGGTGAGTATCCGGCCGGGATTTTTTCATCTAAAACTGAACATCTTATGGGGCGACGGAGTAGGCTTATTCTGGTCATGGCGACCGTGGCCATCGCAGGCTTCGGGTTATATTGGATCTACACCAATCTGCGCGGATTGTCGGCCGAGCGCGCGCGGGAGTTCATCGCCTGGGGACGGGGGGATGAGCAGGCTCGGGCGGAGCTGGTCACTGTCCAGCGGGATGTCTGCCCCGGCGCGCCGTTCGTCTTGCCCACGGACGGCTACATCGGCCTCCTCTATGCCGACCCCAACGGCCCCTACACGCCCGCCGCCCCCCACCAGGGCATCGACATCTTCAGCAACGCCGAGCCCGGCGTGATGCCTGTGTACGCCGCCTACGACGGCTACATCACCCGTGAATCGGGCTGGCGCAGCGCTCTCATCCAGCGCGTGCCCGACGACCCTCTCTCTCCCGGCCGGCAGATCTGGCTCTACTACGCCCACATGGCCGACCGCGACGGCAATAGCTTCATCGAGTCCACCTTTCATCCCGGCGCGACCGAACTGTTCGTCGAGCGGGGAACCCTGCTCGGTTATACCGGCGACTACAACGGCGGCGCGCTGCGCGACATCTGGGTGCATCTCCACTTCTCGATCGTCCGCGACGACGGCCGCGGCCGTTACGCCAACGAGCTCGATTTCGCCAACACCATCGACCCGACCCCCTACCTGGGCCTACCCCTCAACTACGCCTGTCGCGCTCAGCCCATGCAGTGCGGCGACTACATCCACTGCAGTAGTAATTGATCTCTCGAAACCGGGTTTTTCAGAAAGACCCGGTATCTGCAAGACTTCTGAAGGACAGAAACCAAGTTTTCAGGAAAAACTCGGTTTCGAGCTTCGGCGCGAATATACCCAAATCTATACCCCCTTCTATATCGCCATACCAGAATCTCATGGCCCTGTTCCCTTAAACTATAGGCGTAAGGACGAAACACATTAGCCAGGCGACGGCCGCAAACGGCATCGTCAGCGAAAGAATAGGAAACGATCCGAAGGAGATAGCGATGACCGACCGAGTGACCAAGACCATAACTGTGAAGGGGGACGTTTCGACCGCCTATAACGTATGGTCGAATTTTGAGACCTTCCCCTACTTCATGAAGTACATCAACAACGTCACCAAGCTAGGCTCTACCACCAGCCGTTGGGAAGTGGTTGGGCCGCTGGGTAAGGAGTTGGAGTGGACGGCCGAGACGACGCGCCAGGATTTAAACCAGCGCATCGCCTGGAACACCAAGAACAACGACGGCTCCATCACCACCAGCGGCGACGTCGTGTTCGCCGAATTGCCCGACAACCAGACGCGCATCACGGTGACGATGAACTACACCGTCCCCGGCGGGAAGTTGGGCGAGGCAGTCGCTCAGGTATTCAGCAATCCTGAGGAACGACTTGAAGAAGATCTGCGTAACTTCAAGGCTTACGTCGAAAACAGCCGCTAGTTTCAGAAAGAGAACAACCTGTTATCGGTTCGGCGCACGCGTCCGACCAAATTGGCAAGGAGATTACCATGACTACCCATACGACGAATCAGCAGAAGAACAACGCCGCCACTACCGCCGTCGACAAGGCAGCGGATAAGGCGCAAGAGGCCACCGACAAGGCTCAGGAGAAGGTATCCGAAGTCACTTCCGTGGCCAAGGAGCAGGCCAAACGCGCGGCGACTCAGGTCACCGAGCAGGCCAAGAGCACCGTCGGCAGCCGCATGAACGAAGCGGCTCATAGCATCGGCTCTGTGGCCGATGCCGTCCGCCAAACCAGCCATGAAATTGGCACCGAGAACGATGTCGTTGGTCGCTACGGCGAGCAACTGGCCGGCCACCTGGAAGGGGTGTCGTCCTATCTGAACGAAAAGGGCGTCGAGGACGTCCTAATGGACTTGCAGGACTTCGCGCGCCGCCAGCCGGCCGTCTTCCTGGGGGGCGCCTTCATGCTCGGCATGGTTGTCGGCCGCTTCATCCGCAGTTCGGGCAGCCGCATGATGAGCGACTACAGTGGCGGCAGCTACGACAATTATGAGCGCAGCAGCTACCAAGGCTCGGCGACCCGTTACTCGACCGGCTATGGCACGGGTTCGGGCTATCAGACCGGTCTCGACCAGGAATCGACCACTTTTCAGGAGTAGGCTCGGTGGAGACGGCCGCGCCAAGAGACGTGGCCAACGTAGGACTCACAGTCAATGTGACTGTGCGGAGAGAGGTACTGAATGAACTACCAAGAAACGCGATACACCAACGCCCACTACACCACCGGGCAACATGAGCCGAGCTTGGGCGAACTGTTCTCCAACCTCTCCAGCCAGGCCAGCCAACTGATCCGGCAGGAAATCGAGCTGGCCCAAGCGGAGATGACGAGAAAAGCGCAGAAAGCCGGCCGGAACGCCGCGTTCGTTGTGGTGTCGATATTCATCATCAACGCAGCATTGCTGGCAATCGTGGCCGCGGCCATTATGGCGCTGGCCCAGGTGATGGACGGGTGGTTGGCAGCCCTGATCGTCGGCATCGTGCTGGCGATTGGCGGTGGATTACTCGCCATGTATGGCATCAACAAGCTTAAAGAGATCGACCCGGCCCCGCGCCGGACGATAGAGACGATGAAGGAGAATAAGGAATGGCTTACTCAACAGATATAACAAACCGGAACACGAACACCGCGCTCGTGCCCGCTCCTTCATCTGACGATCCTGACGTGATTCGTCAGCAGATCGACCACACACGGGCGCAGCTAGGCTCGACCATTCAGGAGATCGCCGATCGTCTGTCGCCTGAGAACCTGATTGAGCAAGCAAAATCAACCGCCAAAGAGGCGACAGTAGGAAGGTTTAAAGAGATGACTCACGAAGCGAATCGTAAAGTTGAAGGAATGTCCAGCAGTTTCAGCCAGACCGTGCGGGACAACCCCCTGCCCTTTGCCGTGATAGGCTTGGGTCTGGGGTGGCTGTTCCTTTCGGAGCGCAACAACAAGCAGCACAACTATCGCGCCGACGACTACCCCTACCGGATGAACAGCCAGCGGTACTACGGTGACCGGTACTACGACATGGATGACGAAGGCATGATCGACGCCGCCCGCGAACGCGTCGGCGATATGGCCTCGACCGTCGAGCGTCGTGCCAACCGGATGAAGAACCGCGTCTCGGGCGCGGTTCATGACGCCGGCGAGAGTGTCAGCGAAATGGCCGGCCGCGCCGAAGACGCTATCAGCGAGACGGGCGAGCGAATCGGTGAGCGGATCTCTGAGACTGCGTCGCGCGCTCGTGGCGCCGTCAACGAAGCGGCTCATCGCGTCGGCGAGACTACCGACAACGTCCAGGAGCGTGCCGGCGAACTTACCGAGCGCGCTCGTATGGAAGCCGACCGCCTGCGTCGCCAGGCAGAATGGCGCAGCCGCCAAGCCGCCCAGCGCACCAAGCAGTCGTTCATGGAGAACATGGACGAGAACCCGCTGGCTGTCGGCGCGGTGCTGGCAATCGCCGGCGCGGCCATTGGTGCGGCCATCCCCGCCTCGGAGTACGAGAACAAGCTCATGGGCCAGACCCGCGACCGTCTCCTTGACGAAGCCAAGGTTCGTGCCCAGGACGTTGTTGAGCGGGTGCAGACCGTCGTAGAGGATACCCAACACGCGGTCATGACCGAAGCCAAGGACGCCGCCCGCCGGCAGAACCTGACGCTCGACAACGGAGAGGACGGTAGAGGGTCCGGCAACAGCAGCGGCAACTTCTAAATCGCAGCCGCGAAAGATGATGCAGATGTATAGGTAGCCGTATAGGTAACCTATAGGATTAGGCAAGGGCAATTAATTTTGCCCTTGCCTAATCTGTATTAAGGAGGAAGACTTGAGGACATGTCACTGCAACCCTCTAAACTCCGTTTGATCATGGATTGGCGAGCGGCCGTCATTGCCGGGCTCATTGCCGGCGCGCTGACGTTGCTGCTTTGGATGATTTTGGTTGCCCTGGTCACCGGCGGGACGATATGGGCGCCGTTCCACCATGTCGGATCGATTTTGCTGGGGGAAGAGGCGCTTAACCCGTCTCGCTCGCTCGATCCGCAAGTCGTCATCACCGGCGCGCTCACCCATCTGACCCTATCCGTCATCTATGCTCTTATCCTGGCCTTCATTATCCACCGATGGGGATTGATCGTCGGCATCATCGGGGGGGCACTGTTCGGTCTGGCGCTCTACATCATCAACTACTACACTTTTGCCGCGATCTTCCCCTGGTTCTTTGCCCTGCGCTCGTGGATCGCCCTCGCAGGCCACATCCTCTTCGGGGCGGCCGCCGGCGGGATATATGAGGCATTGGAGCGCGACGTCTACGTGGCCGACGAGCCGCCCGGCCGCTCGACGGAGCTGTCAGTTTAACATCGCATCACTTGAGCATCGGAGTTCAGAATGAATCGCAGACGTAGTTTTAATAGCGGCCGATTGATCGTAGGCTTGCTGTTCGCCGCTTTCGCGCTCTTTTCCTACTTCTCCTCGCGGGAATTCAACCCGATTACCGAGCAAGATCAATACGTGGGCATCACCCCTGAGCAGGAGATCGCCCTGGGCCTGCAGGCCGCGCCGGAAATGGCTGCCCAATTCGGCGGGCTCCATCCCGACGCGGGCGCCCAGGAATACCTCGACAGCGTGTGCCGCCGGCTTATCAACAACAGCGACGCCGGCCGCGCCGACTGGCCGTACGAATGCTCGCTGCTGACCGACGATGAGACGATCAACGCCTTCGCTCTGCCGGGTGGACAGCTGTTCATCACTGTCGGCCTGTACAACCGCTTGCAGTCAGAAGGCCAGTTGGCCGGCGTGCTGGCCCATGAGATCGGCCACGCCGTCGCGCGCCATTCGGCGCAGCAGATCGCCCGCCAGCAGCTCACACAAGGGCTCACCGGGGCGGTCATTATCGCATCCTATGACCCTGAGAACCCCAACAGCGCTGCCACGGGGCAAATGGCGCTCGTCGTGGGGCAACTGCTGACCATGCGCTATAGCCGGGAGCACGAGTTGGAGTCGGACCGGCTGGGGGTGCGCTTCATGAGCCAGGCCGGCTACGATCCTCGGATGCTGATCGATGTGATGCGCATCCTGGCCGAAGCCGGCGGCGCGTCGCCCCCCGAGTTCTTCAGCACCCACCCGAACCCCGAGAACCGCATCCAGGCCATCGAAGCGGCTATCGCCGCCGAATTCCCCAACGGCGTGCCGGATGGGCTAATCCAATAACCACTACATACGATCTCAGGCTCATTGCATGAGATCGTAATCAAGGAAAGGCGATGAAAAAGATAATCGACTTACTGAAACAGGTATTCAAAGAGTGGAGCGAGGACAAAGCCTCACGTCTGGCGGCCGCCCTGGCCTACTACACCGCCTTCTCCCTGCCGCCCCTGCTCGTCGTCTCCATCGGTATCGCCAGCCTCTTCACCGAACGGGAAACGGTGGAAACTCAACTTGTCAACCAGGCGGGCAGCCTCATGGGCAACCGTGGCTCGGAAGCGATCGAGACGATTCTCGAATCGGCCGAGTCTCCCGGCGGCGGCGAGCTGCTGCCGACGATCATCGGTGTCGCCCTGCTGCTGTTCGGCGCGTCGGGCATCTTCACCCAACTGCAGGACGCGATGAACACGATATGGAACGTCGAGCCCGCCCCGAACCGGGGCATCTGGGGCCTGATAAAAAACCGCTTCCTTTCGTTCACAATGGTTCTGTCGATTGGTTTCGTCCTGCTGGTTTCTCTACTGCTGACCACGCTGCTGACCAGTTTCGGTGACTACATCGGCTCGCTGGTGACCGAGGCGGAGATCGTGCTGCAGATCCTTAACTTCGTCGTCTCCATCGCCGTCTACATTCTCATCTTCGCCCTCATCTTCAAGACCATCCCCGACGTCGAGATCGCCTGGCGTGATGTGGCTATCGGCGCGGTGCTGACTGCGATCCTGTTCAAGATCGGCGAGTACGCGCTGGGGCTGTACTTCGAATATAGCGATCCTACGTCGGCATTCGGCGCGGCCGGCTCGATTATCCTGTTGCTGCTCTGGGTCTACTACTCCGCGCAGATCCTCTTTCTGGGCGCAGAGTTCACACAGGTTTACGCGAGGGAATACGGCTCCGGTATTCGCCCTGAGGAGGGGGCCGTCCTGCTGACGGAAGAGGCGAAAGCCAAACAAGGCATTCCCTCCGACGAAAAAGTTGAACGCGAGAAGGCCGAGCAAGCCCGGCATACATAAAAAAAAGCGCTCCCAGGATTTCCGGGAGCGCTCTTTTTACTAAACTATTGCGCGGAAAAGTACTGAATTAGGCCCGACGCCGAACGAGGCCGATCAGGAAGAGAAGGATCACCGCGCCCAGAACGGCCACGATGAGGCTCCAGATATTAAGGCCCGTCGCGCCTTCCTGCCCGAACATATTCATGATGAATCCGCCGATGACCGCGCCGACGATGCCGACGACGATGTTGGCCAGCGCGCCCATCTGCGCATCTCGCCCCATGATCATGCTGGCGATCCAGCCGGCGATGCCGCCCAAAACGATCCACAAAATGATATTGACTAACATTTCTACCTCCATGAAATTAGGTTGTTAAACGCAGGTCAGGGTAAATGACAGGCGAAAGATTCCTTCACCTGTAGACTTGACCCGCTTGGTATGACACCAGCATACTGTTGGGGGTGTATGAACTCTATATGAGGCGGGCACAGCGGGGATATAGATAAAGGTATATTCAACCGCGGGGGGAAGCTTCCCTTTCTCTATCTGATTTCCTGCGCTTGGTGTAAAATCCGTTTAACTCATGCATTCTTGTCACACAAACAGATACTGGAGAAAGCTAAATGACGGCGCGTGACGAACAAGTCCCGCGCAGGGACAATATCCCATTCATGCAGCCCGAAGAACTGTCCATGCTGCAAGAGCTGGCCGTTGCCTGCAGCGGGTCCCTTTCCGTTGTTGAGTCGTTCCGGCTGGTGCTCGACTCGCTCGGACGTCGATATGGATGCACGGCCGCGCGGGTGGTGGGTGCAGACGAAGCCGTGTTGGACGGCTACTCCACGATTGAATGGCCATTCCAGCTCACAACAGGAGGGCAGGCTGAAGCCGTTCCCCTGTGGAATGACCATTTTGGCGACGAAATCCTTAGATCAGGAGAGTCGGTCATGGTTGGCGATCTCTCAGCCGCGCCCGCGCTCGATACCTTGCCCCAACCATCCGTGGTGCAAGGCGGTTACGTCGCCGTCCCGATTCGTTCCGACGGTAGAGCGGTGGCTGTCATGGAGTTTGTCACCGAGCTGCCGATTGACGAGCGTTCCAGCTTTTTGTCTGTGCTCCACCACGCCGCCACGCTCATGGGGCTGGTGATCGATCGTGGCCAAACGCAGCGGCGTCTGCGCGAGAGCGAGCGGCGATTCCGGGGCATCTTCGACGAATCCTACCAGTTCATCGGTCTGCTCAGGCCGGATGGCATGGTGCTTGACATCAACAAAACGGCCCTCGATTTCGCCGGAGTTGAGGCCAGGGAAATCATCGGCGAAAAGATATGGCGTACATCCTGGTGGAGCCATGATCCCTTCGTTGTCAGTAAATTAAGATCGGCCGTCCGCCAGGCTGGTCGCGGAGAGTTCGTCGGCTTTGAGTCCACCGTCCAGGGCTCCGAGGGGCATAAGGCTGTCGTCGACGTATCGATTAAGCCGATCCGCAATCGCCGCGGTCAGGTCAACGGCCTCATCTTTGAGGCGCGAGATATCACCCGGCTCCATAGCGTGCTGGATCACCTGCGCATGGTGGAAAAGAGGCTGGAGGATGCCCAACGTATCGCCCACATAGGCCATTGGGAGTACAACATCCGCGATGAGCAGGCGGTATTCTCAGATACACTCATGGAGATCTTCGGCCTGGATCGGGTGCGCGTCATCCCCACCAGCGAGGAGTTCATCAAACGCATTCACCCCGATGACATCGGCACATTGCAAAAATTGTTTAGCCGTTCCTATGAGACCGGCGAGCCGTTTGAGGCCCATATCCGCATCATCCGGCCGGATGGAGCGACACGGATGGTCTATATCGCCGGCCGGGCAATTCGCAGCGCCGAAGGAGAGATGCAGCGAATGGCCGGCATCGTCCAGGACATATCCGGTCGTCTCCAATTGGAAGAGTCGCTCGCCCATTCCATTAATCGTCTTTCGGGCTTGTTGGAAATGGGGCAAGCCGTCTCGTCAACGCTCGATCTGGGGGCTATTCATCAGACCGTTCTTTCCACCGGCCGGAAACTGCTCGACGCCGACGCAGTGAGCCTGTTCACCCACGAGGGTAGGGAATTGCGCATCACCGCCGTCAATCAAACTGTAGAGGCTGAGCTACTGGGAAAGCGCATTCCTGACAACAACGGCATCGCCGGGAACACATGGACAACCGGAGAGACGATCTGGCTCCATGGGGACCAGTGCCGCCAGCGGCGCTCGCCTCAATTGGTTAACGCGGCCGGTTTCAACGCCAACAGCATCATCGCCGTTCCCGTGCGCTGGCAGGATACGATGCTGGGGGTGCTGGAAGCGGCCGATCAGGACGACAACGCCTTCGACGCCAATGACGTCGAACTGCTCCAGGCCATCGCCAACTGGACGTCCATCGCTATCAGCAACGCTGGTCAACATCGCTCGCTGGAGCGCCGTCTGCAGGAGTCAGAGGCCATTGCCAAAATAAGCAGGGCGCTGTCCGAGACGCTGGAGCCACAGGATATTTTGACCATGATCGTCAACGCGGCCCACGAGCTTGTGCCGCGCTCCGATTGGGCAATCATCCATCTGTCGCGCGGCCGCCCTGAGCGGCTGGTTCCAGCGGCCGTTGCCGGCACCGATGTCGATATGAGCGATTACATCATTGGCCCAGATGAAGGCCTGGCCGGGTTGGCTTTGCACACCGGCAAACTTTACAATGTGGGCGACACGCGCCTGGATGAGCGGGCATCCGAGTATGCCCACACCACCGGCCTCCACTCTCTGCTCGTCTCGCCCATTCAGACTCGCAATCGCCGTCTGGGAACCATTAGCCTCCATTGTGTGCAGACCGACGCCTTTACCGAAGAGGATGAGCGACTGCTGACGATCCTTTCGGCCCAGGCCGGGCTAGCAATTGAAAACTCCTATCTATTCGATTCCCAGCGCCGCGCCCGGCAGGTGGCTGAAATGCAACGCGAGCGATTGCGCGTGTTGGCCGAGCGTGTGGTCAATGCTCAGGAAGAGGAGCGGTTACGAATCTCGCGCGAACTCCACGACGAGGCCGGGCAGGCGCTCACGTCGTTGAAGATTAGCCTCGATCTGATTCGCGGTGGATTGCCACAAGGGTTAGAGACGCTGCGGGACAGGCTGGCTGATCTGGCGGGGCTGACGGGCAGCACAATGGAGACACTGCGGACGCTGGCCCATGATCTGCGGCCGCCCGGCCTGGACTCGTTCGGGCTCAATGTCGCCTTGGAAGGGCTGTGCCACGACTTCTCAGGGCGCACCGGTCTGACGGTTACTTACACAGGCTGCAACCTGCCCGATCTGCCCATGTCAATCGCCCTCTCCCTCTACCGTTTCGCCCAGGAAGCGCTGACCAACACAGCCAAGCACGCAGAGGCAAGCGTCGTCAAAGTCATCTTGTCCTACGATGACGAGTTTATACATCTGGCGATATCGGACGACGGCAAAGGGTTCGATGTTGAAGCCGCCCATCAGCAGAGTAATGGGATCGGTCTGGTCAGCTTGCAAGAACGCATCGATCTCATCGGCGGCACGCTCGACATCGATTCCGCTCCGGGCAAGGGGGTCCGTTTGGTAGTTCACGTGCCATTCGAGGAACACATTGCCGAAATCTAGGGAATGGGGGACAGTTACCTCATGATCAGAGTAGTTATCGCCGACGATCATCACCTGGTCCGTCAGGGGCTACGGGCGTTGCTCGAGAACAGCCGGGATGTGGAAGTGATCGGCGAGGCCGGCACCGGCTACGAGGCTGTCGAGCGTGTCGAGGAATTGAAGCCCGACGTCATCGTCATGGACCTCTCCATGCCCCAGCTGGATGGCGTCCAGGCTGCGTCGCGCATAATGGACCTGAACGTCCCTACACAAGTGGTCATCGTCTCAATGCATGCTGATTCGTCCGTCATCCATGGGCTGGTCCGCCGGGGGGTGAAGGGCTACCTGTTGAAGAACGCCCTGTCGGATGAGCTGCTGCTTGCCATTCGCTCGGCCAGCGGTGGCAAGCTCTACCTGAGCCCGACCATCTCCGAGTCGGTTATGAATATGCTTATGTCCCCGGCAAGCGAGCAAGGAGAAGGCAACGATGACCCATTGACCCCGCGGGAGCGAGAAGTGCTGCAATTGGTCGCCGAAGGGCACACCAATACCTCGATCGCCAACTTGCTGACGATTAGCGTCAAGACCGTTGAAAAGCATCGCGCCAACATCATGACTAAACTGGAGGCCGATGATTTGGCGACACTCATCCGCGTGGCGATCAAGCGTGGCTATATCTTCCTCGATGCATGAGATTGATCATAATTTAGGCACACCTAAAGCTGAATTCATCAAAGGGTAGGGAATTCCCCCATAACCACTTGACTCGTTATGGAGATAATATAATTAGACTGTTAGAGAGCATCCTCTGATATGCTCAGGGGCCACTGTAGCGGCAATGGGACTAACAGTTCGGTTTTGTTATGGATACGATTCGGGTAATAATTGCGGATGACCACGCACTCGTAAGAGAAAGTGTCAAGGCCATATTGGCCAATGAAAGAGACATGGAAATCGTCGCCACGGCGGCCGACGGTCACGAAGCCGTCAAATTGGCCGAGAGCCACAACCCCGATGTCGTCGTCATGGACATCTCAATGCCTAAACTGGACGGCATCTACGCGACGGAGAAAATTCATTCCGACAATCAGGCGACGGCCATCGTCATTTTGTCGATGCACGTCAACGCAGCCCTGGTTCAGCAAGCTTTGAAGAAAGGGGCGCGCGGTTATGTCCTGAAGGGGCAGGCGTCGGATGAGCTACCTTCGGCCATTCGCGCCGCCCACCGTGGCGAGGTGTATTTGAGCGCCTCGATCCCACGAGCTTTTCTCCCGCGATAAACAATAATTCCCATTCCTGAATTGACGACGAGGCCGCTTTTTACGTGGTCTCGTCTTTTTTATACCTGCTCTCTCCTCACCCACTCCCCATAGCTTTTCGCACGCCAGGCCCAATTGGAACCAACAATCAGGCAGATCTGTTGGGAAATGGGGGTAACCCACCCCATAAGGTAGGAAGTTCCCCCATATCTGAGGCACAAAGCTTGTTGCATAATTTGGGTATAGAACGAATACGGATGCGCCGAAGCCACAGCATCCAAGCTGTCACTAACAAAGGTTCTATAAGAATACACACACCACCAAAATATAGAATGCTTTGCAAAGGAGTAGATACCATGATTCGCATACTGATCGCTGACGATTCCGGACTGATTTGTGATGCCATGCGAACAGTGCTCGACCAGGAGAAAGAAATCTACGTTGTGGGTTGCGCCCGCACTCTGGAAGAGGCCGAATTTTTGAACCGCCATGCCAACATGCTACTCGTTGGTTCGGCGCTGGATGGAGAAAGCACCCTGGATTTTGTCCGTAACACCCATTCTACGGACGCGGATAAAAAAATAATCGTTGTCGGCATTCGCAACGATCCCGAGCTGATTACCCAGTACATCGAAGCCGGCGCCGTCGGCTACGTCTCCCGTCAGGAGTCGATGTCCCGCCTCGTCGAGAAGATCCACGCCGTCCATAACGGTCAGGCAATCGTATCTCCCGACGTCGCCCTTCACCTGATGCGCCGTCTGGCCCAACTGGCCCAGCAGCCTTTCGTCCCCGGCTGGGGTCTCGACTCCACGGCCGGCCTGCATGAGCTGACCGCCCGTGAGCGGGAAGTGCTCAGTCTCATCGGCGCCGGCTACTCCAATCGCGAAATCGCTGAAGACCTCGTCATCGGCTGGGGAACGGTGAAGAACCACGTCCACAATATCCTAAAGAAGTTGGAAACCAGCAGCCGCCACGAAGCCGCGGCAATTTACAGAGTACACGCTCGTCAGGGTTCGGCCGCGCAATTGGCCGCCTAACCCTCCTTCCACAGTCCGACAAGGGGCTGTGTTTGAGAAAAGCCCGTTCGCATGCCACAGCGAACGGGCTTTTAAATTTGGCGAACGGATAGGGGATTAACGACCGATGTACTCCATACCGCCCATGTACGGCCGCAGAGCTTCCGGCACGCGGATCGAGCCGTCGGCTTGCTGGTTGTTTTCCATGATCGCGATCATCACCCGGGGCAAGGCCAAGCCGCTGGCGTTAAGCGTGTGGACGTAGCGCGGGCGGCCGCCGTCGGCCGGGCGATAGCGCACGTTGGCCCGACGCGCCTGGAACGCCTCACAGTTGCTGGCCGAGCTGACCTCCAACCACTCTTTGCAGCCCGCGGCCCACACCTCGACGTCGAACTTCTTGGCCGCGGCAAAGCCCAGGTCGCCGGTGACCATTTCGATGCGGCGGTAGGGTAGCTGCAGTACCTCGCAGATATCCGTCGCGTGCCGCACGAGCTGGTCGAGATGCTCGTAGCTCGTTTCCGGCGTCGTGAACTTATACATCTCCACCTTGTCGAACTGGTGGCCGCGCTTGATGCCGCGCACGTCGCGCCCCGCGCTCATCTTCTCGCGCCGGAAGCAGGGAGTATAGGCCACGTAATTGAGCGGCAGCTCTGCCTCGTCCAGAATTTCATCCCGGTGGAGATTAGTCAAGGCGATCTCGGCCGTGCCCAGCCACATGTAATCCTCTTCCGCGTCGCGATAGATGTTGTCGGCGAACTTGGGCAACTGCCCCGCGCCGACGAACATGGCCGAGCGGACCATGAACGGCGGGTAGATCTCCGTATAGTCGTGGTGGTTGATGTGGTAGTCCAGCATGAACTGGATGACCGCACGTTGCAGCCGCGCCCCCTCGGCCCGCAGCACATAGAAGCGCGAGCCGCTGAGCTTGACGCCCCGATCCATGTCCAAAATCCCCAGCGCCGGAGCCAGGTCCCAGTGGGGCAGGGGCTCGAATCCGTCGAACGCCGGCAGCGGCACGCCTTCCGGTTCGTAGGCGATGTTGTGGCTGTCATCGGGGCCGTAGGGGACGGTGTCGTGGGGCGTGTTGGGCACCCACAACATTTTGTTGTCGACGGTGGCCTCGGCCGCGCGCAACTCTTCTTCGAGTGCGGCGATACGCTCGCCCAACTGGCGGGTCTCCTCTTTGGCGCCGTCGGCCTCGCGTTGCAGCTTGTCCAGCTGGGCGCGCTTCGCGTCGTCCCCTGGGGCCTGCTTCAGCTCGTTCTCCAGCTTCTTGAGCGTGCCCATCCATGCGCCGATCTGCTTCGAGCTTTCGTTGCGTTGGCGTCGAAGCTCTTCCACTTCCAGGATGATCTCCTTGCGTCGGGCGTCGGCCGCCAGAATATCATCGACCAGGGTGACGTCGTCGCCCACTGAGGCGATCTTCTCCTTCACCCACTCCGGTTTCTCGCGAATCAGGTTGATGTCAATCATGTCACTCCTCAATAGAAAAAGCCCCCTTCGTATTCCAGGACGAAGGGGGCTCGTGGTGCCACCTGGGTTCGCCGAGCCAAACGGCCCGGCCTCTAAGGCGTGATAACGGTCGCTTCCGGCTCTTCTTACTCCAACAGGCTTTCGAAGAGCAACTCGGGAGGGGATTTCGGACGTTCGCCGCGCCGGCTCGCACCAACCGCCGGCTCTCTGGAGCGCGCTGTCACCCTACTCGTCTCCGTCAACGTTATTTCATGATCTGATTTGCGGCCATTATAGTCGCCGGCCGTCTGTGTGTCAATGCGCGCAAGTTTGCAGCAGAGAGAACGGGTCACAGACCCATCCGCTCTCAAGATCCTTTTCGTGACAACGCACTCAGCGCGACGGCGATCTCGCCTGCCACTCGTCCGTTGTTCTGCAGCAGCGCCGTATTGGCCGTCATGCTCCGCCCCTCGGTCAGCTCCACCACCCGGCTCAGCAGCCACGGCGTCGAGCTCGGCCCGTGGATGCCGGCTTCGTCCGCTTCACGAGCGGCTTGCGCGGCGGCCGCTTCCGCCTCTTCCGGGTCCATGCGCGCCTCTTCCGGCGCGGGCACGGTGATCAGTGTGCCCGCCGTGAACCCCAACTGCTTGCGGGCGGCGATCAACGCGGCTACGTCTTCGGGCGTGTCCAGCCGCACGTCTACCGGCAGCCCGCTGGACAGGGCGAAGAACGCCGGCATCTCATCGACGCCATACCCCACCACCGTCACCCCTTCCGTCTCCAGCACCTCGCGCGTGGCCGGCAGGTCGAGAATCGACTTGGCTCCGCTGCTGACGACCGTGACCGGGGTCTTGCCGAACTCCCGCAGATCGGCGCTGATGTCGAACGGGTGCCCCCGGTGGACGCCGCCGATGCCGCCGGTGGCGAACATCTCGATCCCGGCCATGTGGGCGACGATCATCGTCCCGGCCACCGTCGTCGCGCCGTCCTCACGCCGCGCAATGGTGATCGGCAGGTCCCGCCGGCTGCACTTGCGGACGGTGCCCTTGCCTGTCAGTTTGCCCAGGTACTCGATATCGTCGACGGTCAGGCCGACATGGATCCGGCCGTTGAGTACGGCGACCGTCGCCGGCTCCGCGCCACCGGCGCGAACGGCCGCTTCCATACCCAATGCCGTCTCCACGTTCTGCGGGTAGGGCAGGCCGTGGGTGATGACGGTGCTCTCCAGGGCCACTACCGGCCCCTTGGCGGCTAAAATATCAGCGATATAGGGGGAAACACGCAAGAACTCTTTCATGTCGCGAATTCTAGCACAACCTCCAGCGAAAACTGAACGACTGCTCTGAAATGTCTCTTCCGGTTTGTCTCTCTTCCCGCCGCTCATTACAATCCCCCATTTAGTGCATAATACATCTATACCAACACCTGTCGATATGAATCAAACTGCTGGCACTGCGCGGCGGCCGGTTGGCCTGTCGCGGCCGAAACGACTCTCTCTCATCATCGCTCTGCTCGCCGGAGTCTTGCTCATCGCCGGTTGCGGCGTCGATTTGCAAAATCCGCCCCGTCTGGCGACGGCCACAGCCCAGGCGGCCACACCCGCCCGGCAGGAAAACGGGGTCATGGAGCTGCCCGCGCCGACGCCCACGCCCTCAAGTGAGGAGCTGCCGGTCATCCCGCCGAACCCGCTCGAAGAGCAAGCTGGAGGCGAGATACCGACCGGCGGGCTAACGGTCTGGGTAGACGAGGTGTCGCCCGAGCACAAGCGTGTGCTCGACGATCTGGCGGCCGAGTTCGCCGATCAGCACGGTATCGACGTGGCCGTGCAGCTCGTGTCCCCTTCATTGCTGCCCGATTTGGTTAGCACCGGCATCCTCTCCGACACGCTGCCCGACATCGTGCTGCATCCGATTGAGTTCACAGCCGGCTGGGTCGATGATGGTATCCTCGATGCGTCAGCCGCCGACGAAGTGGTGCAGGGCCTCGGCCGCGACACGTTCGACCCGGCGGCGATCGAGCTGCTGACGATCGGCGGGCAGGTGGCCGCCGTGCCCAGCGACGGCTATCACCAACTACTCCTCTATCGAGCCGACTGGTTCGATGAGCTGAATCTCCGGCCGCCGGATACGTTCGAAGCCATGGCCACGGCCGCCGAGCGGATCTTCGACCCCGAGGCGATCATCTCCGGTCTGGTCATCCCAACGGAGTCCAACCTCGTCACCACTCACCAGGCGTTCGAGCAAATGGCCCTGGCCAACGGCTGCGAGCTGATCGACGAGAACGGCGAGGTGACGATTCTGGAGCCGGCCTGCCAGACAGCCATTCAGCACTACTACACCACGATCAACCGCTTCAGCCCCTCGGGCGTGCAGACCGACACCAGCGCAGTCATCGCTCTGCTGACGGGGCGGACGGGCATCATCATGACCTCGCCGGCGATATTGCCGTCGTTGGCCGGACTGAACCCCGGCGCGGTGCCAACTTGCTCCGAGTGCGACGAGAGCGACGGGGGTATCAACTACTTGGCCCGCAATGTCGGCATCATCACCCGAATCAGCGGGCCGGACGGCGAGCCGGTGGGCTTTGGCAACATCCGCAGCCTGGGTATCACCACCGCGGCCGAGCGGGAGCACGCGCTGGCGTTCGCTCAATTCTGGTTCGAGGCGGGGTATGAGCGCTGGCTGGCCGTGGAGCCGGAGCGCAAGGTGCCGATGCGTCTGGGCACGGCCGACGAGCCCCGCCGCTACATCGACGCCTGGGGCACGACACCCGTCGGCGACAGCGACCTGAGCCTGCTCGATATCTATGGCCCCGAAGTTGTCGCCCAACTCCGCGACGGCATCGCCGCCGCGCCGCGCTGGGGCTTGCGCCAGGGGTACGGCGAGCTGCTGACCCAACTCTACGACGACTACACCATCTCCATCGTCCTGCAGGAGATGCTCAGCGGCTACTTCGACACCGAGACGACGTTGCGCGAGGCGTACCGGCGCACGGTGGAGATGATCCCCAACTACGCCTTCCCGGACAGATTGGCCGAAGAAGAGGCCGAACCATAGGGCAGTTCTACCGCTTGACGCGCGCTTGCCGCCATGCTATGATGCCCAGCGTTATGAACGTTTCCCAATACCGTCTGGTTGGCTTTTACTTTTATTTTGGTTATGGCACCCGGCCGCACTTGTTGCGCGTGGGAGAGTCCGCCACGGCCTGTGAAGCATAAGCCAGAACGGAATAACCCCCAAAACGACACAAGACGCGGCTGCGGAAGCCGCGTCTTTTTGTTTATGGGGCAAGCAACTCACAAAGGAGAGGAGAATCATGGCAGAGATAACGTCGGTACACCACGAAACGCACCAGTCGACCCAGATGATGTGCCGTGGCGTGCGCGGAGCCATCACGGTGAGCAGCGACAACGAGGACGAAATCCTCGAGGCGACGCGCGAGCTGCTGCAGGCGCTCGTGGCTTCCAACGGCATGAGCGTCGACGACATCGCCAGCGCCTACTTCACGACGACCCCCGATCTGACCGCCACCTATCCCGCCTATGCCGCCCGTCAACTGGGCTGGTACGACGCGGCATTGATGTGCGGCCACGAGATGAGCGTCCCCGGCGGGCTGTCGCGCTGTGTGCGTGTGCTCATCCATTGGAACACGACCAAGTCGGCCAGGGAGATCGTCCACGTCTATTTGCGCGAAGCCCGCTCCCTGCGGCCGGATCGCAAGAACGTGCCCCCCGTCCGTCCGCGCCAGATGTCGCAGATGGAAGCGGCCGTCAAGTTCCTGGCCATGACTCTTTAACTCGCTCTTTGTTCGTAGCAAGTGCTTTCGTGCTTTTTCTCCAGAACGCCACTAAAGTGGCTAACTACGAGCAAGAAATACGAGCCAGAGTGTCGTTGCGATACACTGTAATTATCTTATTGAGAAGGATTGATTGAATGATGATCGTAATCATGCAGGCAGAGGCGACGATGCGCGAGAAGTCGGCCGTGATCGCTCGCGCAGAGGATTTCGGCTTCAAGGTTCACCTGTCGGACGGCAAGGAGCGGACTATCATCGGCATCATCGGCGACGACCGGGTGATCAACCGCGACCAGATCGAGCGCATGCCCGGCGTCGAGCGCGTCGTGCCCATCCTCAAGCCGTTCAAGCTCGCCAGCCGCGAATTCAGGGCCGAGGACACCGTCTTCCCGCTGGGCAATCACACCATCGGCGGCGGCGAGGTCATCGTCATGGCCGGGCCATGCTCCGTCGAGAGCCGCAGCCAAATCATCGAGACGGCGATCGCCTGCAAAGAGGCGGGCGCTCACATCCTGCGCGGCGGCGCCTTCAAGCCGCGTACGTCCCCCTACGCTTTTCAGGGCATGGGCGAGGAAGGGCTGAAGTATTTGGCCGAGGCGCGCGAGATCACCGGCATGCCGATCGTGACCGAAGTCATGGAGCCGGCGCTCGTGCCGCTGGTCTGTGAATACGCCGACATTTTGCAGGTGGGTGCGCGCAATATGCAGAACTACGCGCTGCTCCACGCCGTCGGCGAGTCCCAATACCCCGTCCTGCTGAAGCGAGGCATGAGCAGCCTCATCGAGGAGTGGCTCATGTGCGCCGAGTACATCCTCAGCCACGGCAACACGCGCGTCATGCTGTGCGAGCGGGGCATCCGCACTTTCGAGACGTACACGCGCAACACCTTCGACATCAATGCCATTCCCGTCGCCAAGCAGCTCTCCCACCTGCCCGTCGTCGCCGACCCCAGCCACGCCACCGGCAAATGGGAGTACGTGGCGGCCGCGGCCAAGGCGGCCGTCGCCGCCGGTGCCGACGGCCTCATCATCGAAGTTCATCCGCACCCCGAGAACGCCATGTCCGACGGCGGCCAATCGCTGAAGCCGGAGAAGTTCGCCAAGCTGGTGCGCGAGATGAAGGCCATTGCCCAGGCCGTCGGCCGCGACATCGAGCCGTAAGGTACCGCCCGGTGGAGGGCGAACAAGCCGGAGCGAAATTGGCCCACCCCTTGTGTTGGGTTATAATCCCACGAGTCAATAAAGAAGCCTTTCTTCTCAACCCTCCCCAACTATGGAGTCTACCCGCTAAATGGCACGTCGCGCTGTGTTCCCTTTCACTGCAATCGTTAACCAGGAGCGCATGAAGCGCGCTCTCATTCTGAACGCCGTCAGCCCGCGTATCGGCGGCGTCCTCATCCGTGGCGAGCGCGGCACGGCCAAGTCGACGGCCGCCCGCGCCCTGGCCGCCCTGCTGCCCGACATCACCGTCCTTGCCGGCAGCCGCTTCAACGACGACCCGCTGCGCCCCGACGAGTGGAGTGACGACAGCCACTTGCGTTACGACAACCAGCCGCACGAGACCGAAGTGCGACAGACGCCGTTCATCGACCTGCCGGTCAGTGCTACCGAAGACCGCGTCGTCGGCACGCTCGACATCGAGAAGGCGATCAAGAGCGGCGAGAAGCATTTCGAGCCGGGCATCTTGGCCTCGGCCAATCGCGGCGTGCTCTACGTCGACGAAGTTAACTTGCTCGACGACCACGTCGTTGACCTGCTGCTCGACGCGGCCGCCATGGGCGTCAACATCGTCGAGCGCGAAGGGATCAGCTTCTCCCACCCGGCGAAGTTCATCCTCGTCGGCACGATGAACCCGGAGGAGGGCGACCTGCGGCCGCAGCTGCTGGATCGATTCGCCTTCTCTGTCCAAATCGAAGGACTCGAAGACCCCGAAGATCGCGTCGCCATCATCGAGCGGCGCATCGGCTTCGAGGTGGACCCCGAAGGCTTCCGTGAGCAGTGGGCCGACAACGAGCGCGAGCTGTCGGAGCGCATCTCCCAGGCGCGCGACCGCGTCAATGAGGTGACCTATTCGCGCCGTGACCTGATGTCGATCGCCGGGCTCGTCTCCTCGCTCAACGTCGACGGCCACCGCGCCGACTTGGTCATCCTGCGTGGGGCGCAGGCCCACGCCGCGCTGCAGGGGCGCAGCCGCATCACCGACGAGGACATCATCCTCGCCGCCGAGCTGGCTTTGCCGCACCGTGTCCGCGGCCGCGTCTTCCAGGACAGCGTCCTCTCCGCGTCCGAGCTGTCCGAGCGTCTCGACGAAGTTCAGGGCGAAATGGGCGTCAATGACTCGGGCGAGCAGGATCAGGAAGTCGAGGAATCGGCCGCCCAGGGAAAAAAAAAGCCTTAGGGCCGGAAGATGAGGTGTCGGATGGGGCGGAAGTCTCGCAGCAAGAGGCCGGCCCCCAGTCTGTCCCCAAGACCCCCCACGACGCCAACTGGTGGGAAGGGGGGCAGAAGATCACCAGCGCCCAAGAGTTCGCGCCGCGCCGCCTTGACACCCAGCTCGACCGGCTGACGCGCAAGCAAGCCGGCCGCCGCTCGCGCACCAAGACGGACCGCAAGCGCGGCCGCTACATCCAATCCCGTCTCCCCCGCGGCGACAAAGTCCGCGACCTGGCTTTCGACGCCACGCTCCGCGCCGCCGCCCCCCACCAGATTCGCCGCGACCGCACCCGCCTGGCGTTGGCGCTGGAGAAAAGCGATCTGCGCGAGAAGGTACGCGTGCGCCGCTCGGCCAATCTCATCCTGTTCGTCGTAGATGCCAGCTGGTCTATGGCCGTCGCTGAGCGCATGGAAGCCACCAAGGGGGCGATCATGTCGCTGCTGACCGACGCCTATCAGCGGCGTGACCGCGTCGGACTGATCGTCTTTAACAAGAACGACGCTAATCTGGTGCTGCCGCCGACGAACTCGGTGCAATTGGCCAGGAAGGCGCTCATGGACATCGCCGTCGGCGGCAAGACGCCGCTGTCGGCCGGGCTGTACCTCGCTTATCAGGTCTTCCGGCAGGAAGCCTACAGCCACCCCGACGTGCTGCCGCTGATGATCCTGATGACCGACGGCGCGGGCAACGTCAGCATGACCGACATGCCGCCCCAGGATGAGGCGCACAAGATAGCCGAACTGATCAGCGAGACCGACGTCCGCTCGGTGGTCATCAACATGGAGCACGCCGCCTTCGACCAGGGGCTGGCCCATCTTCTGGCCGAGCGCCTCGGCGCGCCTTGTCATACGCTGGACGATTTGAAGGCGGATACGTTGTATCGGACGGTGTTGGAGCAGATTGGGCCGAAATAGGGCCCGAGAAGCCAAACCAAAAGACCCGCCTCTTGGCGGGTCTTTTCGTTTGGCCTACCGATTAAAATTCATCGGCATAATGATATGCACAAAATCGTTATCCCCCACCGGCTTGAGCACGCCCGGCTCATTCGGCCCCGTGGTCTCCAATGCTACCTGCGGCGTGTCGATGACGCTCAGAGCGTCGGACATGAACTTGACATTGAAGGCGATTTCGATCGGCATACCTTCCACGTCGGCGTCCACCTGGGCCAGGTTGTCGCCCGTCTCCTTGCTGTTGGCGGCAATGGTGGCGTATGCCTTGGAGAGGCCGTCGCCCGGCTCCACCGACACGCGAGCCGTGTTGCTCGATTCGCGAGCGAAGATGTCGGCCGTGCGGCACGCCTTGGTGAACTCGGCCGTGTTGAGCACCGTTCGCGTCGTGCGCGTCGCGGGGATGATCGGCTCGTAGTCTGGGAACTTGCCGTCGATCAGCTGTGACACGAGCAGCACGTTGTCCATGTCGAAGATGATTTGGTTGCGGCCGGGGGGCAGGGAGATGTAGACCGCTTCCAGGTCATCGTTGATGATGCGGGCCACCTCGCTGAGCGCGCGGGCGGGGATGATGACGCTTTGCGGTTTCTCGACGTAGCCGGCGATGTGGGCCGAGCGGACGGAGAGGCGGAATCCGTCGGTGGCGGCCATGGAGAGGCGGTTGCCGTCCAGCGTCGTCTTCACACCCGTCAACGACGGCCGCGAGTCGTCGGTGGCCGCGGCGAAAGCGACTTGCGAGATGACCCGCTTCAGCACCGCCGGCTCCATCCGGATGCGGTTCTCGTCGTCCGGCTCGGGGATGACCGGGAACTCGTTGGCGTCGATGCCCTTAACGTTAGCCTGTGTGCGGCCGCAGGTCACGTGGAGCGTCTCCGTCGTCTTGTTCAACGACAACTCTACCTTTTCTTGCGGGAAGGTGTTGATCAGCTCCGAGAAAGTCCGCGCCGGCACGGTTGTCGCGCCCGGCTCAGTCACCGTCGCGCCGATCCAGCAAGTGATGACGATTTCCAGGTTAGTGGCCGAGAGCTTCAGCCGGCCGTTATCGGTCTGAAGCAGCACGTTGCCCAACACAGGCAACGTCGAGCGCGGGCTAACGGCCCGCCCGACGGTGCTCAATCCTTTGGCTAAATTCTCTTGTAGGCAGGAAATCTTCATTAGTACCTTCCCCGTGTTTAATTGTTGTACTATCCCGCAGGACGACTTCCAGTATAACTTGCGATAGATGGGTGTGCAAGAAAACGCGCCACCCAATTTCAGTGATTATGACGTTTGGCGGTGGCGGATGTGGTACAGAATCACGGCCAGCGCCACGTGGACGTTGAGCGACAGCCCTTTGCCGTACATCGGGATGAACACGGCCGCGTCACAAGCCGCCAGCGTCGCCTTCGTCACGCCGTGGTCTTCGTGCCCCACGATGAGGCACGTGTTCTCCGGGTAATCGAATTCGTGGTAAGGCTTGGCGTCGTCGGTCAGCTCGACGGCGATGATGCCATACCCCTTGGCACGCTGCGCCTCAATGGCGATGAGCGGGTCGGCCTCGTAGCGCCACGGCAGGCGCAGGCTCTTGAAGCGGCCGACTTTGTCGATGGTGGCGTTGGGCGGGGTGGGGGTAATGCCCGTCAGAATGAGCTCGCTGACGCCCGCGCCGTCGGCCAGCCGGAAGATCGAACCGACGTTGGCCGGGTATTCGACGCTCTGCAGCAGAGCCACGACGTCGCCGCGCGGCGGGTGGGCGCGCCGGTAATCGCGCACGAATCGCTTCAGGTCAGTGCCGATCAGCGGGCGCATAGCTAAACCTCACTCCGACGAGGCGCTCTCCGTCTCAGCCAATTGCCGCAGCGCCTCAAACTCGATGAGGACGTTGTCGACGATTCGTTCGGGATCGGCCACCAGCCCGGCATCCGTCGTCACGCCCACCTGCACCCCACCGTTGTAGCTGATGATGCTGATACCCATGCCAAGCCCGCCCGACTGCGGCACCCAGGCCATGATCTCCCGAATAGGGCTGCCGGCCAGATAGAGCGGGATCTGCGGGCCGGGAACGTTGGTCAGCACGGCCGTCGTCTTCGAGGCGAAGAAGTCGAGGAAGAGGCTCTCGATGTCCAGCGGCGTCATCCCCAACGCGTTCAGGACGCCGTAGGCGATGACCGCCTCGGGTGACTCCTTGATCTCCATCATGCTCTGGCGCGTCAGGCGGAAGCGCTCGTGCATGTCGTCGACGCCGATGGGGAGGGTGGGGAAGATAAGGCCGAAGCGGTTGCCAAGCTCCAGCGGAGCATCGAGCGCGCGCAGATTGACCGGCACGAACGCCCGGAACTGTAGTCCGTCCACCGCCTGCTCCCGCTCCAGCAGGTAGCGGCGCAGCGCCCCGGCCACGGCCGTCATCAGCACGTCGTTGACTGTCCCGTCGAACGCACGGCCGACGGCCTTCACTTCCGTCAGTGGGATCGTCTCCGACCAGGCGCACACTTTTCTAATGCCCAACTCTCCCTTGAAGAGCGTTTGCGGATCGGGTGTTCGCAGTGTCATCTTGGCCAGCGTCGCTGCCCCCTCGGTGCCAACCTTGGCCAGATCGATGAGCCGGCCGGGGTTGCGGAACATGTTGAGGCTTTGGGAGATGACGGTGTCGGTCAGATTGACCGTGGTGCGAACCAGCGAGGTGGCCGGGCTGGTGATCGTTCGGATGAGTCCTTTGCGTTTGCCCGACGGCCGCTCACTGCCCGCTTCGTGCGGCGGCAGCGGCGCGTCGGCCCACAAGTCCGTCAGTGACAGCAACACGCGCATCAGGGCGATGCCGTCGGCGATGGCATGGTGCAGCCGCCCGGCCAGCGCCCAGCCCCCTTCGTATCCCTCAATGGCATGGAAGTGCCACAGCGGCCGCGAGCGCTCAAGCGGCGTACTGGTGATGTCGCTGATGAACGCCTGCATCGTCTGCTTATCCGCCGGTTGGGGCAGAGCGACGCGGTGGATGTGGGCGCGAATGTCGAAATGGGGATCGACCTCCCACGTGTAGTTGCCGAACGGCATGCGCGGCGCAACAACCCGCTGGCGGAAGCGATCGAAGGTCAGCAAGCGCCGCTCGACGGTAGCGATCAGGCGCTCGAAATCGAGCGGCCCCTCGAACGACATGTACGAAGCGATCATCATTAGATTCGTCGGCCGATCCATCTGCAGCCAGGCGGTGTCCACGTTAGACATCGTTTCGCGATATTTAGACATTGTCGATATGCCCCACTTAAATTTACGAAGAGGTTGGTAGCCGGAGACCTGCCGCAACGCGCCGGCGGGCGACGCGTGTGTGACCGCGAGTATAGGGGATCAGAGAGAGATCATCAATCTATAGCGCCCATGCTTTTTAGAAAGCTGAGCGCCTGTTCGGCCGGGTCCGGCCCCTGATACGCACCGTGGACGATTCCCTCGGAATCTACGCCGACGATATAGATCTGTTTACTCGTATCGCCCACGCCGTACAGCTTGCTCACCTCGCCGTCCCAGTCGGGCAGCAGCATCATGTGATCGGCCGGATCGAAGCCGGGGGGTACGTCGGCGGCCTCTTCATGATAGGCACGCTCCATGAAGCTCTCGGCCAGCCCTCGCAGCATTTTGGGAATGACGCTCAGATCGACGACGATCGCGATCGGCAGCAATTCGTGGCTGGGGATTCGAAAGCGCAGGGGGATGACGACGTCGCGGGTGGCGCGGGCGGTGTATTGGTCGACGAACAACAGGATGACAGGACGGCCGCGATACGCTGCCAGGTCAAACGTGCGTCCCGTCGCCACCGTCGGCAGCAAGAATTGCGGCGCGGGCTGGTTCAAGATAGTCATGCTACGGCCCGTCCGTCACGCACCCTTCCGAGGCGGAGGTCACCAGCTTGATGTATTTGTAGAGCGTGCCTCGGGATGCCTTCAGTGGCGGCGCCGTCCACTCGGCGCGGCGCACGGCCATCTCTTCCGGTGTGATGGCGACATCGATCGTGCGGCGGCTGGCGTCGATGGTCACGATATCTCCGTCCCGCACCAGCGCGATGGGACCGCCCGCCTGCGCCTCGGGCGTCACATGCCCGACGATGAAGCCGTGGGAACCGCCGGAGAAGCGGCCGTCAGTCATCAACGCCACGTCCTGACCCAGCCCGGCCCCCATGATGGCCGAGGTCGGCGTCAGCATCTCCGGCATGCCGGGTCCCCCCTTCGGTCCCTCGTAGCGGATGATGACCACGTCCCCCTTGCGGATGTGGCCGCCGGCCAACCCCGCCAGCATTGCCTCTTCGGAGTCATAGACACGTGCCGGGCCGCTGAACCGCTCCCCTTCCTTGCCGGTGATCTTGGCTACCGCGCCATCGGGAGCGAGATTGCCGCGCAAAATCTGGATGTGGCCGGTGGGCTTGATCGGGTGCTCGAGCGGCCGGATAATGCGCTGTCCCTCACTTAGGCCGGGCACATCGGCCAGATTTTCAGCCACCGTCCGCCCCGTCACCGTCAGGCAGTCGCCATTGATCAGGTCGTTTTGCCACAAATATTTCATCAGCGCCGGCGTGCCGCCGATCTCCTGCATGTCTTCCATGACGTAGGCGCCGCTCGGTTTCAGATCGGCCAGGAAGGGCACGCGATCGCTGACAGCCTGGAAGTCGTCGATCGTCAGGGTGATGTCCACTGCCTTGGCCATGGCGATGAGGTGCAGCACGGCGTTGGTGCTGCCGCCCAGGGCCATGATCCCCACCATCCCGTTCTCGAACGCCTCGCGGGTCATGATGTCGCGTGGCTTGATGTCCCGTTCGAG
>CAYNOL010000023.1:0-29106 GCA_964398825.1 uncultured Ardenticatenaceae bacterium
TAGGCGCTCCACGGCTGCCCTTCCACCAGCGTCACCTCGACGCTCTCATCGTCGGGCAGGTCGACGAAGGCGGCCGTGCGGCGACGCGTCTCGGCGCGGGCCAGCTCCAGCAGCGGCAACGCCCGGGCCGCGTCCACCTCGAACGACTGCCGCCACTGCTGTAGCCGCGCGCCCAGCGTCTCGCCGTTCGCGCCGGGCAGCAGCCGGTCGAGCTCGCGGTGGGCGGCCTCGAAGCGGGACTCGTCGACCCGTTTCGGCCGCACGTCGTAGAGGGCATACACTTCGTCCAGATACGGTATTGTCTCGCCGTTGAGCATGCGGACGGTGCATTCGATGCCGCGCAACGTGGCTGTCAGGTAGGCAGGGCGCGCGGCGTCGGCCGTCGGGATGCGCGATTGGAGGTCGTGGACGGCGGCCAGCAGCTCGGCCGGCGTCGGTGGCGCGGCCGATTCGACGTCGGCCTTGATCTCCGGCGGGCCGTAGTAGGCGTCGACGTAGCCGTCGATGTGGTGGGCGTGGATTGCCAGCACCAGGCGCAGATAATCCGCGCCGAAAGCGTCGGGTTGGCTCATGGGTGCCTCTCTACGAGTAGCGGCCGTAATTGATCGGGTCGGCCTCGAAGCGGCCGGGAGCCAGACGATCGAGCGTTTCGCGGCCGAGCTTGTCGAGGTAGGCCGCCCGATCCTGCAAGCTGTAGACCCACTCTTCGAGCCACGCCTCAGTCGTCGCCTGATCGCGCGACCACGCGTCCCACCGCAGATAGAAGTCGTTGTCCCGGTCGTAATACCCCTGCACGTAGCTGGGGTGTGCCCCGTATGGCTCGTGGACGACGGCGTCGACGATGAGGCCGGGGATGAGCGTGCGGTTGGGGTCGCGGCGGATGACGTCTTCGTCGACGATCTCCTCGACGACGATAACGACCTTGTCCGAGGCGAAGGCTACTTCCTTCTGCGTGCCCAGCAAACCCCACAGGTGGGTGTTGCCGTGGATGTCGGCCCGCTGGGCGTGGACGAAGGTCACATCCGGCCGCAGCGGGGGCACGACGGCGATCTGTCCCTCGCCATATGGATTGTCGACGAAGCGGATGTCGCTGTTGACCGACGGCATGTCGCTGCCGGCGTAGCTGCGGACGGGGAAGAAGGGCAGGTTGGACGCGCCGGCCATGTAGCGGCCGACCATGCCGAAGTGAGAGTACTCCTCGACGGCCAGGGGGCGCGGCACGCTGTGCTCGACGGCGCGGCGGATGCAGTGCAGGCTGCCCACGCCGGGGTTGCCGAGATAGCTGAAGATAAGCTTCGACGCCACCCCGGCGGCGATCATCTGGTCGTAGATCAGGTCGGGCGTCAGGCGGCACAGCACGAGGTCTCGTTTGCGCTGGCGGATGATCTCGTGCGCCGCGGCGAAGCAGATGAAGGCCGTGAACCCTTCAATGGCGATGGTGCAGCCGTCGGGGACGTACCGCTCGACGGCCTCGCGCATGGATATCACTTTTCCGGTGGCGGACATGGTCTCACCTTGTTGTGGGGAAGGGGCGATAAGAGAGAGCCGCTCGAAGCGGCTCTCTCCTACAGCTCGGGGTTTGTTATTCGATGACGGTCTGGCTCTGTTCCTTCATGTACTGCTGGACGTAGTAGAAGCTGCCGGCCGCCTTGCCGGTGGAGCCGCTGCCTTTCCAGCCGCCGAAGGATTGGTAGCCCGGCCACGCGCCGGTGGTCGCGCCCGCCTCGCGGTTGACGTACACGACGCCGGCCTCGATGTTGTCGAGGAACCACTGGATCTCGTCGTCGTCTTCGCTGAAGAAGCCGGCGGTCAGGCCGTAGTCCACGTCGTTGGCTTTCTTCATGACCTCGTCGTAATCCTCGAACGCCTCAACCATGACGATGGGCAGGAACATCTCCTGCTTCCACAGTTTGTGGTCTTGGGGGACGTTGTCGACGATGGTGGGGGCGACGAAGTAGCCGTTGCCTTCCAGCGTCTCGCCGCCATAGACGATGTCGCCGCTCTTGCGCAGGTCGCCGACGAACTCCTGATAATCCTGGAAAGCGCTCTTGTTGACGACGGGGCCCATCCAATTGTTCTGGTCAGTCGGGTCGCCGACGTTGATCCTAGAGGTCAACTCGACGAACTTCCTCATGAACTCATCCTTGACGTCCTTGTGGACGTAGAGGCGGGAGAGGGCCGAGCACTTCTGCCCCTGCAGGCCGAAGGCGGAGCGCATCGCGCCGAGGGCCGCCTTGTCCAGGTCGGCCTTGTTGCTGACGATGGCCGGGTTCTTGCCGCCCATTTCGGCCACGCACGGCCGCGGGTACTTGCCGGTGGCGAAGGAGCGGATGATGTTCATGCCCACGTCGTAGCTGCCGGTGAAGGTGATGCCGGCCACGTCGGGATGATCGACCAGCGTCTGGCCCACGCTGCGGCCGCCGCCGGTGACGAAATTGAAGACGCCCGCAGGCACGCCGGCGTCGCGGAACGCCTCAGTCAACAGCCAGCCGGTGAAGGGAGTGTCGGACGCCGGCTTGAAGACGACGGTGTTGCCCGCCACCAGGGCCGCGCTGCTGGGGCCGCCGGCCAACGCGCCGGGGAAGTTGAATGGGGAGATGACGACCCAGACGCCGTATGGCTTCAGCACGCTGCGGTTGCGGTGACGGTCGCTCTCCGACTTCAGCGGCTTGGAGAAGCCGTCGTTGGCTTCCATGGCGTCGCAGTTGTAGCGGATGAGATCGGCCGTCTCTTCCACGTCGCCCAGCGCCTCGAGGCGGTTCTTGCCGACTTCGAGGCTCATGACCGCGCCCATCTTGAACAGGCGGTCGCTGAGGAGATCGGCCGCGCGGCGCAAAATGGCGACACGCTCCTGCCAGGGCGTATCGCGCCAGGCGGGGAAGGCCGCTTTGGCCGCGGCGACGGCGTCGTTGGCGTCTTGCTCGGTGCCCTTCTGGAAGTAGCCCATGACGAAATCAGTGTCGACGGGGCTGGTCTTGGCGAAGGTGTTGTCGAGGTAGCGCTCCTCACCGTTGATGAACATCGGGTAGGTCTTCCCGGCGTTGGCCCGGAAATCGGCCACGGCCTCGTCATACAGACGGTGCAGCTCGGGATCGGGGCTGGCAAGCGTCGAATAAGTAACCTTGAATTTACGTTCGTGGATCATATATCACCTCAGTTAGATAGTGTGGGTTCGTGTGGAAAAGATCAGGCAGGAGCCTGTGGTGCGGTCTGCACTTTTGAAGGTCTGGAAATTAAACGCGGGCGAGCGCGGGGTTCACGGATTGATAAGGCAGTGCCTTCTCCCCGTCGCTTCCGTGCTTGTGGCGCGATCAATTTCTCAATTTCCAACAATGCTGCCTGCTCTTATTATAGCCCGACTCGTGCGTTATCTGCCAACGATAGCGCCAACGCAAAAGCGCCGGTCTCTGATGAGGATTGCCCCCATCCGAGACCGGCGCCTGGATAACCGGATTTAGTGTCGTCGGCCGCTAGCCGCCCAGCGAATCGAGCGAGATTTGCGCCGGGTAGAAGTTTTCGTTGACCGACAGCGAAGTGCGATAAGCGGTGATGGCGCCGTTGATGTCGCCCAGGTAAGCCAGCGCGTGCCCCTTGTACCAGAACGTCTCTTCGACGTTGCGGCCGCCCTGCGTGGCCAGCGTGGCGTCGGCCAGGTCGATGATGTCCTGGTAGCGGTCGGTGCGCAGATAGGCCAGGTACGGCTCGAACTGGTACCATAGCATGCGCGGCGGCAAGCCGATCTCGCGCGCCTTGTCGAACGCCTGCGCGCCGCCCTGGTAGTACTGCGCCTCGCCGGTCAGACCGCCCATGCGGGTCAGCGCCGTGCCCAGATTGAACCATGAGAAGACGTCATCGGGGCGCTGCTGCGTCTCTTGCTCGGCAATGGCCGCCACTTTCTGCCACATCTTGAAGTCGTCGAACATCTCCTCGCCCATCAGCGAGGCGACGGTGGCTTCCTGCTCCGGCCGGAAGACGACATAGAAGGTGTTGTTGAACTGCTGCCAGTAGGGCAGGAAGTCGCGGTAGGTGTCGGTGCGGCCGCTGCCGTCGAACGGGCCGAGGTAGGTGTCCTGGCTGTAGATCTCTTGCAGGTCGTCGTCGTAGCCGTAAACAGTCAGGTAGTGGCCCCACCAGCCGGACTCCGGCAGCTCGTATCCCTTCTCGATGACCACCGGGAAGCCGGCGGCCAGGAAGCGCTTGATCATCTCCAGGTCGCCGCCGCTGCGGGTGAGCGCCTGGAAGCCGGGCACCCGCTCGTTGACGTAGTCGGAGATCTGCCACGGGCTGACATTGCGGTCTTCGGGATTGGGCTTCAGGTAGGAGGCGACGTCTTCCTGGGTGATGTCGTTGCCGTACCAGTTCAGGACTTGCGTCAGATTGGCCGGGCCGCAGTTGTTGAACGACTGCCGGATGACACCCACACCCTCAAGCACAACCCGACCGGGCAGCGGCATCGGCGTGGGGGTCGGCTCCGGCGTCTGGGTGGGCTCAGGGGTGGGGGTGGCGGCCTCGGCCGTCGGCGCCACATCGGCCGCGGTCGGTTCGGCCGCCGGCTCCGTCGCCTGCGCCAATCCGGTCAGGTCGTCCGGCCCCGAGCCGTCGAGCGTGGCGACGGGCTGGGCGGCGATCAGTGACGAGATGTCGATCTGGTTCTCCGACATCGTCTGCGCGGCGGGCAGGGCGGTCGGCACCGGCGCCACCTGGGCGATGATCTCCTCGGAGAGCTGGCCCATGGTGGGGTAGTTCTCCTGTAGCCAGACGCGGTAGCGGCCGGGAATGGCCTGCACGACAGCCGGTAAGGCCAACAGGCCACCAATGAGGATGACCTGGATAATAGCGATCAGCAAGATGATATTTCTGGTACGCGTACGCATAAGTGCATGTCTCCGTGAGCGGCGGCGATTTGGCTCTACCCGCCCGATGAATCCAGCGCGGTTAGCGCCTCGCTGGGGAGTTCGAAGTTGGGGTTGAAGGCGGCCGACCTCTGCAGGTTGTCCCGCGCGGCGGCCGTGTCGCCCAGAGCGGCCTGGGCCAGCCCCAGATAGTAGAACGACTCCTCGAAGTAGGGGCGATCCTTCAGCGTCGTGTCGGCCAACGTGACGACGTCGCCATACCGTTCCGTTTGATAGTATGCCTCATAGGGGCCGAACTGGTACCACAACATTCGCCAGGGCAGGCCGATGGCCAGCGCCTGGTCGAAGGCTGTGGCCGCCTTGTCATACTCGCCATGGGCATTGTAGCTGGCGCCGAGATTGAACCAGTAGAAGGCGTTGTTGGGGTCGCGCGAGGCGTCTACCTGGGCGCGGTTGAGGCTGGCCGCCCACATGGCGTCGTCATCGGTCGCGTCCCCCAGCAGCTCCATGACCAGCGGCTCCTGCGCCTTTTCGTAGAGGACGATGTAGGAGCGATTGAACTGGGCCCAATAGGACTCCAAATCTTCGTAGGTGATGTCGCGGCCGTTCGGGTCGGCGTTGGTCTGCGGCACGTCGCTGGTGCCGAGCCACGAGTCATAGACCCAGAACTGCCCGGCCGCGTCGTCATAGGCCACCGGCAGCAGGTAGTGACCGTACCAGCCCAGCCAGCGGTACTCGCCCGGCGGGTCGAAGCCGATCTCGATGATGACCGGAATGTTGTTGGCCAGTAGTCGCTTGAGCAAATTGAGATCGCCGTTGACACGGGCGATAGCGCTCAGCCCTTCCTGGTCGTTGACGAAGCCGGCCATCTCCGCCGGGGTGACGTTGCGATCTTCGGGATTCGGCCGCAGCACTCCCGCCGTGTCGCGCTGGCTGTGGACGCGGCCGAAGTAGGTCAGCGCCATCACCATCGTCGCCGGGCCGCAGTTGTTCCACTCCTGATAAACGTGGGTGAAGCCCGTCATCCGCGCCGACGGGGGCACGGGCCACGGGGTGGCGGTGGGTGGGGGCGTCGCGGTGGGCGGCTCGGGCGTGGACGCTGCGAGCGTGGACGCTGCTTGCGAAGCGGCGGCGTGGGCAAGCGTTGGCGAGGGCAGGGGCGTTGAGGCGACGATGGCCGGGGGCGGCATGTCGCGCTCCAGCAACTCGGCCGCGGCCACCGGCGCGCTGAGCGTCGGCAGGATCGGCGTCGGATCGGCCGGCAGAGCCAACGCCTGCAGCGGCGCGGGCAGCCGCATGGCGTAGCGCGTCGGCAGCATCCGCAAAAGGGACGGCACCAAGGCGATGATGATGATCGCTGCCAGCAGAACGCCAAGCAGCAGAAGCAGCCGGTTTCTTCGCATAATAATTCGGGCCGGACGTAACGAACCGGCCGCAGGGGATTGTAACGTATCGTGGGGTCGTGTGGAAGGCGCAGCGCGGGCGGTTCAGCATCCTCTAACGCCTAGAAGGATTGGTTGCGGACTTAAAAGATGCGGCCACGGATTCATACGGATGAAACGGATTTTTATTGCATGATTAACCCGTTTCATCCGTTTTAATCCGTAGCCATTTCCTCCATCCAAACCCCCACGCCGAGGAGCAGGTAAAAGACGAAGGCCAAGTCGATGAGGAAAAAGCTGTGGTCTACCAGGCCGTGGGCCAGCATGGCGGCCAGCGAACCAAGCAGGCCGGCGGCGACGGGCAGCCACTCGCGATCGGCGCGGCCGACGGCGCGCAGCAGCGCGCGGGCCGCCTCGCCGATGAGCCACGCGCCGGCCAGCAGGCCGACGAGCCCCAACCGGGTGGCGAAGTCGAGGATGATGTTGTGCGGGTGGTTCAGATTGGGTTCCTGCCAGGCCGCGTCGAAGATGTACCGGCCGCGATAGGCGTAGAGGAAGTTGTCCAGGCCGATGCCGAACCAGGGGTGATCGGCGAACATATTCACGGCCGCGCGCCACAAGCTCAGCCGGAAGAAGCCGGTGACGCCGAACAGGTCGAGACGGGCGGCCACGGCGGGGATGCGGCCGGCCACCAGTAGGGCGACGACGCCCGCCGCCAATGCTCCCAGCACCCACGGCCATGTCCGGCGGCCGGCGCGGCGCTGCCACACCCAGAAGACGACGGCCAGCGACGCGGGCACGCCCAGTAGCAGCGCTCCCTTGCTGAAGGTCAGCAGTAGCGCCAGAGCGACGGGCACAGCCGCCAGCAGATAGAGCACGCGGCGACGCCCGTGGGTTGTCCTGCTGCCCAGCAGCCACACGGCCGCCGGCAGCGGCAGCAGCCGATCCAGATAGAGAGCGACGTTGTTGGGCGAGCCGTAGATGGAGCGCAGCCGCAGCAGACCCCCTTCGGCGGTGATGAGGTTCTGGCCGGTGGCGTACTGCCACAGGCCGTAGACGGCGACGGCCACGCCGCTGAGGACGAAGGCGTCGAGCACCACCCATAGTTCGCTGCTCTTCGGCCGCAGCACTCGCAGCAGCAAATAGAACAGGGCCGGCTCGATGATGACCACCCGCCACTCATTTAAAGCCACGTCGCGCAGCTCAGTGAAATTCAACGACAGGGTGGCAACGGTCACGAAGACCAGCACCGCCCAGTCGGCGCGGAGCAGCTTGGGTCGGGCGAAGGCGCGCCGCCCCTGCCGCGCCGCTTGCCCGGCATCGAGCAGCGACCGAGCCAGCCACGCGGCTGTGGCCGTCAGCGTGAACACCTCGACGGGGGAGAAGGTGAAGCCCAGGATGGGCTTGGGCAGCGGCGGCACGTAGAACGGCATGGTCAGGGCGATGAGCACCAATCCCCACGCCGGGCGCAGCACCAGCAGGAAGAACAGGATCACCAGCGCCAGGGTGAACAGGATGAAGGACGGCGTGACATAGAACACCGTCGCCGCCGCGGCCGTGGCTGCCAGTTGACCCGCGTCCCCCAGCCGCCGGTAGACGCCCAGCGCGTCCGGCCCCCAGGTCAGCCAGCCGGTCAGCGTGACCAGCGCCGCCGCCCCGCCGGTCAGCAGCAGTTGGGCGCGTGTCGCCAGGCGGCCGAACGCCTCGGCCAGCGACGCCAGCGGCTCGCCCCACCGGGCGCGACGGGCAGCCGCGACGCCGAGGACGGCGAAGAGCGCGGCCAACCCGGCCAGGCCGTGGCGCTGCCATGGCTCGGAGACGCCTTCGGGCCGGTAACCGACGCTGAAGCCATGCAGCGCCCATTGGTCCCAGCCGCGAGAGGCGACGAGCTCCAGCACGTGCGGCCCCGGTGAGAGGCCGGTGGCGATCAGCTCGGTGCTCATGCTGTCTTGCGCCGGGTCGGGAGACGTCAGCACCAGCGCCGCGCCGTTTTCGTCCATCGGCAGCGCGTTGGCCGGTCGGCCGTCGATGGTGGCGTAGAGCCGGGCGCGGAAGTCGGCCCGTCGCACGCGCACGCCGACATCGGTGCCCCAGAAGGTGACTCTTACCCGGTCGCCGCTCTGGCCGATGTCGGCGCCGAAGTCGGGCGAGAACTCCCAGTTGCCCTCGAACGTCTGCGCGGGATCGTCGGGTGACGCCAGGTGGAAGCCGGGCCGGGCCATGCCGGGCATCTCACGCGAGAGGAAGCCCTCGATGGCGTCGGCCGTCGGCCGCCCGGCGATGCTGAATCCCCAGCGCGGATCGTCGGGAGCGGCGTCCGGCTCCCAATTCTCCAGGAACATCACCCCCATCCACGGCCACTCGCGGCGGGCGCGCGCCAGCGCGTCGACCGTCATCGCCGCGCGTCGCTCCTCGTCCGTTTGCCCCCAGATCGACGGCGCGCCGCTCCACCCGTCGGGCAGGCTGTTCCAGCCCCAATTGCCGGCCCAGATCGGTTTGTGCCCGTCGCCGTGGGCTTCCATGAGCTCGCGCAGCAGGATCGGGCGGCTGAAGTTCAGGCGGTCGGGATCGACGGTGCGGTCGCCGGGGGGCGCGTCGAATCCATACGGCTTGGCCGCCGCCGCGTCGAAGGAGTCGGCTGCCCCCGCTTCGTACAGCGCCTGCAGGTAAAGCATCTCCGACAGGTTCTCCGGCCCGGACTCCGTCGTGGGGGCCAACGGCGCGGCGACGATGAGCGCCCCTGCGTCCGCTTGCCGGATCGCCTCGGCCGAGGCGGCCAGCAGTGCGGCATAGGCGTTGGGGTTGACCGGCAAGCCGCCCCAATGGCTGGTCAGGTTCGGCTCATCCCAGATGATGTAGGCGTCCAGTTGCTCGCCATAGCGCGCGGCGAACTCTCCGGCCCAGGCGGCGAACAGGGCCACGTTCGGAGGCGCGAAGGCGTCGGACGGGTTGCCGTCGAGCAGCGGTACGAGGGTTAGCCCCTCGGCGGCGACGGCCTCGACGAGGCGATCGGCCGCGGCCCAATCAAATGATTCGCTGTAATGGAATGATTGCTTGACATAATCGATGCGATTAGCCCGTATCGCGGCCAGTACGTCGGGCAACTCGTCGCCATACTGCTCCAGTTGGACGTTGATGCCCAGCCGCGCGCCGCCATGGAGAATCGGCTCCGGCAGGCCGTCGGGGATGCCGCGAGTCAAGAAGTCGTCGCGTGCGTTGAGAGCGCCAACTGCCAGCAGGCAGGCAGCGGCCAGCAGCAGGCCAATGACAGACAGCGCCCGAGGGCGGGTGAAGGTGCGGCGGCTTTCGTCCATGACAACGCAGAGCAAGGCCTATGGCGCGGCCGCCGCGCCATATGGCGCCCAGGAGAGATGACTGCTGACCGTGTCGTCGCTGTCGGCCTGGAACAGTTCGCCGGTTTGCAGATCGATGATGTGTAACGCGTCGTCGAAGAGAAAGGCGATACGGCTCCCATCCGGCCCCCAGACGAGCGACTGCCCCGCGCGGGCGAAACGCCCCGTCTCCCCCTCGGGCGGGTAGATGCGCGTGTCATTGCTGCCGTCGGCGTCGGCCACCCACAGCACGTAGTTACCATCCTCGGCCGCTTCGGGATCGACGGGGCGCAGGGAGGCCAGCCGCGCGTCGGGCAGCAACGCCGCCGGCGACCAGTGGGACGCCGACCACATGCCCGCTCCGTCGATCAGGCGCGTCTTCTCGCCCGTAGCGACATCGGCCAGCCACAGGTCGAAGCGCTCCTCTTCGTCGGCATATTCGGTGAAGGCCAGGTAGCGGCCGTCGGCCGACCAGCTCAGCGCTGGCAGCCAGGCCCAATCCGCGCCGGTGTCGTAGGCGGGGAAAACGTGCAACCGCGAGCGGGCGGGAGCATCGACCAGCGGGCCGGCGGCCGCCGCCAGCGCCTCGGCCGGGGGCACGTCGAGCAGGCCGACCTCGTCGGCGAAGGCGTAGGCCAGCCGCGTACCGTCCGGCGACCAGGCATAGGCGCCGCCCCACCAGCCGAACGACGCCGGTGACGATTCGAGGATGCGCACCGGCGCGGACGTTGCGTCGTCGAGCGGCAGCGCAAACACCCACAAGTCGTTGATCGCCTCCCAGCCGGGCGGCAGCGCCACCGAGCGGGCGGTGGTGTAGGCGAAGCGCGGCGCGTCGACGGCCGCCGGATCCCACGCCGCCCACAGCACGTTGTCGATCTGCAGCGGGCGGGGAACGGCCTCGGGAGTGGTGGCGATGACCCACAGCGAGTTGGCGAAGCTCTGCCCGGCCGACTCGGGTGGAGCGATGCTGTAGAGCAGGAAGCGGCCGTCGGGGGAAAGCTGGAAGACGCGACCGTCGAGCGCCCCTTCGACGGCCAGCTGGCGCGGCGCGTTGGAGGAACCTTCCAGGACGATGGCGCGGCCGTCGTCGATGTAGGCCAGCCGGCCGCGGAATGACATCTCGTCCTGCCGGGAACTGACGCCGAGCATGATGATCTCATCCACCGGTGGCTCGATGACCCGCACCGACGTGGGCCAGCGCTCAACTTCCAACCCGTTGTGGAAGACGATGCGTACGCTCACCTCTTGCAGGCCGGGCGCGCCGGTCTGCAGCAGGCGCGGCGGGTCGTCGGGTGACAGGTCGGCGCTGCGCACGATGCGTCGCTCGAACGGCACGCTTTCGGGGATCACCTCAATACTCTCCGTGACGCGCGTGACGGAGACGAGCAGCGGCGTCGGGGAGTTGGCCGCTAAAGCGGTGCCGAGCGGCGGCTCCACCACATCGGCGGGCTGGAGCGTGATGCCCGCCTCGGCCAGCGCCTCGGCGATGGTGGGCGCAGAAGTCGTGAGCTCGCGCGTTTCGCCGTCGACCTCGATGCGGAGCGAGACGGCCGCCGGCGGAGTGGGTGACGGCACGGGGACGATCGGCGCCGCGCACGCGGAAACAAGCAGCAGCAGAGCGAAAAAGGCAAAGACCTCGCGGCGGGTCATTCTGTTGTTTGGGCGAGGCCGGGGCGGCGACGCTAGGGCCTACGCTTCGTCCCAGAGGGCGCGGACCTCGGGGCTGAGATCGCGGCCGACGGTGTGGATGAGATTGCCCCCCATTCGCTTCTTCATTTGACGAAAGATGGCCCGAATGGCGATTCGGGCGTAATCGGGATCGGTGTTGCCGCTGTGGAGGGCGACATCGGCGGCGAACTTCTCCAGGCTCAGACTCCTGTCGCGGATGTGGAGCAGTCGCCAGCCGCGCGTCAGCTGGTGGGCCAGCCTTTCCGGCAGCTCCTTGGCCAACTTCCTCTTGACGCCTCCGCTCAGATTGAAGCCGAGGGTGTGAAGCACGGCATGGGTGGTGCGCTCCGCGTGTTTCATCGTCGGCAAATGGGCCTCTTGCATGACCGCGCGGTAGAACTCTTCGCGCGCGGCCGCGTCCGTCGCTTGCATCGCTTGATCACTCATAATAATCGAAATCCCGGATTGACTTGCACTATTTTGTGGCTATACTTCTATATTCGGTCTGGTATTCACAGATTATATCCGACAAGACATTTAGTAAGGAATATAACCGCAGCGGCAGTGGTGATCAAATGAGTCGTTCACGGCGACATTTCGCGCGTGAATTGCCGGTTCCACGCTATATTATCCGCTGCTATCAAGGTGGACAGAGCAATGAGTGACAGAATCGTAATTGAAGCGGAAGTGCGGGAGATCATTGGCAAGCAGACCAATCAGCTCCGGCGCGACGGGTGGATCCCCGGCGTAATCTACGGCCGCAAGGCGTCGAAGAGCGTCCAGATGGAGCAGAAGGCGCTCCGTCGCGCGCTGCGCACCGTCGGCACCACCCAGTTGGCCGACCTGTCGATCGGCGGCAAGTCCCACACCGTCATCGTGCGCGAGATCCAGCAACACCCGACGCGCGGCGACATCGTCCACGTCGATTTCCTGGAAGTGGACATGAAGGTCAAGCTGCGCTCGGCGGCCGAACTGGTCAGCATTGGCGAATCCGCCCCCGAGGAAGAGGGGTTGGGCGTCGTCACGATGATGCTGCGCGAGGTCGAGATCGAGTCGCTGCCCGATGATCTGGTGGCCCAAATCGAGGTTGACCTGAGCGCCATCGCCACCCCCGACGACGTCATCTATGTCAGCGACCTGAAGGTCCCCGACGGCGTCGAGATCATGACCGACCCCGAGATGGTTGTGGCTCGCTTCACCTACGCCGCGGCCGAGGAAGAGGAAGAGGCCGTCGAGGAAGAGGAAGAGGCTGAGGACGTCGAAGTCATCGGCCGTGGCAAGCGGGACGACGAGGAAGAGGAGTTCTAATCCGCTTTCCGACGTGACTCGTCCGCAACGCGTCGCTCTTGTCGTCATCCTGCTTTCGGCGGCCGTTTTGCGGCTGGCCGGGGTGGACTGGGACGAATACCAGCACCACCACCCGGACGAGCGGTACATCACCTGGGTGGCGACGACGATCGAGCTGCCTTCGATTCATACAACTGATTGGGCTGCCATGTGGCAGCCCAATTTATCCACATTCAATCCCTTCCACTGGCCGCCCGAGGCCAGCAGCGAAGGGATTGTTGTTTTACAGAACGAGCCGCGTGATTTCGCCTATGGCCATGTGCCGCTTTATCTGGGCGTCATCGCCACACGTGTTGTGGAGCGCGTCGCGCCGGTCGTCGTCCCACTGCTGCCCGCCGGTTGGACGCTGACGGCCGACGTGCTGAACGGCGCGGAGCGGATCGAATTCCACCATCTGACGGCCGTCGGCCGCGCGCTGACGGCACTGTTCGACGTGGGCACCGTCTGCTTTGTCTTCCTGCTGGGGCGGCGTTTGTACGGCGTGCCCGTGGGTCTGCTGGCGGCCGCGCTGACGGCGTTGGCGGTCATTCACATCCAGCTGGCCCACTTCTTCACCAGCGATCCCTATCTGACCTTCTTCGCCGTCGCCGCGCTTTATTTCATGGTCGCGGCTGTTGGCGAAACGACGGCCGAGGGCGCGACCGTCCGCCGCTTGACGTGGCGTTTGCTCGTGGCCGCGGCGCTGGTGGGGCTGGCCATCGGCTCCAAGTTCACGGCCGTGCTGCTGGCGTTGCCGCTGCTGTGGACGGCGTGGTGGGTGGGGCGCGGCCGGGGGCGTTGGGCGCATTCGCTGTTGCTCCCGCCGGTGGCGCTGCTCGTCGTGGCCGCCGTCTTCGCCCTGACGAATCCGTTCGCCGTGCTCGACTGGACGTGCCCGCCGCTGGAAGCGGCCGAGCCGCTAGCCACGCTCTCCCGCTCCTGCTACGCCCAAAACGTCATGACCCAGAACGGCATGGTCAGCGGCGAGGGGGATCTCGGCTTCACGCGCCAATATGCCGGGACTACGCCGTACCTCTACCACTTCGAGATGTTGTTCAAGTGGGGTCTGGGGCCGGTTGTGACGGTGCTGGGCGTGGCCGGGTTGGTGTGGGTCACCATTGAACTGGTTCGCGCCACGCGCCGGCAGCCGGATGGGGTGAGCCTGTGGGCGCGATTGGGTGAGCTGCCTGTCGTCATCCTGCTGTTGTGGGTGGTGCCCTACACTGTGCTGACCGGCAGCTTCTACGTCAAGTTCATGCGCTATATGCAGCCGGTTGTGCCCTTTCTGTTGTTGTTCGGGGCGGCACTGGTGTGGCAGGCGCGGCGGCGCGAGGTGAGGCTGGCGCTGGCCGGGCTGGCGGTGGCGTCGGCGGCCGTCTACGCGCTGGCCTTCGTGTCGATCTACCGCCAGGAGCACCCGTGGAACGCCGCCTCGCGCTGGATCTACGACAACGTCCCCGCCGGCACGCTCATCCTGAGCGAGCAGTGGGACGACTACTTGCCCGTCACGATGATCCACGACGGGCAACGGCGTGTGCGCGGCGACTACCCCAACGCCGAGCTGACCTGGCTGACCTATCCCGACGCGGCCGACACCGAGGCCCGGCTGTTGGCCAACCTCGAGCTGCTGGCCCGCGCCGACTATCTGACCGTCCTCTCCAACCGGGTCTACGGCGTGGCCCCGCGCTTGCCGGAGCGCTATCCGCTGTCGGGGCAGTACCACCAACTGCTGTTCGACGGCGCGCTGGGGTACGAGCTGGTCTGGGCCGGGGAGCGGCCGCCCGCGCTGCTCGGCCTGCCCATCCGCGCCGACACCTTCGGCTGGCCCGGCCTGCGGCCGCCGGCCGCGCTGGACGAGCACCTCGGCGGCCGTCCCGCCCTCTCGCTCGGCCGCGCCGACGAGAGCTTTATCGTGTATGATCAACCGCTGACGATGATCTTCCGCAACACGGGGAAACTAACGGCCGAACAAATGCTGGCCGCGTTTGAGATAAAGAATTAAACACGGAAAGGACACGGATGAGACGGATTTCACGGATAAAATGGGAAGCAGTCCAATTCTTCCGTTAAATCCGTAAAATCCGTGTCCTTTCCGTGTTCAATTTCTTCATGAGGTACCACCATCAACCATTCTGCAGGACGACGTTATTTGTTTTTGACTGTGTTCATCGCCGGGATGAGCACGCTGGCGATTGAGTTCACGGCCAGTCGCCTGCTGCAGACCGTCTACGGCACGTCGAATATCGTCTGGGCCAATGTCATCGGCCTCGTCCTGCTGTCGCTGACGGCCGGCTACTTCATCGGCGGCCGCCTGTCGGACCGCTACCCGCGCGAGCCGGTGTTCTACGGCCTGGTGGCCGCGGCCGGCTTCTGCGCCGTCTTCTTCCTGCTGCTCACGAGCCTCATACTGCGGCAGGCGGCGGCGGCGCTGGCGGTGCTCAACATCAGCGCCGTGGCCGGTTCGTTGGTGCTCGTCGTGCTGGCGCTCATCGTGCCGGTGACGCTGCTGGGCTGCCTGTCGCCGTTCGCCGTCCGGCTGGCCGTGCGCGACGTGGCCGAGGCGGGGCGCATCAGCGGCCGTATCTACGCCGTCTCCACCCTCGGCAGCCTCATCGGCACCTACCTGCCGGTACTGTTCATCATCCCGCTGGCCGGCTCGCGCGTGGCGGCCGTCGTCTTCGGCGTGTTGCTGCTGCTGGTGGGGGTGTTCGGGCTGTGGCGTTCGTCGCCGCGTGGCCGGGCGTGGTGGGGGGCGGCGCTGCTCTCCCTGTTGCTGCTGCCGGTCTTGGCGCACGGTCTTGGCGGCCAAATCAAGAGCGATCCCGGCCAGCTGTACGAGACGGAATCGGCCTACAACTACATCCAGGTCGTTCGGCGCGAGGATTGCAACTATCTGCTGCTCAACGAGGGGCAAGCATTCCACTCCTTCTACTGCGACGGCGGCCGCGTGCCCCATGTCTCGGTGTGGAGCATCATGCTGGCCGCGCCCTATTTCAACGCCGAACCGCAGCCGCCCGACTCGCTGGCTGTCGTCGGCCTGGCCGCCGGCACTATTCCCAAGCAGTTTACACAGGTGTTCGGGCCGATCGCCATCGACGGCATCGAGCTCGACCCGGCGATCGTCGACGTGGGACGGCGCTTCTTCGCCCTGACCGAGCCCAACATCAACGCTATCGTCGGCGACGGCCGGTACGAGATGACCCGCCTCACCGGCCCCTACGACGTGGTCACGATCGACGCCTACAAGGTGCCCTACATCCCGTGGCATCTGACGACGCGGGAGTTCTTCACCGACGTGGGCGAGCGGCTCAGCGACGACGGCGTGCTGGCGATCAACGTCGGCCGCGTGCCCCAGGACCGGCGGCTCATCGACGCCGTGGGCGCGACGCTGCGCGACGTCTTCCCCACCGTCCATGCCATCGACGTGCCGGGCACGCTCAACACCATTCTCGTCGCGACGAAGTCGCCCACGACCGTCGGCAATCTGCGCGCCAATCTGCTGGCGCTCGACGCCGACACCGACCCGCTGCTGCGCGAGGCGATTGAGACGGCCGCGGCCAATATCGCCCCGCTGGCCGCCGGCGGTACAATCATGACCGACGATCGCGCGCCAATTGAGTCGATCAGCGACTCCATCGTGGTGCGCTACTTGCTGGAATCAGGCCCGGCCGGGCTGGGCGTGCTGGAACCGTGAGGCTACAAATTGGAAAATAAAACCGTTGTGACGATCATTCGCTGGCTGGTCATCATCGCCATGCCGTTCTTTCTGGGCATGGGCACCATTCGGGCCATCATCGCCTGGGATTACCCCGCCTTCGAGTACCAGCGCATCCCGCCCGACTTCTACGGCTTCACGCCCGAGGAGCGGCTGGAGCTGGCGCGCGGCACGCTGGTCTACCTGCAGCGGCCGGAGCCGGCGTCGGAAGTAATCTACATGCTCGAAGATCTGCGCCTGCCGGGCACCGATTCGCCGCTCTACAACCCGGCCGAGATTAGCCACATGATCGACGTCAAAAACGTGGCCGACGTGATGAAGTGGGTGGCTTACGTTACCGGAGCGATCGTGCTGGTGGGGTTGGCCGCGCTGCTCATCCCGCGACGCACGCGCCACTACGGCTGGCGGACACTGATGTTGGGCGGGCTGGCGACGGTGGCTGTTCTGACGCTCATCGGCCTGCTCATCCTGCTGGCCTGGGAGTTCTTCTTCGTCCAGTTCCACGAGCTGCTGTTCCCGCCGGGAACGTGGACGTTCGCCTACAGCGACTCGCTCATCCGGCTGTTTCCGGAGCAGTTTTGGTTTGACATTGGGGTGTTGATCAGCGTGACGACGCTGGCGCTGGGGGTGCTGGCGGCGCTGATCGGCTACGTGATGAGCCGACGCGGCCGCCCGGCGGCTTCGGCCGCCTAGTCGCCGCCGACCACGATTTCGACCCAATTGACGCGGCCGGGGTAGACCCATAGGTCGGTGCTGTAACGACGTGTGCCGGTGTCGACGATGGCCTGGTAGAAGCCGGGGGCCACGTCGTCGAGGACGAAGTTCTCGCGGATCGTGCCGTCGGCGTTCGGCTCGCCAAGCGCGTAGGACGTCGTGGCCGTGTGTGGTGCGGGGCCGTCTTCGCGGATGAGCGCCACCGGTGCCTCGTGCAGCAGCTCGCCGCCCGGCCCGGTGACGCGCCCGGCGACGACGCCCGTCCCGTTGAGCGGCAGCAGCCACAGCAGCGGATTTCGCGTAGTCTCGTAGCTATTGACTCCCAAACGGAGCTCGAAATGGAGATGCGGCCCGTCGGCGATACCGCTCGCCCCCGATAACCCCAGCACGTCCCCCGTCGCCACCCGCTGCCCCACGTCGACGTGGAGCTCGGACAGATGGCCGTAGAGCGCGAAGAGGGGCGCGGCCGTGTCGCCGTTGTCCAGTTGAATGATGACCAGGTTGCCGTAGAAGTTGGTTTGTGGCCCGAAGGGGACGGCCGAGTCATCCCCCGCGGCCACCACCACGCCGGGGGCCACGGCGAGCACCGGCGTGCCTGTCGGGACGATGAACTCCACGCCGGCATGCGGCCGCAGCGAGCCGCCGCGCGTGCTGCCATAGGGGTACGACTTGTCCGTCCAGGTGGGGCCGGATGCGGGGACGGGTCGCTGCAGGAACAGATGTTCCCCGACAACGGGTGGCGGCAGGGGCGGCGGCGTGTAGGTGGGCGGGGCGGGCGTCTCGGTGGGGGTCGGCTCGCCGTCGTCGGGTGACTGTACAGCACCTGCCCCGGGCGTTGAGGTTTGAATGCTTGTCGGGGTGGGGGGCGGCGCGGCCGTGTTCCGGCTCTGGGGGCGCGGCTGGGTCAGCATGGGCGCGGGCAGAGGCGCGGCCGTGGCCGCAAGGGTGGACAGGGGTGGTGTCTCCGTCGGGTTAACCGCCGGCGGCGGTGGGCTGCACCCACCCAGCGCTATAGACAACAACAGGCCGGCCGCGAACAGGACGCGGCCGGCCCAAATCGACGCGAGCGCCAAATTACAGGCCCCCGCGTTCCTTGGCGATGGCAATGGCCGCGCCGGCGCTCTCTTCCGCCTCGGCGATGAGCGCGTCGGCCTCGGCCGACCAGGTGGCGGCCAGATCGCGATCCTTCAGCCCCGCGCCGTTGACTTTCACGTTCAGCGCCGCGCCGTGGGTGGCCGCGCGGGCCATGATGGCCCCCACTGAGGCGTCGGTGGCGGCGTTGACGTTGCCGATTGAGGCGATGGTCAGGGCCAGGCGGGCGGCGTCGCGGCAGAGGCGGGCGACGCGCAGCGGCACCTCGCCGGCGTGGATGGTGGCCGCCTCCATGGCCGCGGCCTTTTCCTCTTCGCCGAGATCCTTGTTGCGCACGACGGCCAGGATGCCCTCGAACGAGGCGGCGTCTTCGGCGATCGCGGCGGTCAATTTGTGGCGAATCGCCTCGGCCTGCTCATTGAGTTGGGTGGCTTTCTCGTTGACGTCGGCGTACCGCTTTCGGCCGATGGTCAGCCCGGCGGCCATCTGCGTCAGCGCGGCCCCCAGCGCGCCCACCAGCGCGGCCACGGAGCCGCCGCCGGGCGTGGGCGTGGGGGCGGCCACCAGCTCGGCGAAGCGGCCGGGCCTGGCGTTTTCCAGTTCGCTGCCTTCCTCTTCGCCGGCTGCCGGGGTTTCAAGGCGCAATTCCAGCACCTGATCATCGCTCAAATCATCCAGCTGGAGGTACCATTTGGCGCTCTCCAGCAACGCCTTCTGGGGGATGAGGCCCACCAGCTCCGCCCGCGTAACCGATAGGCCATACTGGGCTGCTTCACGCTTGACCAACTCCTGCACGCGGAACAGGGGGGTTTTCTCGAAGTTGGTCAGGTTCATGCTGACCTGGGCCTGCCCCTCGACGAGGAAGCCTTTGGCCTGGATGAAGCGCAGGCCGCCGCTGGTGAAGCGGACGGCGCGGGCGATCTTCTCGGCCGCGTCGACGTCGTCGGAGTTGAGGTAGAGGTTATAGGCGATGAGGAACGGCCGCGCGCCGATGACGGTGGCCCCCCATTTGCGCGGCTCGGCCGGGCCGTAGTCGGGCTGGCGCGCCGGGTTGGTGGCCACCTCCTCTTTCCACTTCTCGTACTGCCCCTTGCGAATGGCTGACAGGCTCTCCCGCTCGGGCGAAGTGGCGGCCGCGCCGTAGAGGTAGACGGCCACGCCCAGCTCCTCGCCGACACGCTGCCCCAGCCGTTGGGCCAGCTTGACGCAGTCGTCCATGGTGACGCCGCGCACGGGGACGAACGGGAAGACGTCGGTCGCGCCGATGCGCGGGTGTTCGCCGCGGTGTTGGTCCAGATCGATCAGCTCCTTGGCGGCGGCGATGGCTCGATAGCCGGCCTCGACGACGTCATCCGGCGCGCCGACGAAGGTGACGACGGTGCGGTTGTGGTCGGGATCGGCGCTGACGTCCAGCAGTTGGACGGCAGAGACGCTGCGGATGGCGTCGACGATGCGGCCGTACACTTCGGGGTCGCGGCCGTTGCTGAAGTTGGGAATACATTCAACGATAGATTGCATGCCTACTCTCCTAAATTGTTGAATGCATTTTTAACAGGAGTTACCCCATTAGGCTACTTACGGGGGCGAAGCCTCAGCCGGAGATCATTCCACAGGCGGCGAACGGCCGAGGCGCGCTCCTTCTCGACGGGCTGCGGGCTGTAGCGGGCTTCCAGGAAGGCGCGGGTCAATTCGTCCAGCTCAGCCTCGGCCTCGGGCCATGTCTCCTTCAGGTCGCGGGAGAACTCCAGCGGCGTCTTGCTCTCCCGGCGTGTGACGCCTCGGTCGGCGGCGCGCCGCAGCAGGGCGAGGTAATAGTAGCGGATCTGTTCGCGGGGTGGCAGGGCATTGGGGCGAACGAGGCGGATGTTGGGGCGAGGCAGGTCGAGCTGGGTGGAGCGGGCGGCCGTGCCGAGGTCGCGCACCTTCCGACTTGCGTCGCGCCGCGCGGTGTGTATCCCGCGCGTCACTCGTCGCCACAGGTCGCGCAGCCACCCGGTGAAGGCGGCCCAGGTCTGGCTCACTTGGCCCCCGTCCAGCCGGTAGCCTCGCTCGCGGAAGAAGAAAACGAAGGCGGCCACGATGATGGCGATGAACAAGGCCCAAAAGGCGGACGTGAGCACCATGCCCCAGAACGGGTCGGGCGGGGCCTGGGGGGTGACGGGCGGCTCGAAGACGGGCGGGGGCGGCGTCGGCTCGGGCGTCATCACTGGCCCCTCTTCGACGTTCTCGGTCAGCAGCAGAAGGGCCGAACCGAACACCATGCCGAAGAAAGAGAGCACAACCCCCGCGACATAGGCCAGACCGGAGAGACCCAAGGAGAGGATGCGGCTGATGGCCAGCGAGGAGCCGATAGGCAGGAAAGAGGCGGCGACGGCCACGGCCAGGATGACCCACAACGCTTGCCGTTGCCAGCCGCGCTCCAGGTCGGCCTCTTTGGCGACGCCGTCCATAAGCCAGCGGGCGTGCATCCGCAGCAGCCGGGCGTGGCTGAGCAGCCAGAAGCCGGCCAGGAAGTAGAGCATCAGCGCCGCCAGCATGGCCGGCGTCAGTCCCAGCCGGGTGATGTCGAACGGGTTGGTGACTTCGGTGAGCTCGCCCACTTCGAACGTGCTCAGCGCAGCGATGAGGATCATCCCCACCCCGCCGCCCAGCCAGAGGTTGAGGTATTGCTGGTACAGCCGGTCGCGGGAGATCTGGATCGGCCGGTCGTCGGCCCGCTCCTTTTGCTCGATGATGGGTAGGGTGTAGAAGTTGATCTCGAAGACAGAGACATCGAGCCGGGCGAAAATGCCGCCAAGCGATACAGCCACCCACCAGGCGATCAGCGTCACGAAGGTCGTCGTGACGAAGTTGCCGACGGCCAGCAGGGAGAGCGGCGAGGCCAGATAGAGGCGGATCTCTTCCGGCGATGGGATGCCCTGGCCGAACACCGCCCAACTATAGAGGCGGGCGATGACGATGATCAGGAAGATCTCGGTCAGACGGTAGATGAGGCGGTCGACGCCGTAGCTGTTGGGGTTCTTTAGCCAGGCGGTGGTGTACGCTCCTTCGAGGGCGACGAAGAAGCAGAGCGGCGCGATCAGCATCCACTCCGGGCCGGGAGAAAGGCTGCGCACGATGACCAGCAGGGCAATGGCGACGGCCGTGGCCAGGAGGCTGATGAGCAACGGCCGGATGAGCCGCCGCGTCCACGGGTCGAGGCGGAAGGCCAGCGGCTGTCCGGCGCCGGCGCGCCAGCGGCGGCCGGCCAGCGCTGCCCCTCGCTTGCGGGGGATGCGGTAACGGTTCATTGGGCGGCTCCCCCGACGGCGACGCCGCGCGGCCGTTGCCACGGCGTCAGGTCGCGGCGGTCGGCCACGTTGAACGCCTGGAAGCCGAGGCGGCGGGCGCGCTCGCGCACCAGCCCGAAGTTGGCGTCCGGTTCGACGACGATCAGGATGGGGTTGAAGCCGTTGCGAACGAGTTGGTGCAGCGTGTTGCACGTCGCCGTGTCCCCGCGGGGGGTGATGGCGATGAGCGTCGTACCCCAGCCGAGGGTAGTGGTGGCCGGTGGCGCCCACTGGTCGAAGGGAACGGTGTCGCGCGGGTCGAGGCGAGCGAGCAACTCCAGGATCTTCATCAGGTGGGCGCGGCCGTTGCGCGGCGTGATGGGCGGCGGGATGTAGCGCTGCGTCTGGTTGGCGGTGGTTTCGAAGAGCAGGCGGCCGGTGGTCTCGTCGAACACCCGGCTGGCCTCTTGCAGCCGCAGCGGATCGACGCCGTTCGACGCCAGCCCGACGGCTTGTCGCTGGTCGACGAGGTGGGTGGCGATGGAAGCGGCAATGACGATGGCCCATTCGGTGGCGTAGTGGCGATCGCGGCGCTCATAGGCGGCGCTGTTCAAATCGAGCAGGATGTGGCTTTCCAGCGAGATGGCCGGCTCAAAGGTGCGCACCAGCAATGATTGGTTGCGGGCGCTGGCCTTCCAGTTCATCCGCCGCAGCGAATCGCCGGAGCGGTAGTCGCGCGCGCCGCTGGGGCGAGCGGGGTCTTCGAAGAGGCGCTGGCGGGCGGCGATGGTGCCGTAGGGCAGACGGGACGGTAAGCCCAACTGCGTCAGCGGCATGATGCGCGGGTAGACGGTCAGGTGGTCGGCGGCCAGCGTGCCGATGTGGGGGGTCGTGAGGCCGAACAGGTCCCCGCTGGTGAGGCGAAGCGGGCCGAGGCGGTAGTAGCCTCGCTGCTGGCCGCGCACACGGTAGGTGAAGCGGCGCGTCTGCTTGCCCCGCAGCGTCACCGCCTGTTGCGGGTTCGTCTCCAGCCGCAGCTCGGGCGGCAGCGATTCGTGGAACTGCACCCAGGGGACAGCCAGGCGGCTTTTGTTGGTGAGGGTGATGGTGACCTCGACGATCTCGCCCAGAAAGGCGCGCCGCCGATAGTCGCGCGCGGCCGTCAGATTACGCAGTGCGCGCGAGTTGGTCCAGTAGCTCCAGGCGAAGATGCCCAAAGCGACGTAGAGAATGTAGAAGACGAAATCGACGCGCAGCAGGAAGGCTACCCCCAGCAGAATCAGGATGAGCCAGCGGTAGTTCATGCCTAAAGCTCGCCGATCTCCAGCGGCGCCTCTTCGATGATGGTGGCGAGGATGTCGCTCATCGTCGCGCCGCGCAGGGCGCTCTCGGGGTGGAGCAGACAGCGGTGGGCCAGCACAGGCGCGGCCAACTGCTTGACGTCGTCGGGTAGGACGTAGTCGCGGCCGCGCAGGGCGGCGTAGGCTTGGGCGGCGCGGTAGAGGGCGTGGGAGCCGCGCGGACTGGCCCCCAGCAACAGGTCGGGGTGGCGGCGCGTGGCGAAGATGAGGGTGACGATGTAGTCGCGCACAGTGTCGTCGACGTGGATTTTCCATACCTGCCGCGCCAGTTCGGGCAGGCGACGGCCGTCGACGACGGACTCCAGGGCGTCGATGGGATGCGCTCCGCCCAGGTTTTGCAGCATGCGGCTCTCGGCCGCTTCGTCCAGATAGCCGAGCGTCAGTTTCATGAAGAAGCGGTCGAGCTGGGCTTCGGGCAGCGGGAACGTTCCCTCATACTCGATAGGGTTTTGCGAGGCGATGACGATGAAGGGGCGTTCGAGCGGACGGGTGACGCCGTCGACGGTGACCTGCCGCTCGCCCATGGCTTCCAGCAGGGCGGATTGGGTGCGGGGCGTGGCGCGGTTGATCTCGTCGGCTAGGAAGATGTTGGTGAAGACGGGGCCGGGGATGAAGGTGAACTCGCCGCGTTGCGGGTTGAAGATGGAGACGCCGGTGACGTCGTTGGGCAACAGGTCGGGCGTGCATTGCAGACGCTTGAAGTCGACGCCGAGACTGGTGGCCAGCGCGCGGGCCAGCATCGTCTTGCCGGTGCCGGGCACGTCTTCGAGCAGCACGTGGCCTTCGCACAGCACAGCGACGATCAGCATTTCCAGCACGTCACGCTTGCCGATGATGACCCGCTCGACGTTGTCCAGGACGCGATTGGAGAATTGTTGAATATCGTTCATATGGTTTCGTTCATCTTAGCATAGGAGAGGCCGGTGTGGAATAAATAGAACGCGGATGACGCGGATTTACACGGATCAGGTAAAGTTAATCCGCGTTCTGTTCCATACCTCGCATCAAAAAGCAATGAAACTATTGTTCCATTGTCGCTCGCGCGTTACTCCCTACAATTGCCCCGATGCGCCCCGAACACCCCCTGCCGATTGATTCCCTGTTTGACGCCGGTTTCGCTGACCGTCTGGCCCGGTTCGAGACGTATAACAAGCATCATTATCGCCCCAACACCTATCTGCACAAATGGTGGGGGCGGCGCTGTGGCAGCACCTTCCGGCTGATCCTGAAGGGGTTGGTCGAGGACGAGGTCAGGCGGCCGTACTACGCGTCCGGCGGGCTGGAGGGGAAGGTCATCCTCGACCCGATGATGGGCGGCGGCACGACGCTCCACGAGGCCATTCGGCTGGGGGCGTCGGTCATGGGCGTCGATGTGGACCCGATCCCGGTGATGCAGGCGCGAGCGACGATGACGGAGATGCCGGTGGGGAAGTTGCGCGAGGGATTCGGCCGCTTTTACGAGGCGCTCCACACGGCCGTGGGGAGCCTCTACCGCACTCACTGCCCGCAATGCGACGAGCCCGCCCCGCTGTGGCACGCGCTCTACGGCTTGCGGCGCGACTGCGGCTGTGGCGAGGCGCTGGTCGTCGATTCGCTGACCATTCGCCACGAACCGGACGGGACAGTGCTGCGCTGGTGCCCGTCGTGCGGCGAGATCTGCAACGGCGGGAGCCACACGTGCCGCGCCGACGGCGTCCGGTTGGTGGAAAAGGGGTGTGACACGTGTGAAACGTGTGGTCAGACTTTTTCAGAAGACAACGAGCGGCGCTACTTTGCCCGCTATGTGATGCTGGCCGTGGCCGGGCATTGCCAGCAGCATGGCCTGTTCCACAAGTCCCCCGATTGGCGGGACGAAGCCGCCCTGCGCGCGGCCGATGCCCGGCGCGACGGGCTGTCGCTCGATCCCGAGGCGTTTTGCGTCGAGGCGGGGGATAAGTCGGTGCAGTTGGGTCGGCGCAATATCCCCAGCTACCTGGATCTGTTCTCCAGTCGACAGCTCCTCTTTCTGGAGAAGGCGATCAGCCAGCTGGCCGAATTCGAGCCGCCGATGCGCCTCAATCTGGCGCTGCTGGTCTCCACTTCGCTGGAGTTCAACTCGATGCTGTGCGGCTACAAGGGGGTGAACAAGCGCCGGGCGGGGGCGGTGCGCCACACCTTTTCCCACCACGGCTATTCGTTCCCCTACACCGCGCTGGAGAACAACCCACTCTACCCCCGACGCGCGTCGGGCACGCTGCAGAAGCTGTTCTACAGTCGGCTGGAGCGTGGGCGTCGCTGGGCGGCCGCGCCGCGCGAACGCCGCTTCGTCGACGGCAAATCCCACTTCGTCACGATCACCGGCGAGCGGGACGCGGGCACTGAAGTCGGCTCGGTGGCCGAGTTGCGCGACGGGCCGCAGCGCTTCTTCCTGATGCAAGGCTCGTCGGCCCATCTACCGATCGAGTCAGGCACTGTTGATGCCGTTGTGACGGACCCACCCTACTTCGACAGCATCCAGTATGGGGATCTGTCGGCCTTCTTCCGTGTCTGGCTGGATCAGTTCCTGCCCGGCGAGGCGGATTGGCGGTATGACGAATCGGCCGCGGCCGTCAACTCGGAGCGCGCGCCGGAGAACAGCCAGTACGTGGAGATGATGAGCGGCATCTTGGCCGAGTGCCGCCGGGTGCTCGTGCCTGAGTCGGGGCGGCTCATCTTCACCTTCCACCATTGGCAGCCGCGGGCATGGGCGGCGCTGTGCATCCCCCTCTATCGGGCGGGGTTCGCGTTGCGGGCGCGCTATGTGGTCCATGCCGAGCACCCGATGTCGGTCCACATCAGCAAGATGCGGGCGTTGACCCATGACGCCATTCTGGTGTTCGTGGGGCGGGGGACGAACGGGCGGCCGCGCTGGGAGCGCCCGGCGACGGTTGACGCCACGGACAGCTATCGCTTCACCGAGTCGTGCGCCACGTTTTTGGGGTGGGTGCTCGAACAGCCGGGCTTGTCGGCGGCCGACATCGAGCAGCTGTGGGCGACGGAACTTATGGCCGGGGACAGCATGACGGCGGCCGAGCCGCTAAACGTACTCCAGCTTTAGCTGCATCTGCTTGCCGGCCGTGGGCGATGGCTTGTCATAACGTGCACAGTAGAGGACGCCGCGGGGGAACTCGTGGCGGCGCAGCACGAAGCCGGCACGGGTCAGGGTTTCGCGCCACTCCTCGGCTGTGGGTAGGTAAGCGGTGACGATGCCGGCCAGCAGCAGGTTGCTCCGCGCGCGAATGGGCTCGGCCAGCAACAGGCGGCCTTCGGGGATGAGGATGCGCCGAACTTCCTCGAGCAGTCGCTCCCGCTCTTCGATCATCCAGAACTCGGACAGGATTTGGTTCAGATAGACGGCCTGGACGCTGCGGTCGGGCAGTGGCAACAGGTCGATGCTGCCGTCGATCCAGACGAGGCGCGGGTCGTGGGGCGGCCGGGGCGCGTTGGCACGAGCCCGTTTCAGCGGCCCGCCGACGTTGGATTGGGGGTTGTAGATGTCGATGACCGTCACCTGGCCGGTGGTCAGATGGCGGGCGACGCTGACGGCCGTCTCGCGCAGCCCCAGGTCGATGCAGACGACGCGGTTGTCGGGTTGGGTGTTGGCCAGGTCAAAGAGGATTTCGGCCGCCCGGCCCCCCGGCGCGTCGTTGATCAGGTAGGCAACGGCGGCGTAGGCGGCCAGGAAGTAGGCGACGATGATCATGATCGCCAGCGAGAATGGGATCAGCGAATACCATTCGAACGCCAGCGCCAGACCGATGAGCACAAGCGTGCCGATCAGCCCGCCATACAGGCCGAAGTAGATTGGCCAATGGGCGCGGATGTAGCGCATCGTGTGCCGATAGCGGCGTTCGCTGGACATGGGGCAGGCTTCCGCTGATAATCCTCTGGTGGAATGGGCCGCCGCGCGGCCGAACATAATTGTACGGCCTTCGGCGGCCGTCGTCATCTTAGCGGAGCCATATGACCGAAAAGCCCGATCCTTACGACCGTTTTCTTGAGCGTTACGAAATGGGGCAGGTGCCCTGGGACGATGAGCGGCCCCCGCCGGAGATCGAGGCGCTGGCGGCCGAGCTACCGGCAGGGCGGGCGCTCGATCTGGGGTGCGGCTATGGGCGCGCGGCGATCCATTTGGCGCAACGGGGGTGGTCGGTCGACGGCGTGGATTTCATCGCTCCGGCGATCGACGTGGCCCGGGAGCGGGCGGCCGCGGTCGGTGTCGGCCATCTGGCGCGCTTCCACGTGGCTTCGGCCGCGGCGTTGGGCTTCCTGGAGCCGCCGTACGACCTGGCCATCGACGTCGGCTGCATGCACTCCTTCACCGAAGAGTTATTGCGCGGCTACCGCCGCGAGTTGGCGCGGCTGCTGAGGCCGGGCGGGCTGTACGTGCTCTTCGCCCACCTGCGCAGGGCCGGCGAGCCGATTGAAGATGGACCCAGCGGTATCCCTGAGAGCCAGATCATGGCGCTGCTGGAAGGCTTCTTCGCTCTGGAGCGCGTGGAGTATGGGACAACCCAAGTTGAAGATCGGCCGGCGTGGGACTCGGGGTGGTTCTGGTTTAGACGGGTTTAGTGGGCAGTATCCAGTAGGTCAGTCTCTCAGTCTCTCAGTCTCTAATCCCTAATCCCCTCAAATTCAACATCATACCGCCCCGCCACCACACTCCAGTCGTACTGCGCCGCCGCGGGGGCGAGGCGGGCGGCCACGGCGCGGGCGGCGGCCGGGTCGGTCAGCGCCCAGCGCAGGCGTTTGAGCAGGTCGGCGCGGCCGTGGTAGAGGCAATCGGCGTGGAAGGCTTCAGGGATGAGCTCAGGGTAGCTGAGGCGCGCGGGCAGGAGGGGGAAGGTGCGGCAATAGATCGCCTCCAGGATCGAAATGCCGAAGTACTCGTGCCCGGCGGTGGAGATGGTGGCATCGGCCGCCCACAGCAGGCGGCGGTACAGGTCGTCATCGGCATAGCCGTCGTGGATGACCCGCTCACCCAGCTCGGCCACGCCGCGCTCCCATGCCTCGGTGGGCTTGCCGAAGCGTTCACCGCACAACGCCACGCGGAAGGGCAGCTCCTCGGCCGCCAGCGCCAGCAGCACGTCGATAAAGCGTTCGGGGTTTTTGTCGTATTCAAGGCGCTGGTTCCACAACACCAATGGCGGCGCGGCGGCCGGCGGCTCCGGTTCGGGATCGAGGCGGCGCAGGTCTATGCCCACCGGCAGGACGGCGCTCTTGTGGCGCAACAGAGCCACCGTGTCCAGTTCGTTGTACTCCGGATAGTGGCGCAGGAAGGGGGGCAGCGCGGCGAAGAAGGAATCCAGATGGTAGTGGGAGTTGAAGAATACCCGGTCGGCAGCCAGCATCGAGATGTAGTTGATGAAGGCGTAGTGGCGGTCGCGCTCCCCCAACTGGCGGCGCATGGGGCCGGTGGTGGGGTCGGCGGGCAGCGGGTAGGTCAGCTGGTTCTCGTGCATGTAGAGCGCCACCGGGACGCCGGCCGTTCGCGAGCGGGTCAGGGCCAGGAAGGTAGTCAGGTCGAGCAGGTCGGTGCTGAGGATGAGGTCGGGGGCGGGGTCGCCGGTGCTCATCCAGCGGCGCGCGAGCGTCACCGCGCCGCCGTGCATGCGCCACTTCCAGAAGTGGGCCGGCAAGGTCAGTAACGTGACGTCGTGGGCGGCGGCGCGCTGATACCCTTCGGCCCACGCCCGGTGACTGCCGCCGTGATAGGGGGAGAGGAGCAAGATGCGCATGGGGTCAGGGGTCGAAAAAAAGCCGCTCATCGGCCGGGATATTTAGCAAACAATTCGCCCAACTCTTCACTATCGACTATACTTATACCCAACGTCTAAGGCAGGACAACCGTTTTGTCTGATAACGAACCTGAACTCTTTTGGGACTCGACTTACGCCATTGTCGTCGCGCTGATGGACCACTACCCCGCCCGCGAGCCTACCGGCGTGGGGTTGGAGGAGTTGGCCGACATGGTTGAGTCCTTGCCCGGATTCCAGGACGATCCCGCCCTGGTGACTGAGCAGTTTTTACTGGATATTTTAACCGTTTGGTATGAGGAGGCGACATAGCTATGACCGTAGCGAATACGGGAGCCGCTGCTGGGGACATCGCCGTCCCTGATGAACTTTCGAACAACGTTCTCATCACCAACATCGCCAAGCTGCTGGACCCGGTCTACAACTGGTCGCGGCGGAACTCGGTATGGCCGGTTGCTTTCGGCCTGGCCTGCTGCGCGATTGAGATGATCTGCACCGCTTCGAGCCGTTTTGACCTCGCCCGCTTTGGCATGGAGGTATTCCGGGCGTCGCCCCGGCAGGCGGACCTGATGATCATCTCCGGCACCGTGACCAAGAAGATGGTGCCGACGATTGTGCGC
>CAYNOL010000024.1:0-13528 GCA_964398825.1 uncultured Ardenticatenaceae bacterium
GCTCACCTTCCCCCTCCCCACGTCTCGGGGCGGCGGCCCGGCGGCCATGGCCACCCCCCCCCCCACAGCGACGCCGACGGCCGGGCCGCGCCAACGGCCGCAGCTGCTGGTCACATCCAACGATACCGACCCACAGCAACTCCAGCCGGGCATCCGCTTCACGCTGAACCTGACCGTGGAGAATCTGGGGCAAGCCAACGCGCGCAACGTCACGCTGATCCTCGGGGGTGGATCGAGCACCGGCTCGACCGTCGACGGCACGCCGGAACCGGGCGGCGGGCTGTCGGGCGCGGGCGGTTCCTTCACGGAGTTCGCGCCGCTGGGCTCATCGAATGTCAGTCCATTGGGCAATCTGGCCGTGGGCGACAGCCGCGAGGCATCGCTGCAGCTCATCGTCAACACGACCACCAAGCCGGGGGCCTACCCGCAGAAGGTGTCGTTCGTCTACACTGACGACAACGGGGTCAGCTACGTCGATGACCAGGTCATCACCCTGCTGGTCTACCAATCGCCGCAGGTGGAAATGGGCTTCTATATGCCCGAGCCGGTGCTTTTCGCCGGGGAGCCGGGTGGTCTGCCGCTGCAACTGGTCAACACCGGCCGCAATTCCGTCGTCTTCGGCAACTTCAGCGTTTCGGCCGACAACGCCGACCTGAGCAACAACGCCATTTTCGTCGGCGCGCTGGAGCCGGGCGGCTTCTTCCCGCTCGACGCCATGATCGTGCCGCTCGAGCCGGGCCCGCTGGAGCTGGTGCTCGGCGTCAACTACACCGACGACTTCGGCCGCCCGGCCACGATCACCGAGACGGTCACCGTCGAAGTCATGGAGCCGATCCCCATGGAGCCGTTCCCGGGCGAAGGGGGCGAGGGCATCGACGGCGGCGAGTTCCCCGTAGAGGAGATACCGGGCGGCGGCGGCGAGGAGTCGCTACTGGATCGCATCTGGCGCTTCATTCGCGGGCTGCTCGGCCTGGGCAGCGACCCGTCGGACGGCGGCGGCGAGCCGTTCCCCGTCGAGCCGGGCGTGCCGGGCGAGATGCCATTGGATGTGGGGCCATAGTTACACGTATTGAGTTCGCAGGGGCGTACTCGTGAAGAGGGTGGGTCACAGACCCGCCCTTACACAGCGCGCTATCCCGGTAGGGTGCGGGTTTGCGACCCGCCCTCGAACGGTGAGACGGAAATAAAGAACGATCATGAGATTTATTGACCTGCTGACGCTCATCTGGTCCAACCTGGCGCGCCGCAAGGGGCGTGTCGCCCTGACGGCCATCGGCGTCATCATCGGCACGGCGGCCGTGGTGCTGCTGGTGTCGCTCGGCGTCGGGCTGCAGCAAAACGCCGAATCCCAGCTGGGCGGCATCGGCGACCTGACGCGCGTGGTGGTCTATCCCGGCTTTAACGAGGGGCCCGTCGTCGACACCGGGCCGGGCATGCCGGGCGCCGGAACGACGACACCACTCAACGAAGCGGCCATCGACGCCATCCGCGCCCTGCCCGGCGTGACGGCCGTCATCCCCCAGGACTATCTCCAATCGTGGGCCATCATCAAAGTCGGTCGCATGGAAGGGGGCGGACAGATGATCGGCGTGGGCACGGAAGACCTGGGGCAGTTGGGTGTCAAGGCGGCCGAGGGGGAGCTGACCCTGGCGCGCGGCACGGTCATCGTCGGCTCACAGGTGGCCAACAACTTCTATGACCCACGCGCCCGCCCCGGCCAACCGCCCCCCGAGCCGCCCAACCTGTATGGCCAAACGCTCAACATCGAGTTGGTCAAGTTCGCCGAGGACGGCACCGATATTCGCAAGAAGACCCGCGCCCGCGTGGTGGGCGTGCTGCAGGAGTTCCAGGATGAGCCCGACTGGTCGATCTACATGCCGATGGCCGACCTCGACAGCCACAACGCCTGGGTCACCGGCCAGCGCGTCGACCGGGACAAGAACGGCTACAACACGCTCATCGTCAAGGTGGGCGACATCGACCAGGTGCTCGACGTGGCCGACCAGATCACGGCCATGGGCTTCCAGGCGTGGTCGCCGCAATCGTTCGTCGAGGGTATTAGCGGTTTCTACCTGATCCTGCAGATGGCTTTCGGCGCCATGGGGGCCATCGCGTTGCTGGTGGCGGCCATCGGCATCGCCAATACGATGACCATGGCCATCCTGGAGCGCACGCGGGAGATCGGGCTGATGAAAGCCGTGGGAGCCAACAACCGCCATGTGCTGGCCATCTTCCTGGGTGAGGCGGCCGGTATCGGCTTCCTCGGCGGGCTGGGCGGCGTGCTCATCAGTTGGGGGCTGGGGCAGATCCTTAACGTGCTGGTGCTGGGCTACATGGCGGGGCAGGCGGTTGAGACGGGCGGGCTGCCGCCCACGTCGGCCCTCATCACGCCGCTGTGGCTGCCCATCTCGGCGCTCATCTTCGCCACGCTCATGGGGCTGGCCTCGGGTCTCTACCCGGCGCTCAGCGCGGCGACGCTGGCGCCGATGGCCGCGTTGAAGTATGAATAAGTGGAGATGATGAAACCTGTAAGGTTTGCGCCGGTACAGGAAAAATAAAAACCTGGTGGTCATTGCCACCAGGTTTATGACGACTGGTCCCGCCCCCGCCTATGATGAATCCCGATAAGGACTCGAGTCACAGTTGACACGTATCGGGAACATTAACAGGCTGTCCCACCATTTACCTGTGTAATATAGCGGCTTTTTTTCTACGTATTTTATTTAGAACAGGCGTAGTGTTTTCCCTCAATCAGCTCCGGTTGACGATTCCTCCCACCTCTCATACAATCTTTCCGCTCGATTCCCGCCGAGTAGAAATCATCATTATCACCTGAAGGAGAAGTGGGCGCTATGTCCAAAGCGAAAGTTGCCATCGTCACCGATAGCACGGTGAATCTGCCTGTCGACGTCATCAAGGAACACAACATCTACGTCATCCCCCAGATTTTGAACTGGGAAGGGCGCAGCTATCTGGATCAGATAGACATCTCCACCGAGGAGTTCTATGAGCGTCTGCCGCAGTCGAAAGACCTGCCGAAGACCTCGCAGCCGGCGCCGGGCCAATTCACCGAGCATTTCCAGAAGGTGGCCGAGGGCGCGGACAGCATCGTCGCCATTTTCGTCTCCCAGGCCCTGAGCGGCACCATCCAGTCGGCCCACCTGGGCGCGGAAGCGATGGGGGATTATCCGATCGAGATCGTCGACTCTCGCTCGGCGTCTCTGGGGTTGGGGCTGCTGGTCACCGCCGCCGCTCGCTACGCGGCCGAGGGCCACGACTACAAGGCGATCGCCGCCTACGTGCGCGATCTGGTGCCGCGCATGCGCGTGATGTTCGTCGTCGATACGCTGGAGTATCTGCATAAGGGCGGCCGAATCGGCGGCGCGAAGCGTCTTGTCGGCTCCGTCCTGTCCATCAAGCCCGTGCTGCACCTGGAAGAAGGCACGATCGAGCCTCTGGCTTCCATTCGCACCAAGAAAAAGGCTATCCAGCACATGCTCGATGTGGTGTTGGAGGAGATGAAGGGCAAGAGCAACATCCACGCGGGAGTCATCCACGCCCGCGCACCCGAAGACGCGGCCTACATCGCCGAGCAGATCCGCGCCGGAGCGAGCCCGGCGGAGCTAATCGTCAACGAACTGACGCCGGTCATCGGCGCCAACGTCGGCCCCGGCGTGGTAGGCATGGGGTACTTCGTCGAGCCGTAGGCCGCGACAACGCACAACAAGCCGCGCCGCACCGCGGCCGACAGCAAACCAATCAGGCCTGTCATTGCCGGGGGTCATTCGTCCCCATAGAGCGATGACAGGCCTTGTCGTACCGCCAGCATTGACAACTGCACGCGGTTTTCCACGCCTGCCTTTTTGATCATGTTGCCGATGTGGGTGCCCACAGTGCGCGGCGTGATCTTCAGCGTGTCGCCGATCTCCTTGTTGGTCATCCCCCGCACCACCAGCGGCAGCACCGCCTTCTCCCGTCTGGTCAGAATGGCGGAGAGTTGCGGCTCCTTCGACTCCACCTTCGTCCCGGCCATGATGCGTTGCGCCACCACCGAGTTGAGCGGCGCCTGGCCGTTGTTGACCTGGCGTATGGCGTCGGTCAGCTCGTTGAGCTTGGCCGTCTTCAGCAGATAGCCCGACGCCCCGGCGTGGATCGACTCAACGATTTGGGCGTCGTCGCTGAAGCTGGACAGGACGAGGATGCGCGCGCCGGGCATCTTGGCCTTGATGTCGTGGGTGGCGCGGATGCCGTTCTTGCGCGGCATCATCAGATCCATCAGAATAACGTCGGGCTGGTGGCGCAGGGCCATCTCCTCGGCCTGGATGCCGTCGGCCGCCTCGCCCACCACCTCGATGTCGGGCTTCGTCTCCAACATGGCCCGCAGCCCTTCGCGGACGATATCGTGATCATCAACTACCAGCACACGAATTACACCACTCATTGCGCCAAACCCTCCGGAATGTTTATAACACGGATGAACGCGGATGATACAGACGAAAACGGATTTAGAATAGAAACGATTTGCCTCATCCCTCCTAATCCGTTGCCGTCTCTCCTTCTCTCGATTTACGGAATCAACCGTCACTGGGCAGTGGCGCGCGGGCGGTGATCCAGGTCCCCGTTTTATTCGAAGTGATTGTGACCTCACCGTTGATTTTGTCGATGCGTTTCTGCATCCCTTCCAGCCCCATGCCGCCCGTGTCGCTCGCCGCCTGGTGGTCAAAGCCGATGCCGTCGTCGGCGACGGTCATCACCAGCCAGCCGTTCTCCTGCATGATGACGATGTCGACCCGCCCGGCGTGGGCATGGCGCAGGGCATTGTCCAGCCCGGCCAGAGCGATGCGGTAGAACGTTTCCTCGACGGCCACGGGCAGCTCGCCGGAGATGGGGCCGTGGACTTCGCCGGTGATGCCGACCTGGTGTTCGACCGATCTAAGCCGGTGGCGCAACGCCTCGACCAGCCCCTTGCGCGCCAGCGACTCGGTGCGGAACTCGAACAGCAGCAGCCGCAATTCGCGCAGCGCCTGGTTGGTCATCTCCTGGACGGAGAGCAAATGGCGGCCCAGCTTTTCGTCGTTGCCGGCCTCGGCCGCGCCCAGCGCCGCCTCGCTGAAAAGGGCGGCGCTATAGATCGACTGCGTCACCTGATCGTGAATCTCGCGCGCCAGCCGCTCGCGCTCCTCGATGATCGCCGACTGGCGAGCCACCTGGTAGAGCTTGATATTCTCGACGGCCGCGCCGATTTGATCGGCGATGGTTGTCAGCAGCTCTGTCGTCGCCCCGGCCAGCAGCTCCCGCCTGTTGAACAGCAGGCACATGACGCCCTGGTTGCGGCCGCGCGAACGCAACGGCACAGAGACGATGGCGGTCACCCCATCACGCGCCAACTCCGGCGGAAGACCACGGCGGGCCACCACGTGCGGCCTGCCCTTCTTTATCGACGTCAGCAGCAGCGGCGAGCCGGGGCCCAGCCCGGCGAGGAAATCCCCCATGCTCCGGCTACCCCGCGTCAGCATGGCGGCCAGCTGCGGCCCCGCCTCCTCCCCCTCGACGAGATGCACCGACGCGGCCGGGCAGCCGAACGCCTCGACGGTCAACTCCAGCGAGCGATTCAGCAGGCCCTGCATCTCGGGGTTGCTGACGGCCGTGGCCGTGATGCCGTAGAGCACCTCCAGCTCGCGGGTTCGCTCCCGCACGCGCTGCTCCAGCACGTTGGCGTGGGCCTGCACCTGGGCGAACAGGCGCGCGTTGTCGATGGCGATGGCGACTTGATTGGTGAAGGCCAGCGCCAAACTCTCATCCTCTTGGGTGAAGGCATTGATCTCGTCCCGATCGAGCACGACGAGGCCAATGCAATCCCCCTTCACCATGAGCGGCACACCCAACCAGGAGCGGACGAATTCGAACCCCTCCAGCGCGACCCAGTCGGGCGAGTTGTGCGTGTCATTGAGGATGAGCGGTCGTCTCTCTTCCAGAACCGTCATCAGCGAGCGCGGGCGTTGGCTGATGAGGTCGTGCATCCAGTTTGCAGGGACATCCACACCACGGTGGGCGGCCAGCTCCAGCGCCCCGCCGTCGAACAACAGGATCGACGAGGTGACACTGGGCACGACCTTGTCCATTTCCTCGAGGATGAGGCGGAGCATCTCGTCGCGGCCCAGGTCGAGCGTCAGCGCGGCCGACACCTCGCGCATGCTGGACTCGCGGCGGCGGAGCTCCTGCTCGGCGGTCAGCAGGCGACGGTTCTGAATGGCGACGGCCACGGAGTCGCCCAACTCCTGGGTGACGGTGATCTCTTCCGACGTGAATGGCCGCACCTCGCCCAGGACGATGGCGAGATTGCCGATCAGTTCGTGGTCTAAGCTGAGCGGCAAGGCCATGACCGAACGGCCGCCCAGGGCGGCGATCTCGGCCACCCCCTCCGAACTGGTGCCCAGAGCCTGCAGATCTTTGATGTAAAGGGCTTCACCCTTCGCCAGGCGGCCCATTTGCTCGACCAACGTGATCGGCATCTCCCGCCCCGGTGGATAGGCCGGGTTAGAGCTCCACACAACGACCAGTTTCCGGGTATGCATATCGATGAGGGAGACAGCGATGGAGACGGCCGGGATGAGAGCTTCGAGGTATTCGACGGAGATGCGGGCGATGGCTTCGGGGGATTCGGCCGACAGCACGGCCACGTCGATCTGGTGCAGGCGGCGTAACCGTTCGGCCAAGTCGCGCTGGATCCGCTCGGCGCGAATGCGGTCGGCCACTTCTTCCGTGAGGCGACGGTTGGCCGAGGCCAGCTTCACCTGCGTCTGGCGTAACGTCAGCGTGGCCGATTGCTTCATCGACTCCTGTTGCGCCAGCAGCTTCGACTCCATGGCCGCTGCCGCGCCGCCGGCGACGCCGGCCAGCAGAAGCGTCAGACTCTTTGGCGCGCCAACGCCGGCCAGCTCCTCGCCCAGGAATGCGAGCGTCCTTTCCAGCGTCTCCGGCTTCAACAGGTTCAGCGCCGCCATCTCGCGGCCGATGTCGCGGCCGTGCTGGAGCGTCGCGCTATCCGTTTCGCCTGCGCGCAGGGCCAGAATCGCCGCCGACGCAAGGTGGTAGAAGCGCTCCCGGGTCTCCGACTCGGGCAGGGGGATGAAGGTGACGTTGCGCGTTGCCGCTCGCCAGGCTGCGGCGAGTGCCCGGATCCTTTCTTCTCGCGTTACTCCCCTCTCGACGCCGTCGCTCACACAGGCGTCCTCCTCAGGGTTTGCGGGCCACGCCAACCCAGCTCACGCTGCGCCCCGGCTCCTTCAAAATCCAGTCATCGGGATCGTCCGGCCGCCAGGCGGGGCCGTGGACGATGCCCGGCTCCAGCAGTTCGAACCCGTCGAAGTATCGCTCCACCTTGGCCAGCGGCCGGGGTGCGCCCTGGGTAGTGAGCATCTTCGACATTTCCGCGTACTTGTTCATAACCTCATGCGGGGCGTCGTCGGATGTCCACACGCCGACGACCAGATAGCTGCCGGAGACCAGTTGGTCCTTGAAGACGTTGAGCACACGCTCGGCCTCCTCGTCGTCGGTCACATAATGGAGCATCGCCACGACCAGCAGCCCCACCGGCCGCGAGAAGTCGATCAACTGTTTGGTGATCGGGTGTTCGAGGATCTCATGCGGCCGCCGGATGTCGCCCAGGATGGCGGCCGTGTTGCGGTCGTCGGCCAGCAGTGTCTCGGCGTGGGCAATGGCCACCGGCTCGATGTCGACATAGACTGTCCGGGCGTGGGGCTGATACTCCTGCACGATCTCGTGGACGTTGCCCACCGTGGGAATGCCGGAGCCGAGGTCGAGGAACTGGTCGATGCCCTGCTTGCTGACGAACGTGGCCGCCCGCCGCAGGAAGGCGCGGTTCAGTTGGGCAGTCAGGGCCAGGTCAGGGAATATGGCGCCGAAATGCTCGGCCGCCTTGCGATCGATCTCGAAGTTGTGGTAGCCGCCCAGCAGATAATCATAAATCCGCGCCACCGACGGGCGGTCCAACTGGGCGTCGGGTGGTAGAGGGATGGGGTCATCATTCTTGTTGTTGGCCATTCTTACCTCCCGGCGTTCGTCATGCTGTTGCCCATTATACGTACACTACCCCATTAACCAAACATCCCGAAACCGGGTTTTTCTTGACCTCCCGGTTTCTTGGGGGACCGGCTTGGAAACCGGGTTTTGCTGAAAACCCGGTTTCGCAATTGACACGACCATACTGCCTCTCTACACTTCGGGCATGATCACGATCGGCGAGTTGGCGCGGCAGGTGGGGTTGCGGCCGTCGGCGTTGCGCTACTACGAGGCCCAGGGGCTGCTGGAGCCGAGCGGCCGCACCGAGGCGGGGTACAGGCTGTATGACCCGGCCACAGCCGACACGCTGCGCCTCATCCAGCGTGCCCAGCGGCTCGGCTTCTCGTTGGCCGAGATTCGGGCCCTCCTGTCGGCCTGGCGCGACGGCGACCTGGACAACGCCGAGCTGCTGGACACGGCCGAGCGGCGCTATCTGACGTTGGAGCGGCAGATCACCGAGTTGCGCGTTCTGCAACACGAGCTGGAGCTGTTCCTGCTGGATCTGCGCGGCGGCGCGCCCGACGCCGCCCAGAGCGCGTTCGGTCGCCTGGTCGACCGCATCTGCGGCAACCCCGCCGCCGAGCCGCCCAGCCGCACCGTGCTCGACCGGCTGACGGCCGATAGCGGCTGCCGGTTGGCCGGCCCCGAGGCCCGCGACGTGCTGGCCCGGTTGCGCGGCCGCCACGTCCACATCTGGCGCGAGGATGACGCCTACCACATCCTCGTCGTTGGCCAGGACCCGGTCGCGGCCGAGGCGCTGGCGGCGCTGGCCCGGCTGGAGAGCGACTGCCCCGCCCACCCCGACATGGCGCTGAGCCTGGCCCACGACGACGAAGGGACGGTGCTCATGGCTCGCGGCGACAGCGCCTTCATCCTCGCCCGCCTCTTCCTGGCACTGGAAGCGGAAGAGGCTTGACTTTCAACTGGGGTTGAAGGTGTATGATAAGAGGGGATTGGAGATTAGAGATTGGGAGATTGGCAGATTGGCAGACTGAGAGAGTGAGCAATGGCTACGAAGCTTCTCATAGAGAAGTAAATCCGTCTCATCCGTTTGAATCCGTAGCCGATTCTTGCTGGATTACATGACTACTGAACGAATGGAACAGCGCTTCGACATCGTGGGAATGGACTGCGCCGGGTGCGCGCGGACGGTGGAGACGGGGGTCGCCCGGCTCGACGGCGTTCGCTCGGCCGCGCTCAACTTCGCCACCGGGACGCTGCGCGTCGATGGAGCGGTGGCGCCGGAGCGCGTCGTCGCTCGCGTGCGCGAATTGGGCTATGACGTAGCGGAGTCGATAACGGAAGCTACCGGATCCCACGGTCATGGGCATGACCACAGCCACGTCCACGACGGCCAATCGGCCGGCGGCGGACTGTTGCGCTATCTGTGGCGGCGCTGGGACACGCGGCCGGCGCTACTGGCCGCGCTGCTGGTGCTGCCCGGCCTGCTGTTCGACGAGCTGCTGCCCGGCCTGGGCATTGAGTCGCCCGTCTTCGCTGCCCTGTCGGTGCTGGCGATGTTGCTGGCCGGTTACCCCATTGCCCGCAGCGCCGTGCGCGCCTTGCGCGTCAACCACGAGATCACCATCAATTTGCTGATGACCATCGCCGCCGTCGGCGCGGTCGTCATCGGCGCCTACACCGAGGCCGGGCTGGTCATGGTGCTGTTCGCGCTGGGCGAGGCGCTGGAAGGGTACACGGCCGCCCGCGCCCGCGATGCCGTCGGCGGTCTGTCGGCGCTGGCGCCCGACGAGGCCACGGTGCTGCGCGACGGCGTCGAGGTCCGTCTGCCGGTGTCGGCTCTGCGCGTGGGGGACCACGTCGTCGTCCGTCCCGGCGAGCGGCTGCCCATGGACGGCCGTGTGCTGGCCGGCGAATCGGATGTGAACCAGGCTCCCATCACCGGCGAGAGCCGCCCGGTGGACAAGGTCCCCGGCGACGAAGTCTACGCCGGCAGCGTCAACGGCCACGGCGCGCTGGAGATCGAGGTCACCCACCTGGCGGCCGACAACACCATCAGTCGCATGATCGCCCTGGTGGCCGAGGCCCAGGAGCGGCGCGCGCCCACCCAGCGCTTTGTCGACCGCTTCGCCCAAGTCTACACGCCATTGGTCATCGTCGTGGCGCTGGCGGTGGCCGTTGTGCCGCCGCTGCTGTTCGGCGCGCCGTTCTGGAACCCCGCGCCCGGCGAGCAGGGGTGGCTCTACAAGGCGCTGGCCCTGCTGGTCGTCGCCTGCCCGTGCGCGCTGGTCATCAGCACGCCGGTGACGCTCATCAGCGCCATCAGCAACGCCGCGCGCAACGGCATCCTCATCAAAGGGGGCGCCTTCCTGGAAGAGCTGAGCCGCGTGCGGGCCATCGCCTTCGACAAGACGGGCACCATCACCCGCGGCGAGCCGGTGGTGGTCGATGTGCGCGCGGCCGATTGCGAGAACGGCAGCCTGCCGGCCGACCCCTGCGCCGCCTGCGACGACTTGCTGGCCATCGCCGCCGCCGTGGAACGACGCAGCGAGCACCCGCTGGCCGGGGCGGTGCTGAGCGAGGCGGCCGCCCGCGGCGTCGACAGCCTCTACCCGGCGGGCGAGGGCGTGGCCGCGCTGGCCGGGCGGGGCATCAGCGGCCGGGTCAACGGCCGGACGATCACCATCGGCAGCCACGCCTACTTCGAGGACGACGCCACCCATGACCCCCACCACGCCGCCATCGCCGCGGCCGACGCCGCCGGGCTGACGACGATGCTGGTCAGCGACGGCGTCTATCGCGGCTACATCACGCTGGCCGACGTGCCGCGCCAGGGCAGCCGCGAGGCCATGGCCGAGCTGGCGGGGATGGGCGTGCGGCCACTGGTGATGCTGACCGGCGACCACGCGGCCACGGCCGAGCGCGTCGCCGCCGAAGTGGGGCTGACCGACGCGCGCGCCGGGCTGTTGCCGGGCGACAAGGTGGCCGCCGTCGAGGCGTTGCGCGCCGAGCACGGCCACGTGGCCATGGTCGGCGACGGCATCAACGACACACCGGCGCTGGCCGCGGCGTCGGTCGGGCTGGCGCTGGGGCGCACGGCCCAGGCGCTGGAGACGGCCGACGTGGTGCTGCTGGGGGACGATTTGCGTCAATTGCCGTTCGTGTTGCGGCTGGCCCGCGCGGCCATGAACACGGTGCGCTTCAACGTGTCGCTGAGCATCGTCATCAAGCTGTTGTTCTTCGTGCTGGTGCTGGCCGGCAGCGGCAGCATGTGGCTGGCGGTGCTGGCCGACGTGGGGACGTCGTTGGTGGTGGCGGCCAACGGAATGCGCCTGCTGCGCCGCCCGCGCCTGAGGCTGGCGAAAGCGGCGTAGAGCGGCCGGGCAGCCTACCGCTCTTTCTCTTGCTCCTCGATCATCCGCACAAAGTATTCGTGGAACCGGGAATCGCCGCTCAGCTCGGGGTGGAACGACGTGGCCAGCCACTGCCCCTGGCGGGCGGCCACCGGCGTGCCGTCGGCCAGCCGGGCGATGATTTGCGCGTCGCCGTGGGCCTCCACCAGGCGCGGCCCGCGAATGAAGACGGCCGGGAACGGCTTCGCCTTCTCCCCCTGCAGCGCGTCCACGCCATGCAGGGCGTCCACCTCCAGCGGCGTGACGAAGCTGTCTACCTGGCGGCCGAAGGCGTTGCGCTCGACGACGATGTCCATGACGCCCAGCAGCGGCTGGTCGCGGCCGATCTCCTTGGCCATGAAGATCATCCCCGCGCACGTGCCCCACACCGGCTTGCCGGCGGCGAAGTCGCGCAGTGGCTCGGTCAGCTCGAAGGTGTCGGCCAGCTTGCCGATGGTGGTGCTCTCGCCGCCGGGGATGATGAGGCCGTCCAGCCCCTCCAGATCGGCCGGCAGCCGCACCTCGACCGCCTCCACGCCCAACTCGCGCAACATCTGGATATGCTCGATAAAAGCGCCCTGCAGTGCCAGTACGCCTACTTTCATGTCGTGAACTCCGGAGTTTGGAACCACAGATTACACTCGGCTGTCCTCAGCCGCGTGTAATCTGTGGTTTCTATCTTTACGGTGTCAACCGCTGGCGCGTGCGCGGGAAGGGGCTGGCCTGGCGGATGTGGTCGATGCCGCAGATCCAGGCCACCGTGCGCTCCAGCCCCAGGCCGAAGCCGCTGTGGGGCACGCCGCCGTAGCGCCGCAGGTCGATGTACCACTGGTAATTCTCCTCAGGCAGCTCGTGGCGACGAATAGCCTCCAGCAGCACGTCGGGGTCGCTCATGCGCTCGCTGCCGCCGATGATCTCGCCGTACCCTTCGGGGGCCAGCAGGTCGGCGCTCTTGCACACCTCCGGCCGGCCGGGCCACGGTTCCATGTAGAACGCCTTAACGGCCGTGGGATAGCCGTAGACAAACACCGGCTTGTCGAACTGCTTGGTCAGCTCCGTCTCGTGCGGCGAGCCGAAGTCGTCGCCCCATTCGATCGCCAATTCGTCTTTCAGCTTGGGATCATCCGTCGCCTCGCGGATGGCGTGGAGACGCTCGATCGCCTCGTCGTAGCTGATGCGCGGGAACGGGGGTGTCACATTGCGCAACGCTGCCAGGTCGCGCTCCAGCAGCGCCAGCTCGGCCGCCCGCTGCGCCAGCGTCGTCTGCACGATGTAGCTGACGAACTCCTCTTCCAGCTTCATCATGTCTTCCAGGTCATAGAAGGCCATCTCCGGCTCCACCATCCAGAACTCGGCCAGATGGCGGCGGGTCTTGCTCTTCTCGGCGCGGAAGGTGGGGCCGAAGCAGTAGACCTTGCCGAAGGCCATGATATTGGCCTCGTTGTAAAGCTGGCCGGTCTGGGCCAGAAAGGCGTCTTCTTCAAAGTATTTGACTTTAAAGAGGGTGCTGGTGCCCTCGGCCGCGTTGGGGGTCAGAATGGGCGTGTCGATGTTGAAGAAGCCGTTGTTGTCCAGAAAGTCGATGATGGCCCGCTTAATCGTCGTGCGCACGCGCATGATGGCCCACTGCTGCCGGGAGCGCAGCCACAGGTGGCGGTTGTCCATCAGGAATTCGATGCCGTGGTCCTTGAGGCCGATGGGGTAGTCGACGGCGTTTTGCAGCACCTCGGCCGACTCGATGGCGATCTCGTAGCCGCCGGGGAAGCCGGGCGCGCGGCTGTTCTCTTTGACCGTGCCGGTGACGATAAGCGACGACTCCTGGCCCACCCGCAGCAGCTTCTCGAATAGCTCGTCGCCCGCCTCGGGCCGGAAGGCCACAGCCTGGGCGATGCCCGTGCCGTCGCGCAGCTGCAGGAACAGCAGCTTGCCTTTGTGCGTGCTCTTGTAGAGCCACCCTTTTATTGTGACGCGCTGGCCGACGTGGTCGGCGATGCGTTCGATGATGAAGGAAGAGGTCATAGAAAATCTCCGAAGGGATTGCTTGAAGCTGGAAGTATAGCAGAAATGGGGGTATGGATGGAATTGGGTTAACC
>CAYNOL010000024.1:13628-28924 GCA_964398825.1 uncultured Ardenticatenaceae bacterium
GATTGACCCTGCAACCCCGCTATAACCTCTGGCTCGAACTCAACGGCGAGGTCGTCCTGTCGCTCTGGCGGGTGGAGCTGCTGCGGGCCATTGCCGCCACCGGCTCGATCAGCGGCGCGGCCGAGCAGATGCAGGTGCCCTATCGCACGGCGTGGCAGAAGATCAATGAGATGGAGACGCGGCTGGGGGAGAGGCTGGTGGAGACGCAGACAGGCGGCGTCCACGGCGGCGGGGCGCGCCTGACGCCGGCGGCCGAGGCCCACGTGGCCCGCTTCGAAGGATTCGCCCACGACATGGAGCGCTTCGTCGCCGAGTCGTTCGCGGCCAATTTCGACGGCCGCTAGCCGGGCAGGTAAACGTCGTCGACCACGCCGACGATGACGGCGCGAATGGGGGCGCTCTTCAGGCCGAGCACCTGCCGCGCGCCGTTGCCTTCGTCGAGCACCAGCACGCGATCCCCCACGCCCGCCCGCGCCGTGTCGACGCAGATGTCGTAGTCGGCCGTGGGCTGCCCCTCTAGATCCAGCCGCTCGACAAGCAGCAACTTCCGCCCCTCAAAGGCCGGGTGCTTGATGGTGGCGACGACTGTCGCGGTGACGGTTCCGACGTACATAATAGCTATCGCGTAAATCAGTCAGTCCTGACTGATTTACGCACCAACATCATCCACAATCCCCACAATCGCATGATCCACCGGGACGAACGTCTCCGGCAGGGCTTGGGCGGCTTCGCGGCTGCCGACGATGAACACCAGCTCGCCGGGCGCGGCCTGGGCGGTGGCGTCGGCCGCCACCACTGGCTCACCGGCCGGCTGCTGCGCCTTGCTCAGCGGCTGGACGATGAGGAACTTAATCCCGTCCAACCCCACATATTTTCGCGTCGCCACGACTGTCCCGATTACACGTGCTAATTGCATAGATTCTCAGAATGAAACCACAGATTTCACAGATTAGGAAGAAGGGATTAGAGATTAGGAGACTAGGAGATTGGGAGACTGCGCAATCTCTCAGTCTCTCAGTCTCCCAATCTCTAATCCCCAATCCCCTCTTATGTCGCCGGCCAAGTAAAATGATCGCCAAACCGGCCGCCGGCGTTGACGTTGACCCACATCTCGCCGTGGAGTTGGGCGATGACGGCGCGGCGGACGACCTGGGCGGCGACAGTATCACCACCGATAGCCACGGCCGCCTCCACATCCGACACCAGCCCGGCGAACAGCGCCAATCCCTTGCCGCCCAGCCCGTCGCCGAGCCGCAGCTGGCTGAGCACTACGTCGGCCCCTTTCAATCCTGCGTCGGCCGCCTGAATCCCGGCGGCCACGGTGGCCGTCTCCACGACACCCAGCGCGCCCAGCGAGCCGGCCGGGCCGCCCGGCGCGCGCTCGCCGCCCAGCGCCGCCACCACGCCCGGATGGACGTTGGGCAGCAGCAGCCGGTCGCGCAGCGCCTCTCCGCAGGCCAGCACCCCCGCGTCGACTGCCTCCACCACGTCGGCCACCTCGCCCACGACGAGCACCAGGTAGTAGCCCGGCTGGATCGTCCCGGTCATGATGCGCTCCACCGGGGCGCGCTTCACCATGGCGTCGCCGGCTTCGATGCCGGCGGCGATGGAGTGGAATTCGAGGAGAGCTAGGGCGGGAGGCATGAGAAGATGGGATTAGGGATTGGAGATTAGAGATTGGGAGACTGTGAGACTCCTGTTAAACGATGCGGAATGAGTCGACCAGGGTGCAGCGGCGGATGCGGCTGAAGCTGATCGGGCCGGTCAGCCCTTCGCCGGTGGGACTGGCGATGGTGAACGAGCAGAAGCCCTCGCCGCCGTACCCCAGCCCGGCCAGGCAGGGGCCGTTCTTGACGAAGATGCTGCAATCGATCTCCCGCGCCATGCGGCTCAGGTTGTCGAGGTTCCTGGAGTGCATCACGGCCGTGTGCTTGAATCCGTGCTCCGCCTCGATGGCCAGATCGATCCCCTCGTCGGCGTTGGCCACGCGGACGACGGGCATGATGGGCATCATCTGTTCCGACCAGACGACGGGGTGGTTCTGATCCACCTCGACGACGATCTGGCGCACTTCCGGCCCGGCGCTGACGCCGATCTCGGCCAGCAGCACGCTCGCGTTCTTGCCGATGAACGCCTTGTTCATGTCGGCGTACTTGCGCGGGCCGCGGTCGGTGACGGTCACCGCCTTCCAGAGGCGGTTGAACTGCCACGAGTTGAGCCGCACCGCGCCGTTGGCTTCCATGGCGCGGATCAGCTCGTCGGCCACCGAGGCGACGGCGAACGTCTCCTTCTCGGTGGTGCAGACGATGTTGTTGTCGAAGGCGCCGCCGATGACGATGTCGCGGCCGGCCTGGGCGATGTCGGCCGTTTCGTCGACGACGACGGGCGGGTTGCCCGGCCCGGCGCAGACGGCGCGCTTGCCGCTCTTCATCGCCGCGCGGACGACGGGCGTGCCGCCGGTGACGACGAGCAGCCGGATGAGCTTGTGGGTCATCAGCGCCTGGGCGCTCTCGATCGTTGGGTCGGCGACGCAGGTCAGCAGGTCGGCCGGGCCGCCGGCGGCCATGATAGCCCGATTGAGGATCTGCACCGTGCGGTTCGACGCTCCCTTGGCGCTGGGGTGGGCGTTGAAGACCACCGCGTTACCGGCGGCGATCATGCTGATGGCGTTGCAGATGACGGTGCTGGTGGGGTTGGTGCTGGGCGTCAGCGCGCCGATGACGCCATAGGGGGCGTATTCGACGAGCGTCAGGCCGTTGTCGCCGCTCCAGGCGTGGGACGGCAGCGCCTCAGTGCCCGGCGCCTTGTCGGCGTTAAGCACGTTCTTCAGCACCTTGTCCTCGACGCGTCCCATGCCCGTCTCGCTGTGGGCCATCTCGGCCAGCACCAGCGCGTTCTCGCGGGCGGCGCGCCGCATGTGGGCCACCATGTCCTGGCGAATGGCCAAGGGCATTTCGTTCAGCCGGTTGAAGGCGTTGCGGGCGGCGGCCGCGGCTTCGTCGAGCGTGGGGTAGATGCCGTAGTCGCCTGACGGCGTGGCGGCCGGCGCGGTCCCATAGCCGCCGTTGGCGCGCGCGGACGGCCGCTCCGCTCGGGCGGCGGGCTGCGGCGGCGGCGCGGCGGCCCCACGGCCGATCTCGCCCATTACCCGTTCGATGATGGATTGTATTTCGCGGTCGTTCATGGTGGTTGAAAGGTTGGCTACGGATTTAGACGGATGATACGGATTTTTTCTTTTTTATGGTGGTCAGCGGCCAATCGCACGACTCTCTAAAGTGAATACTGGCCACTGAACACTGATTACTGACCCACTGACCCACTTGCAAGAAACCGAGTTTGGCGAACAGGAGTTCGCTGGAAAAACTCGGTATCGGATCACTCGCCACCCTTTTTATACCGCTCCGCCCCGTCCACTTCCCACGAGTCGACGATGGCCATGACGACTGAGTCAACCGGCCGGTTGTTGGTCATCACCGTCTGCCGGGCCGAGCTGCCGGTGGCCACCATGACCACCTCGCCCAGCCCCGCGCCGACGGCATCGGCGGCCACGACGTAGCCGCGCTCATCCTCGTTGTCGACAGTTAGACGGCGCACGACGAGGAACTTCAGCCCATTGAGCGAAGCCTCTTTCTGCGTCGCCACCAGCGTGCCCACTACTTTGCCAAGAAACATAGTTCACCCAATGTAAGGATAACACGAATGGCCCAAGGATCGAATGATTGGGACGGAATCAACGATCAATCCGTCTCTTCCGTCCCAATCCGCAGCCGATTCTTCCTCTCCAGGAGCCTAATTAAACCTCTAATCGCCCCAGGCGCCTAGCCAAAGATCAACGGCACGATGGTGTAGACGGCGATCGTCACCAGAATGATTCCCAACAGATTCATCGGCAGGCCCGCCTTGGCCAACTGGGTGGGGGTGATGTGGCCCGTCGACAGGGCCACGGCGTTGGACGGCGAGGCCACCGGCAGGGTGAAGCCGAAGCTGGCCGCCAGTGTGACGGCCATCGTCAGCTGCAACGGGCTGACGCCCACCGCCTCGGCCAGCGGCGCGGCGATGGGGATGAGCAGGGCGGCCGTCGCCGCGTTGCTCATCACCTCGGCCACGACGATGGTGATGGCGGCCATGATGGCCACGGCGGCGATGGCCGGCAGCTCGCCCAGGAAGTCCAGACCGCCGGCGATCCACACGTCGATGCCCAGCGCGCCGAAGCCGAAGGCCAGCGCCAAACCGCCGGCGATGAGCAGCAGCACGCTCCACGGCAGCTTGACGGCCGTCTCCCAGTCGAGCAACCGCCCCCCCTTCTCCGACGGCAGCAGGAAGAGGACGACGGCGCTGAACAGGGAGATGGTCATGTTGCTGACGTTGGGCAGCAGATCGGCCCAGAAGAGGCTGCGCGACACCCAGGCCACGACAGTCAGCACAAAGACGATGCCCACCACCTTCTCGTCGCGGGTGATGGGGCCACGCGCCCGCAGCCGCTCCTCGACGACGCGGCTGCCCTCATCCAGCGAGACGTCGCGGATGGGCGCGACGACGTAGACGAGATAGGCCCAACACAGGACGAGCCCGACGGCGGCCATGGGCACGCCGATGAGCATCCACTGTCCGAAGCCGACCTCGAAGCCCAACAACTCGGGCGAGATATCGGCGAAGACGGCGTTGGGCGGGGTGGCGATGATCGTCGACAGCACGCCCAGCGTGGCCGCGTAGACCACCGCCAGCACCAGGCATTTGCCCAGGCGGGTGCGTTGCCCCTCGTCCTTCACGGTGGCGACGACGGCCAGGGCCACGGGCAGCATAATGACCGTGGTGGCCGTGGCGCTGATCCAGGCGCTGAGCGAGGCGCAGGCGATCATGAAGCCGGCCACCAGCTGGCGGGAACTGCCGCCCAGCAGCTTCAGCATGTGCAGCGCCACCCGCTCGTCGATGCCCGAGCGAGAGATGGCTCGCGCCAGCAGCAGTGTGCCCAGGAACAGCAGGATGACGTTGTCGGAATAGCTGGCCTGGACGCCGTTGAGCTCCGACGGGCCGAGCAGCGGGTAGACCACCAGCGGCATCAGCGACGTGGCGGCAATGGGGATGGCTTCGGTGAACCACCAGATCGCCATCCACACCGCCAGCCCCAGCACGGCCTTGGCCGGCGTGGTCAGGCCGGAGATGGGCAGGAGCAGGAAGAGGACGAACAACGCGGGGCCGAGAACCAGCCCCACGTTGCGAAAGGTGAAGAGGCCACGGACACCCGTGGCCTCCTGTGGTTGGTCAGAATTTGGCGGCCCAGGGTCTTCGGATCGTTGTTCGCTCATGGCGCAACTCCGGAAACCGCTAGATGAGAGAGAAGAAGACTGTTTCGGCCTTGCCCTCGCCGCTCGGCGCGTCTTCGCCTGCCTCCTCACCCAGCTTGCCCTCCAGCACCAGGTCTTCGGCCTGGCCGCGCAGAACGATGTCGAAGCGATAGACGGTCATGCCGTCCTCCTCTCTCGGCTTGGCCAGAAGGGTGTGGCGGCGGCCCTGGGGCACGACTTTTTGCATGATGGGATCGCTGAGGTTGCTCTCTTCGCCGGCGAAGTACATACGGGTGATGAGCGGGTGGGCCACGCCGCTGGCATGGACGATGAACACGATGTGAGGCGCCTGCATCACGCCCCCCTGATGGGGCACGCGGCCGGGCTTGATCGTTTCGAATGAGTAGTACCCCTGGCCGTCGGTGCTGGCGCGGCCAAAGCCGATGAAATCGGGGTCGAGCGGCAGCGGCCGTTGGTCAAGCGGGTGGTTGTAGCGGCCGTGGGCGTTGGCCTGCCAGATCTCCAGCATCACGTTGAACAGGGGATCGCCGTCGCCGTCGAAGACGTGGCCCTCGACGCGGATGCGCTCGCCTTCGGTGTCTCGCCGGACGAGGACGTTGTCCCCTTCGCTCATCAGCCCCAGGCTGAAGTATGGCCCAACCGTTTGTTCGGGAGTGTGTGGGACGGTCATGAGTTGTCTCCCTCGTGGTCGTGGTGGTCGAGCACCGTCGGCGTGGCCTGCGAGCCGCGCAGCACGATGTCGAAGCGGTAGCCCATGGCCCAGTCGGGCACAGTCAGGTCGTGGTCATACTTGCAGATGACCCGGTCGCGCTCTCCTTCGGGGATGCCCTGGAAGATCGAGTCGAGGTGGAAGAGTGGGTCGTCGGGGAAGTACAGCTGTGTCACCAGCCGCGAGGCCAGTGACGGCCCGATGATCGACAGATGAATGTGGGCCGGACGCCACTCGTTGGTCTCCACCTTCCACGGGTAGTTGCCGGGGCGGATGGTTGTGAAGCGGTAGACGCCTTCGTCGTTGGAGAAGCAGCGCCCGCGGCCGATGAAGTTGGGGTCTTCGGGCGCGTTCCACGAGTCGAGGTCGTGAGTATAGCGCCCGGCGGAGTTGGCTTGCCAGATGTCGATGAGCACGCCCGGCACCGGCTCGCCGTTCTCGTCGAGAACAAGGCCGGTGATGACGATGCGTTGGCCAATGGCCTCTTTTCCTGTCCCGGCGTTGGTGGTCAGGTCGTTGTCTTCGGGCAGGATTTGAGCCAGCGCCGGCCCGGGGCCGGTCAAAACGGATAAAGTCAGGTCTGCGTCGAGGCTGGAAAGGGCGGGTTCGTTGCGGTTGATCTCTTCCCAGGGTTCGTAGGCGTCGATGCGTACTGTCGGTCGGTTTTCGGCTTCCATAAGTCGTCTCCTTGGATTACTCCAGTCAGGCGCCTTATGGGAAACGTTATTCCGCCCCCACCCCCTATCGTCCGAGTAACATTTCCCAGGCCTTGCCTGATCTCAGGTTGATAGGAAAGCCGGCCGATGCTGCTCGATACGGCCCGGGCAACCGCGCGCTCCGGGCCTCGGGTGTCCCCGTCGACAGCATCAGGCCGGTGGTCGGCCATGGCCCGCCGCTTTCGGGCGGCGGGTCATGGCTTCATCCTACCATGAGATCGTGTCAGGCAGGCCGGATTCTTATTCAACGCTTGGCACGCGGCCCAGAGGCAGCGTGCGGTCGACGTTCTCATGCGGCCGCGGGATGACGTGGACGGAGACGACTTCGCCGATCTTCTCGGCGCCGCGCGCGCCGGCCTCGACGGCCGCCTTCACGGCCGCCACGTCGCCGCGCACGATGGCTGTCACGTAACCGCCGCCGGTCTTCTCATAGCCGACGAGCTCCACCCGCGCGGCCTTCACCATCGCGTCCGACGCCTCAACCATGGCGGCAAAACTACGGCACTCAATCATGCCCAATGCTTCTGTCATGTTCGTCTCTCCTCGAAATATAACAACTTATTCAGCGCGTTTGCCTTCGACCTCGCGACCGCTGACGCCTTCGATGGCGTCGATGGCCGCCTGGTAGCCGGCCATGATGTCGCGCTCTTCGCCGCCCAGATAGATGCGGCCGAAGCTGCCGAAGGCGCGCACTTCCAGAATATTCAAGTTGGCCCGCTTCTCGGCTTCGTTAGCCGCCAGCGCCGCATAGGCCGCCGGGGTCACTTCCATCACGTAGAGCGTCTGCCCCGCCAGCAGCATGTGGCCGTGGCGTGTGCGGTTGATCAGCTGCGTCTGGTGGGGATCGATGTTGCGGATGATCTGGCTGGAGATGACCTTCGGTTTCAGTCGGTCTGATTCGACGACGCCGATGGCGGCCAGAATGGCCTCGCCGGCCGCCCGCACGCTGGCCTGGCTGGACGAATGTACCTCCAGCAGCCCATAGAGGCGCTCGATGACCTGCATCCCCGGCCGCACGTCGGTGGACTTCAGCGCCACGTCGGTGATGCGGTTGATCTCGATGCCGGGCGAGATCTCGATCCACAGCGAGGCATCGCCGGGCAGCGGCAGGAAGCCGCCGGCCACGGTGCCGAGAAAAGCCGCGTGTTGCGGTTGCAGATTGTCGAGAAAGACGTAGCTACGCAGTTCAGTAGAGGACACGATTACCGACTCCTACGGGCCTGGGGCAGCCGGGCCGGCTCGCGGGGCGGGGCTTGCCGCCGCCGCTTGCGCCGCCGGGAATCTTCGGCCGCCTGTTCCAAAAGGTAATGAACTCCGTCGAGGAATTCGTCATCAAAAAAGCGATTGCCGCAAATGTCGCAAACATAAGACGGCGAATCAGGCATCACGAGCATGTGCTTGCCCACCTTCAGCAGATAGGGGGCTCGCACGAGATGACAGCGGCCGATTCCACACTCTTCGCAACGGATAGGTGTCACGGTGTTATCTCCTGGCCTCGCTGACAATGGCCACCCCGGCGCTGGCGCCGATGCGTGTGGCCCCGGCGTCGATCATCGCCCGGGTGTCGGCGAAATTGCGGACGCCGCCCGACGCCTTCACGCCGATGTCCGGCCCGACGACGCGGCGCATCAGGGCCACATCCTCAATGGTGGCCCCGCCCGGCCCGAAGCCGGTGGAAGTCTTGACGAAGTCGGCGTTGGCCGCTTTCGAAAGCTGGCAGGCGATGACCTTCTCCTCGTCGCTCAACAGCGCCGTCTCGATGATCACCTTCACCAGCGCGTTGCCGGCGTGGGCGGTGCTGACGACGGCGGCGATGTCTTCGTGGACGGCGCGATAGTCGCGCGACTTCAGCGCGCCGACGTTGATGACCATGTCGATCTCCGTCGCGCCTTCGCGAATGGCGTTTTGGGTCTCATAAGCCTTCACCGACTTGGCCGAAGCCCCCAGCGGAAAGCCGATGACGGTGCACACCTTCACGTCGGAGCCCTTCAGCAGCTGGGCGCACAGCCGGACGTTGGCCGGGTTGACGCAGACCGAGGCGAAGTGATGGGTGCGGGCTTCGTAGCACAGCTGGGCGATCTGATCCTGCGTGGCGTCGGCCTTCAGCAGGGTGTGGTCGATATAGCGGGCGACAGTGTCGTCCTTGGGCCGCACCCCCAGCCGGGAGGTGACGCGCGACGCGCCGGCGTTGACCACGCGGCTGACCTTGTCGGCGCAGTGGGCCACACAGCTGCCGTCGGTGCAGTTGCAGCCGTTGGCCGACGGCGCGGGGTTGGCGCGCCCCAGCCGCAGCAAGACCTCTCGCGTCACTTCTTCGATGACGCGCTCAACGGTGGCGGAGTCGTAGGTGGTCATTCAATCGTCGATTACCGATTAACCGCCAATTAGGCGATTCAAACGCTCAATAGGCGGTGGTGGATGATGCCGGTTTGGCCACGGACACGGCGGGGGCCGGGCGGGCGCCGTCGAGGGCGTCGATCTTGGCCACGCGGCCGGCATGCCGCCCGCCGCCGAACTCCGTCGCCAGCCATGTCTTCACGATCTGCTGGGCCAATGCCGGGCCGATCAGCCCCGCGCCCAGCGTCAGCACGTTGGCGTTGTTGTGCTCGCGACTGTTCACGGCCGTCGCCTGATCATAACACATTGCCGCGCGTACACCAGGGATCTTGTTGGCCGCCATGCAGCTGCCGATGCCCGCGCCGTCGATGAGAATCCCCCGCCAGACGTCGCCCGAGGCCACGCGCCGGGCCACGGCCACGGCGATGTCGGGGTAGTCGACGGCGTCCTTGCTGTGCGTGCCGCAGTCGACGACGTCGTAGTCGGCCGCCAGCACCGCCTTCAGCGCCTCTTTCAGCTCGTAGCCGCCATGGTCGGCGCCGATGGCGACGCGCGGCGCGCCGGGCCGGGCGGCCGTGGACGGCGTCGGGGCGGCCGCCTCGACAAGCTGAACCCGCCGCTCCTGGGCCAGTTGCCGGGCCAGCGGCGTGACGATCGTGTCGGGGGAAAGGGTCAGCGTGGAGCCGGGGGGCGTGTCGCGCAGGGCGGCTTCGTCGAGCAGGGCGCGCTTGCGCGGAGAATCGGCCGCGCCTGACGCGCCCAGCGTCCGTGTGACGACTCTCCTGACCAACGCCTCAATCTCCGCCCGATCGTATGCCATGTACAACCCCTGTAACGGAATACAGGTTACACGGATTTTTGAGATTGGCAATGGGGGAAAATGGAATTGGGGATTGGAGATTGGGGGTTGGTCAGCAACCAACCCCCAATCTCCAATCCCCAATCTCTTCTTCTCTTATCGTGTCAGCTGGATGGATAATCGAAGTGCGGCACTTTCGCCCAATCGCTGGGCGGCCAGTAGACGAGCAGCGCCTTGCCCAGGATGTTCTCCTCGGGCAGGAAGCCCCAGGCGTGGGAGTCGCTGGAGTTGTTGCGGTTGTCCCCCAGCACGAAGTACTGTCCCTCGGGCACCACCCAGCTGCTGCTGTAGGTCGGCGCGGCCTGGATGTATGGTTCCTGGATCGCCGTGCCGTTGACGGTGACGACGCCGTTTTGCACCTCGACGGTGTCGCCGGGGATGCCGATGACCCGCTTGATGAGGTTCAGGTCGCTGCGCGGATGTTCGAAAACGATGATGTCGCCTCGCTGAGGATCGTCGAGCTGATAGGCGAAGTTGCTGATGATCAGGTACTCGCCGTTGAGTAGCGTGGGATTCATGCTGTTGCCGTCGATGCGATAGCGGCCGACGAGACTGTTGACCAGCCAGAAGATGAAGAAGGTCAGCAGCAGTGTCTCGATGATCTCGCGCAGGAAGGCGGATGTGGGGCGGCGCTGCGGGGCCGGTTCGGTCAACGGCTCGTGGTGGAGTGTGTCCGCCGCTGGTGAGGATGTGCGATCGACAACTGACATGGGTTTTACTCTTCAATAAAGAAGCCCACTCGCGGGCCAAAGCTAACAAGGAGATAATAACTGCCCGCCATGCACGGCGCAACACCTGTCGCGAATCCTAAACGGGCTATAATATTGGGCTAATGGCGCGCCGGCCCTTCGATATCAGGCGGCGCGGCCGACACGGATTTGAGCTTATGGGATTCCCGACCTGGACATTATGGGGCATGGGCCTCTCGGCCTTCGGCGCGCTCATCGCCATCACCCTGGCTTTCCTGGCGCAATCGCCCCGGCTGCTGACCCGCTTCAAGCTGAGCGGCCAGCGCCTCGATTTACGGGCCAAGTCGTTCACCGGCTATGGGCTGGCCTTGCTGCTGCTGGCCATGGGCTTCTTCCTGGCGGGCGTACCGCTCGACCGCGAGGAGCTTGCCTCGCTGCCCGCGGCCACCCAACCGGCCGACGGCGAAGAGCCGGCCGGAACCGGCAGCCCGCTGGACGAGACGGCCGACGCGGGTGGCGAGGCGCCTGCCGGCGGCCAGCCCGGCGGCCAGACGGGAGCCATGAGCGGCATCCCCACGTCGTCGAGCGGTCAATCCGGTGCCATGGGCGGGCTGCCGACGTCGGCGGGTACGCTGGAAGCGGGCGAGATTATCACCGGCACGCTGGAACCCGGCACATCGGACGAGCCGCCGGCGACACCGGAAGCCGAGGCCACCCCGCCCACGCCCACCGAGACGGCCGAACCCCCAGCCACCGCCACCCGCGCCCCCACGGCCACACCCACGCCCGAGCCCTCCCCGACCCCCACGCCTACGCCGATCCTCGTGCCCACGGCGCGCATCGGCGACGAGACCAGTACGCTGCCCGTGCGCCGCTTGCCGGGCGGGGCGGTGCTGGTGGTGCTCGTCCGCGGCGACACGGTCATCCCCCTGCCCGGCCGCTCTTACCGCAGCGGCGAAGTATGGCGCGAGGTCATGACCGTCAATGGCGTCACGGGGTGGATTCAGGACAGGTTCCTCGACTATGGGGAAGAGGTGGAAGAGAGTAGTAACTGAGATGGTATGCGTTCTCCCAGTCTCACAGTCTCTTACTCTCCCACTCCCGTCCTCGTCCGCATAAACCCCGCCCAGGCATCCGCTCCTGAGGTATGCCCCGTCGCCAGGATGCGCTCGACGGCGTGGGGGCGGCCGAGGGCCAGGTCGTGCCACGGCTCGGTGGCTTCACCGGCGGCAGCGGCGCGGATGAAGTTGGCCGACAGCGTCGTCGTTCGTCCACCGACGGCCGCCGCCACCAGCGCCAGCCACTCCCGCCGTCGCGGCGCGACGTTGGGCATGCGGCGCCCCCACAACCCGTAGAGTATTCCCACCACCACGTCGTCGCCCGCGGGCGTCAGGCCGCCCCCTCGTCCCAGCAGCCCTTCAATGCCGGCCATGAACACGGTCGTCTGCCCATGGGCCAGCCCGTCGAGCGCCAGCGCCAGCGCCCGCTCGATGGGGGGCGGCAGCGGCCCGGCCGGCGGCCAGTGGGACGCATCGGCGGCATGCAGGTAAATCCACGGCACCAGGGGCCACCATAAAGTCGCGCCGCTCATGTTGAGCATCAGCGGGCCGATGGTCAGGCGCGGCCCGTCGATGGCCACGGCCGAGCAGGCGTCCAGCCCGGCCGTGAAATCGCCGTCGACCACGACGGAAAACGGGCCCGGCCCCACGCGCGGCGACACGAGGGCGATCACCTCGTCCCGCTCGTTGACCAGCGTGCATGCGCTGTCCGACAGGTGCAACACCCGCGCCTCGGCGCTGTTTCGCAACCATTCCCGCACGCGCGGGGTTATTTGTTGTACGATCATCTCGCAATACTCGCCCGATCCCGCCAAGCTGCTAAACTATTCCGCCTATGAAACCGGCTCCTTTCCACTATATCGCCCCTTTGAGTTTGACGGAAGCCCTGGATGTCATGAGCCGGCACGGGGCGGACGCCAAACTGCTGGCCGGGGGGCAAAGCCTCATCCCGGTCATGAACTTCCGGCTGGCCCAACCGGCCGTCCTCGTCGACTTGAATAAAACAGGCGGCCTCGACCGCATCGAACCTACCCCCGCCGGGCTGCGGCTGGGGGCGATGGTGCGCCAAAGCGCGGCCGAGCGCAGCGCCGCCGTAGCCGTCCATGCGCCGCTGCTCCACGAGGCCATGCCCCACGTCGCCCACCCCCAGATCCGCAATCGCGGCACCGTCGGCGGCAGCCTGGCCCACGCCGACCCGGCGGCCGAGCTGCCGGTGGTGATGGTGGCGCTGAAGGCGCGCTTCCGGCTGCAGCGCCGCGGCGACGAGCGGTGGGTCGACGCCGGGGAGTTCTACCAGGGCCTGTTCACCACGGCGCTGGAGCCGGACGAAATCCTGACCGAGATCGACATCCCCCCGCTGCCGCGCAACACGGGCACGGCGTTTGTGGAGTTCGCGCGACGCCACGGCGACTACGCCCAGGCGGGGGCGGCGGCCGTCGTGCGGCTCGACGAGAGCGGCTACTGTCGCCAGGCGCGGCTGGTCTACCTCAACGTCGGCGAGACGCCGATGGTGGCCGAAGACGCCGCGTCGGCGCTGGTCGGCCGCATCCCCACGTCGGAGCGGATTGAAGAGGCGGCGCGCCACGCCGCGCAACACGAAATGGACCCCACGGGCGACATCCACGCCACGGCCGACTACCGGCGGCATCTGGCCTTCGTCCTGGGCAAGCGAGCCATCGCCCGCGCGGCCGAGCGGGCCGCGGAAGGAGTTGGAGTTGGATAACCACGTCATTCAAGTGACCGTCAACGGCGCGGGCCACACCGTCGAAGTGGAGCCGCGCCTATTGCTGAGCGACTTTCTGCGCCACCAGCTGGGGCTGACCGGCACCCACGTCGGCTGCGAGCAGGGAGCCTGCGGCGCGTGCACTGTGCTGTTCGATGGCCGGGCGGTGCGCTCTTGTCTGATGCTGGCCGTGCAGGCCGACGGCCACGACGTGCAGACGGTGGAGGCGCTGGGCACGCCCGACAACCTGCACCCGCTGCAGCAAGCGTTCCACGAAGCTCACGGGCTGCAATGCGGCTTCTGCACGCCGGGGATGTTGATGACCCTGCTGCCGTTCCTGGCCGAAAACCCCAACCCGACCGAGGACGAGGTGCGGCTGGCCATCTCCGGCAACCTGTGCCGCTGCACGGGCTACCAGCACATCGTCGACGCCGCGCTATTGGCGGCGCGGCAAGCGAGCGGGGTGGCTTAGCGATGCGGGCCGCGCTGGAACCTTGGGAGAGCGCCATTCCGTCCCTCGTCGCCGCGTTTCGCTCCGGCGACGCCGACCTCCTCGCCGCCCTCGACCGGCTTGAGGCGCGGTTTGAGGCGATCGAGCCGCATGTATTGGCTTTCGTGGCCGAAGACGGCCGCTTCGACCGGCTGCGCCGCGAGGCCCGCCGCCTGCTGGAGCAGTACCCCGACCCCGCCGCGCGGCCGCCGCTGTTCGGCTTGCCCGTCGGCGTGAAGGATATTTTCCACGTTGACGGGCTGGTGACGCGGGCGGGCAGCCGGCTCGACCCCGAGCTGCTGCAGGGCGAGGAAGCGGCGTGCGTCACCGCGCTGCGGCAGGCGGGGGCGCTGGTGCTGGGCAAGACGGTGACGACGGAGTTCGCCTACTTCGCTCCCGGCCCCACGCGCAACCCCCACAACCCCGAGCACACGCCGGGCGGCTCCAGCAGCGGCTCGGCGGCGGCCGTGGCCGCGGGGCTGTGCCTCTTCGCCTTCGGCACCCAGACCATCGGCTCGATAAACCGCCCGGCGGCCTTCTGTGGCGTGGTGGGCTACAAGCCCAGCCGCGGCCGCGTCTCCGCCGCCGGAGTCATCCCGCTGGCCGAGTCGCTCGACCACGTCGGCTACATGGCGCCCACCGTGGGCGACGCCGCGTACATGGCCCCATTCGTCTGTGGCGACTGGCGCGACGTCGAGCCCGCGAGCGAGCGGCCGGTGCTGGGCATCCCCGCCGGGCCGTACCTCGACCACGCCGGCCCTGAGGGACGCGCCCAGTTCGACGACGACTGCCGTCGATTGTCGGCCGCGGGCTACGAGCTGCGGTCGGTGGCGGTAATGCCCGACTTCGAAGAGATTCGGCGGCAGCACGTGCTGCTGGTGGAAGCCGAGGCGGCGGCCTACCACGGGGCCCGCTTCGCCATCGATGAATGGTTCGCCGGCCCGGCCTTTTCCGGCTCGGCCGAGCTGTTCCCCAGCGCCGTGGGGCTGGCCAGGCGTGAGCTGCCCTACCACCCGCGCACGGCCGCCCTCATTCGCGCCGGGCGAGCCCACGACGACGCGGCGGCCGACGCCGCCCGCGCCGGCCGCGATGCGCTGCGCGATCGCCTGGCGGCGGCGATGGGCGATGCGGGCGTCGACGCCTGGATCACCCCGTCGGCCGTCGGCCCCGCGCCGCACGGCCTCGACAGCACCGGCGACCCGATCATGAACCTGCCGTGGAGCTATGCCGGGCTGCCGGCGCTGACCGTTCCCAGCGGCCGAAACGAAGACGGACTGCCGTTGGCGGTGCAACTCGTTGGACGGCCGCAAGAAGACGAGCGGTTGTTGCGGGTTGGGTTGGTGGTTGAAGAGGTGATTGGGGATTAGGGATTGAGAGATTGGGAGACCGGGAGACTTGGGAGACTCAGT
>CAYNOL010000025.1:0-28799 GCA_964398825.1 uncultured Ardenticatenaceae bacterium
CCCCGCCCGGCTGTTAGCCGGCACCATGCTCTGTGGAGTGCGGACTTTCCTCAGCCACGAAAGAATTGAGTACGGATCAGGACGGATAAAATGGATTATCATTGAGAAAATCCGTCATTATCCGTGCAAAACCGTGGTTAATTCTTAATGTGGCCGCGATCACCCAGCCAGCTTGCCACCTCTGATCGTATCGGAAAGGGAGCCTGGGGGCAACCTCTCTAAAGCGCGGCCAATCTTTAGTAGGGCTTGCCCGCGGGGGCGAACGGGTCTATAAAACGAGCCGTCAAATTGCAGAGAGGGCGGGTCACAGACCCGCCCGCCAACCCATGCGCCACCATGAGGCACACGTGATCCTGACCATTCCGGCCGATTCCCCATTCACTCTCCACACCCTGCCCTACGGCATCTTCCGGCCGCGCGCCGGCGGGCCGCCCCGTGCCGGGGTCGCCATTGGCCGCTGGGTGCTCGACCTCGCCGCGCTGGAGCGAGCGGGCGTGTTCAGCGGCCCCATGCTGCGCGGCCATACGCTCTTCGACCAGCCATCGCTCAACCCCTTCATGGCTCTCGGCCGCGAGGCGTGGCATGAGGCGCGGGCGGCGTTGCAAGGATTGTTGGTTGAGGCGACTGAGGCCGGACGGCCGCTGCCCCCCGTCGCCGCCGAGGCGTTGCACCCGCTCGACGACGTCGAGACGCTGCTGCCGGCGGCCATCGGCGACTACACCGACTTCTACTCCTCCCGTGAGCACGCCAGCAACGTCGGCACGATGTTTCGCGGAGCCGACCAGGCGCTGATGCCTAATTGGCTGCGGCTGCCGGTAGCCTACCACGGCCGCGCCAGCAGCATCATCCCGTCCGGCGTCGACGTCGTCCGGCCGAGTGGCCAGAGTGTGCCCCGCGGCGGCGACGCGCCCCTCTTCGGTCCGTCGGCCGAGCTGGATTTCGAGCTGGAAGTGGGCTTCTTCGTCGGCCCCGGCAACCCGCTGGGCGAGCCGATCCCGATTGAGTCGGCCGACGACCACATCTTCGGCCTCGTGCTGGTCAACGACTGGAGCGCCCGCGACATCCAGCGCTGGGAGTACCGGCCGCTGGGCCCGTTCCTGGGCAAGAGCTTCGCCACGTCGATCTCCCCCTGGGTGGTGCCATTGGCGGCGCTGGAGCCGTTTCGCTGCCCCGGCCCGCCGCAGGAGCCCGCACCGCTGCCCTATCTGCGAGGCCGCGCGGACGCGGCGATCGACATTCACCTGCAGGCGACGCTGCAGAGCCGGGCCATGGCTGCTGCCGGTCTGCCGCCCCACCCCCTCAGCCGCACCAACTTCCGCTACCTCTACTGGAGCATGGCCCAGCAGCTGGCCCACCACGCCGCCAACGGCTGCAACCTGCGGCCGGGGGATTTGCTGGCATCGGGGACGATCAGCGGCCCTGAGCCGGGCTCATATGGCTCGCTGCTGGAGCTGGCCTGGGGCGGCGCGCGGCCGATCGAGCTGCCCACCGGCGAGACGCGCGCCTTCCTGCAGGACGGCGATCGGCTGGCGATCAGCGGCTGGTGCCAGGCGGGGGACGTGCGCGTCGGCTTCGGCGAGGTCAGCGCCGCCGTTCTGCCCGCGCGGGGTTGACGTGGTCGAGCCACCCTCGCCCGCCCGGGCGGCCGCCGTCCTGCGCGGCCTGGCGCTCGCTCTGCTGGCCGCCGGCGCGCTGGCCGTGGCGCTCATCGCCGCCGGCGCGTTCGATCCCCGGCCGCATGGCGCTCTAGTGCAGACGGACCAGCCGGGAGTGTTCGACATCGCCGCCGAAAGCGAGACCCACCACCCACAAGCAGCGCCGTGGCCCCCCGAACGGCCGCCGGGCCGCATCACCGTGCGCTTAGGGGCCGCCCACGCCACGGGGGAGCAGGACAGCGGCTACGGGCTGGCGCTGGTGGGGGATGCGGCGACGCTGACCGTGGCCGTGTCGCCGCTCGGCTATTTGGCCGTCCGGGAAGAGTCGGCCGCCGGGCCGCAGTACCACATGCCCTGGCAGACTTGGCCCCACGTCCGCCCCGAGATGCAAGAGAACGAGATTTGGCTGGATGTCGAGCAGCAGGACGGCCGCGCCACGGTAATGGCTTGGGTCAATCGGGAGCGGCTGTGGCAAGGGGAGCTTGAGTGGGCTGTGTCGTCGGCCGCGCTGTGGCAAGGGAGCTTCGGCGGCCCGGCGACGGCCGACTTTCGCCGACTGGAATGGTTCGCCGCGCCATGACGGCTTGTTGTTCGTAGTACACGCTATAGCACGCTTCCGAAGACGCGCTAAAGTGTGTACTACGAACGAAGAGCGCTAAGTGCGAAGAGCGTTACGAGCGAAGGACGAGCGTTACTCTTTAAGTTCCAGCCAGTTTTTACCCGTCTCCGCCTCAACCTTCAGCGGCACATCCAGCTCAAAGGCGTTGCACATGATGTCGATGACCAGCTCGTGCACTTCAGCCAGTTCCTCTTCGGGCACTTCCAGCAGCAACTCGTCGTGGACTTGCAGCAGCAGCCGGGCGCGGTAGCGGGCCTTCAATTCAGCGTGCAGGCGGATCATGGCGATCTTGATGATGTCGGCCGCCGTGCCCTGGATAGGGTGGTTGACCGCCTCGCGGTCCGCTCGCTGCACAGCCTGCCGGTTGGCCCCGCTCATCGACGACTTGTAGACCGGGAAGTAGCGGCGGCGGCCGAACAGCGTCTCCACGTAGCCATCGGCGCGCGCCTTCTGTCGCGTCTGCTCCAGATAGCGCTCGATGCCGGGGAATTGGCGGAAGTATTTGCGGATGTAGTTCTCCGCCTCGCCCAGCGTCAGGCCGGAATCCCGCGCCAGCCGGAACGCCCCCATGCCGTAGATGATGCCGAAGTTGACGATCTTGGCGAAGCGGCGCTGGTTTTTGGTCACTTCTTCGGCGGGGATGCTGAAGACGGCGGCGGCCGTGGCTGTGTGAATGTCCTGGTCCTCGCGGAACGCCTTCAGCAGCGCCTCGTCGCCGCTGACGTGGGCCAGGATGCGCAGCTCCACCTGTGAATAGTCGGCCGAGAGGAATTGCCAGCCCGGTTCGGTGACGAAGCCGCGCCGCAGCTGCATGCCCACTTCGCTGCGAATGGGAATGTTCTGCAGGTTGGGGTTGCTGCTGGCCAGGCGGCCGGTGACGGCCCCGGTCTGGCTGAAGCTGGTATGGATGCGGCCGGTGTCGGGGTTGATCAGTTGCGGCAGGGCGTCGACATAGGTGCCCTTCAGCTTGACCAACTCGCGGTATTCGATGATGGCGTTGATGATGCCGGTGGTGTCGGCCGCCTTCAACCCCTCTAGCACGTCGACGGCCGTGGAGAAGTGGCCGCTGGCGATTCTTTTCAGCCCTTCGTGTGGCAATTGCAGCTTCTTGAAAAGAATGTCGCTCAACTGCTGCGTCGAGTTGATGTTGAACGGCTCGCCGGCGATCTCGTAAATCGTCTGCTCCAGCTTCAGCAGCGCCGCGGCCAGATCCTGGGACATGTGGCGGAAGAAATCGACATCGATGCGCACGCCGGCGCGCTCCATGTCGGCGAGGACCGGCAGCAGCTCCATCTCCAGATCGAGCAGCCTGGTCAGCCCCTTTTCTTCAAGCTCTTTCTGCAGCGGCGGCATCAGGCGCAGCGTCATGTCGGCATCAGCCGCGCCGTAGGGGGCCGCCTGCTCGATCGGCACCTCGGCGAACGTCACCTGGTTCTTGCCCCGGCCGATGAGCTCCTCGATGTCGGTCATCTCCGCTCCCAACCGGTGACGGGCCAAATCCTTCAGCCCCTTATGCTTCGTCGACGGATCAGTCAGCCACTCGGCGATCATCGTGTCGAACTTGACCGGCGCGACGTCGATGCCGTGGCGCTCCAGGATCATGGTGTCAAATTTGGCGTGGTGGGCCACCTTCGGAATCGACGGATCGGTCAGCGGCGGCCGTATGACCTCGACGACGCGCGCCATCGGTAACTGGCCGGGAGCCAGCTCCGCGTTGCCGGCAAACAGGTTCATCTGACCTTTGTCGGCCTGGGCCGCGCCGGACAGGTGGCCGACGGGGATGTAGTAGGCCGTCGGCGGCTCGACGCAGAGGCAGATGCCGACGATGCCGGCCGACAGTCTCTCCAGGCTATCCGTCTCCACATCGAAGCTGATCCACTTGGCCGCGCGCAGTCGCTTGCCCAACGCTTGCAGCGCCGCCTCGTCGCGCACGATGACCGTCTCTGTCTTCTGCCAGCGGCCGCTGCCGTTGGCCGGCTCGGGCAGCTCGTCGGCGTCCATGCCGGCGGCCAGCAGGCGGCTGAGGGAGCGGAATTCCAGATCGCGGAAGAGTCCCAGCACGGCCGCGGCGTCGAAATCCTTCGTCACGCACTCCTCCAACTCAACGCTGATCGGCGCGTCGGTGACGATGCGGGCCAGTTGGTAACTCAGCTCGGCCGAGGCGCGCCCTTCGGCCAGCTTCTTGTTCGTCGCCCCTTTGATCTCGTCCAGGCGTTCGTAGAGATTAGCCAGCGTGTCGTATTCAGCCAGCAGCTTGACGGCCGTCTTGTCGCCGATGCCCTTCACGCCGGGGATGTTGTCGCTGATGTCGCCGACGAGCGCCTTGTAATCGACCACCTGATCGGGGCGCACGCCGAGATACTCCACCACGCCCGCCTCGTCGAACACCTGGCCGCTGGCTCCGGGGCGGCGTGGCGGCAGCTCCACCCGCGTATTCTCGTCCACCAGTTGCAGCAAGTCGCGGTCGCCGGTGATGATGTGGACGGGCGTCTGGCCGCGCATCTGGGCCGCCACCGTACCCAGTACGTCGTCGGCCTCGTATCCCTCAAGCTCAAGAATGGGGATGTTAAGCGCCCGGACGACTTCTTTGATGCGCTCGATCTGCACCGACAGCTCGTCGGGCATCTTCTCGCGCGTGCCCTTGTACGCTTCGTACAGGTCGTCGCGGAAGGTCGCGCCGGTGTCGAAGCTGACGGCCAGATACTCCGGCGGCTCGGGGGCCAGGATCAGGTCAAGCAGTGTGCGCACGAAGCCGTAGGTAGCGTTGGTCGGTTCGCCGCTCTTGGTGGTGAACGATTCCAGCGGCAGGGCGAAGAACATGCGATAGGCCAGCGCGTGGCCGTCGATGAGCACCAGTTTGTCGGAGGTCATAGTTATTCCTTTCGGCCGCGGGCACGCTGGCGCCCGGCGGCCGACGGGCCGAAGACCGGCATAACAAGTGGCGTATTTTATGATTTTCGGCCGATTCCGGCGACTTCAAGGATGCCCAGTAACTGGTTACTCAGCTTGCGTAGAGGTTCAATTGCGGCCGTCTCGCCGTCGACGATGATGAGGCGGAAGGGGTCGCGCAACGGGTGTACGAGGACAAGGCGGGGGTAGGGCGAGAGGGGCAAGCGGATGAACTGGACGCGAAGCGATTGGCCGGAGTCGCGCCACTCGTTGGCCACCTGCACGGTCACGTCGAGGGCTTCCATTTGCTTCAACGTGCCGCGGTGGGCGAGCAGTTGGGGGCCTCGGGTGATGATGATCGTCTGGGTCGCGCCCAGCGGCACGCGCTGCAGCAGATTGCGCAGCATTTCCGGGTCGGGGTCGCTGGTTATGGGGTTCGTTTGGTCACTCACGGCGTGTACACCTACTCACTCCACGGTAGATGCTACTCGCTCGCGGCGGTTGCGCCATGCAAGAAGCGTTAAAACCCGAAGCGGCAAAGTCTCAGAAGTGGGCGAATTGAGGCGTTAGTTGAGTGAGTAGTGTCACGGGCCCACCTGTCACATCCTGCTACGGGCGAATCGCACAACCGCCACCGCCAAGCCTGCGACGACCAGCGCGGCCATGAGCGGCCCCCACTGGAGCCCGCGCTCCGCTGGTTCGTCGGGAGTCGGCGTAGGCAGAGGTGCATTGGGCTGGATGTCGGCGACGGCGGCCGTGGGCTGCGGCGTCGGCGGCTGGGCGGTCGCCGTCGGCGGGGTTGTTGGGACGGTCGTCGGCGCCAGCGTTGGCGCAGCTGTCGGCGTCGGCGCGGGCGGCAGTTGGCCGAGGGCGAGCACCGGGATGTCGTGGTCCGACGCGCGAAACGGCAGCCGGTCGGGCGACGTGTCATAGCGCCAGCCGGACGGGAAGTCGGTGTTGATGTGCAGGACGCTCGCCCAGCCCACCTCGGCCGCGGGCGACGGCGACAGCAGAATGGCGTCGATCTGCTCCACGACGCCGCCGAAGTTGTAGGTGTAGCGATCCTGCAGCGGCAGCGCGGCGTGGGCGTCGGTCAGCGCGCCTCCCTGCGCCGGGTCGGTCAGCAGCGCCAGGGCCGGGGAGAGGTCGGTGTCGTTGAAGTCGCCCAGGACGATGAGCCGCGCCTGGGGGTCGGCCGCCAGCCGCTCGGTCGCCAGGCCGTTGAGCACCACCGCCTGCCGCACGCGCTCCAAATCCGTCTCGATCTCCCCGCCCCGCTTCGATTTGAAGTGGTTGACGAACAGCGTGTACGGTTGGTCGTCGACGTGGACATCGACTTGCAGCGGCGGGCGACCATAGAGCGGGAACTCCCCCGGCGGGCAGGCGGCGGCCGGGTCGCGCACCTCGGTCGGCACGGGGGAGCACGCCTGCGCCAGCGTGACGGCGTCGACGACGACACGCCGCTCGTCGCTCAGCAGCGCGTTGTCGATGCCGCGCCCGTCGGGGCCGTCGAGATGCGTGACTTGATAACCAAAGCCGCACGGCCCGGCCAGCTCGGCCGCCAGCTCGTCCAACAGCGCGGCGTGCTCCACCTCCTGCAGCGCCACCAGCGTGGGGCAGCGCAAGACGTGGGCGATGACGTAGGTCAGCTTCGCCCGGCGCGCGGCCAACTCCCCGGCCGTCAGCACCGGCTCGCCCGGCTCGTCGGTGTCGCGCGTCGTGTCGAAGTAATCTTCGGTGTTGAGCGTGGCGATGACGATCTGCTCGGGGGCGAATTGGGGCAACGCGGGCAGCGGCGGCAGCGGCGCATGCTCGATGTGCAGCTGCTCGGCCGCGTCGTAGATGATTTTGAACTGGTCGAAGTTGTAAGTCAGCGCGCCGGCCATGCCCGTGATGTGATCGCCCGCCTTCACCTGGGGGATGTCGTCGCAATTGAGATCAGAGGGATGCAGCACGGGGACGACGCGGCCGACGGGGTCGCCGTTGGCGCGACGCACGGCGGGCAGCTCGGCCGCGTGCGCCGCGTCGATGATCGCGAAGCCGCATCCGTCGTGGGTCGGTCCAGCGACGACGACCGGCCCATCATAGGCCACGCGCATGCTCTCCAGCGGCTCGAAGTAGGCGGCCTGGGCGGCCATGTCGGCCGGGGGATCGATGACCACCGGCTCGGGCAGCGCCCCCGCCTCGCTCTCAACGGTGATGACCAGCCCGTCATCGTCGATCTCCGTCAGCCCGAAAAACTCCGTCACCTTGCCGCCGACGACCACGACCGTGCCCGTGGGGATATCGCGCCGCGGCTCGCGCCCCAGAAAGACGGCGATACCGTCCGACGTGCGCGGATCGCCGTCCCCCGCGCCGGGCAGTTCCTGCACGAACAGCGTGTGGTAGACGACGCCGCGCGTGTTCTCGTCCTCATACCGCCCGGTGACCACGCCGCGGAAGTTGACAAAGCGATTGAGGTACGGCGACACATCCCCCGCGCCCTGTATGACGCCAATGGGCAAGTAGACTGGTTGCGCCCCGGCAGCCGTAACCATAAACCATGCCACCATCCCCCACACAAGTAGTCGCGCCCGCCTCACTTTATTTATCATCTCCCAGATAATCTTTCAACACGGATTTTCACGGATTCAAGCGGATTTCGCGCATTACTATCCGTAAAACCCGTCTTCATATCCGTGCCAATCCGTGGTTAAATATTCTTCATAAAATTGTCACCTAAATGGGGTTTCCCGCAATGGCATCACTGACACTCGATGAGATTATGCAGCGGCTGGAGAGCCAGGGGGACGCCGCGGCCGTGGCCGGCATGGCCCGCTATGGCATCGCCGCCCCCAAGGTGTACGGCGTTAAGATCCCCGTGCTGCGCGCCTTGGCCAGGGAAGCGGGCCGCGACCACGAGCTGGCCGCCCGCTGGAACGGCCGCGACGCCCTGCGCGAGCTGACCAGCGAGAAGATACAGGTGATGCTCCGGGCTCGTGAAAACCGCGCCCGCACTTGACGTTTCTTACGTGATTCATACGCCTCGCTATCGTAATGCATATCCCCAGCCGGTAGAATCTGACCATAGCCATTTGTACCTTACGACAAATGGCTTTCGAGGCATTATGAACGACATTTATGAACTAAAACCGATTCCTGTCGTGCCGCTGCGCGGCGGCACGGTGTTCCCCGGCGTGACGACGACGGTCTCCATCGGCCGTCGGACTTCGCTGGCGGCCGTTCAGGCGGCCATCGAGCGCGGCGGCGACCTGCTGGTTGTCGTTCAGCGCGATGCCGAGGTGGAGACGCCCGGCACCGAAGACCTCTTCCCAATTGGCATCATCGCCACGGCGCGCGACATGCTGCGCACGCCGGTGGGCATCCAGATGCTGGTTGAGTTGCATCGTCGCGTGCGGCTCGTCGGCATCGAGGGGAACGAGCCGTTCCTCATCGGCCGCTACGAAGAGCTGGCCGAGGAAGATGCCGTCGACGAGAGCCTGAAGCTGGAGGCCATCGCCTATCTGGAGCAGTACATCGAGCTGGTGGGCGAGACCAACCAGCAGATCATGACCATGACCCGCGCCAGCAAGACGGCCGGGCAATTGGCCGACTACATCGCCGGGCTCATTAGCCTGCCGTTCGATGTGGAGATCGGCCTGCTGACAAACCTCAGCGGCCGGGAGCGGCTGGAGACCATTCTGGAGCATCTGCGCCAGGAAGTGCGCATCGCCGACATCCGCAGCAAGATCCACAGCGACGCCCGCGAGGGCGCAGAGAAGGCCCAGCGGGAATACATGCTGCGCGAGCAGATGAAGGCCATCCGCAAGGAGCTGGGCGACGACGGCGAGGAAGACCCGGAAGATCTGCGGGCCAAGATCGAGAACGCCGGCATGCCCGAGAAGGTGCTGGAGCGCGCTCTCAGCGAGCTGCGCCGCCTCGAGTACCAGGGGCAGCAGTCGGCCGAGGCCAGCGTCATCCGCACCTATCTGGAGTGGCTGACGGAGCTGCCGTGGAACGATGAGACGGAAGATAACTTCGACATCAACCACGTGCGCGAGGTGCTCGACGCCGACCATTACGGTCTGGAAGACGTAAAGGAGCGCATCGTCGAATACGTCGCCGTGCGCAAGCTGGCCGGCAAGGAGATGAAAGGCGCGATCATCAATCTGAACGGGCCGCCCGGCGTCGGCAAGACATCGATCGCCACGTCCGTTGCCCGGGCCATCGGCCGCGAGATGGTGCGCATCAGCCTGGGCGGCGTACGCGACGAGGCCGAGATTCGCGGTCACCGCCGCACCTACATCGGGGCGATCCCCGGCCGGATCATTCGCGCGCTGCGCGACGCCAAGACCCGCAACCCGGTCATCGTCCTGGACGAGATCGACAAGGTGGGCGCGGATTGGCGGGGCGATCCGTCGTCGGCGCTGCTGGAAGTGCTTGATCCCGAGCAGAACCACAGCTTCACCGACCACTATCTCGAGGTGCCGTTTGACCTGAGCCAGGTGATCTTCATCACCACGTCGAACCAGCTCAGCACCATTCCGGCGCCGCTGCTCGACCGCATGGAGACGATCACCATGCCCGGCTACATCGAGGACGAAAAGCTGGCCATCGCCCGGCAATACCTGCTGCGCAAGCAGAAGGACGCCAACGGCCTCGGCGACATCGAGCTCAACCTCGATGACGAGGCGCTGCGCAACCTGATCCGCTACTACACGCTGGAAGCGGGCGTGCGTCAGCTGGAGCGCAACCTGGGCAAGGTGGTGCGCAAGCTGGCTGTGCGCGTCGCCTCGGGCGAGGAAGGGCCGTTCACCGTCACTGAGTCCGACATCGAGGAGATCATGGGGCCGCGGAAGTTTACCTATGGCGTCATCGAGGAGCAGGACGAGGTGGGTTTGGTGACCGGTCTGGCCGTCAACAGCTACGGCGGCAACACGCTGCCGATCGAGGTGAGCCTAAGCGAGGGCAACGGCCGCATCACGCTGACCGGTTCGCTGGGCGACGTGATGCAGGAGTCGGCCCAGGCGGCGCTGACCTACGCGCGGGCCAACGCCCGTGGGCTGGGATTGGAGCCGTCGCTGTTCGACAAGGTCAACGTCCACATCCACGTGCCGGACGGGGCCACGCCGAAGGACGGCCCGAGCGCGGGCATCGCCATGGCCACGGCCGTCATCTCCGCCCTGACCCGGCGGCCGGTGCGGCGCGACGTGGCCATGACCGGCGAGGTGACGCTGCGCGGCAAGGTGCTGCCCATCGGCGGCGTGAAGGCGAAGACCATCGCCGCCCACCGCGCGGGCATCAAGACGGTGCTGCTGCCGAAGGAGAACGCGAAGGACATCCCGGAGCTTCCGGAGCGCGTGCGGCAAGACCTGGAGCTCATCCCGGTCGCCCATCTGGATGAAGTCATCGCCGTCGCCCTGCTGGAGCCGGTCGGCCCGCCGATGAAAGTCGGCGGCGAGCCGGAGAAGGCGCCGGAAACGACGATCATCCCCCCGGCCGGGAACGGCAGTGGTGGGGAGCGGATTCGGCGGGTGAATTAGTCGCAGTCCGTCAACTAAAGTAATGAAACGAGAGTGTCCCTGTCGTCAACGGCAGGGACACTTTTGCATTTAGGTGAGAAGTAGGATCGAATTTAATGCCACCTAATTGACACCGTTCTTACACTCCTTACAATTCCAGAGAAAAAGCGCGGAGAGTTCTATGCCTTCCATCAAGCACACCGCTGGTTTTTCACTTTTGCTGGTGTTCGTTTTGCTCATCGGCTGCACGGCCGACCCACCGGCTGGAACGCAGCCCCCTACCCAACCGGCAACGGGCAGCGACACCCCCATCCCCGACGACAGCCCAACCGATAGCCCCACCGGGACGGCCGCGCCGCCCGCCGGTTTGATCTCCGTGGCCGGGCAAATCACTGACAACGCCACCGGCGCGCCGATCCCCCACGCCTTCGTGCAGGCGAGGAGCGGCAACACGATCACGACGATCCTGGCCGACGAGAACGGTGAGTACATGCTCACCGAACTGCCCGAGGGCGACTACTTCCTCACCGTCCACAGCTTCGGCTACCGGCGCTCCATTCCGGAGACAATCGAGATCGGCGCGTCGCCGCAAAGCGTCCCATTGCAGCTAAGCGCCGAGGCCGACGTTTCCTCCCACTACAACGGCGCGGCGTGGCTGAGCCTGCTGCCCGACGGGGACGAGACGCGGCAGTTCATCCTCGATTGTCAGGGGTGCCACCAATTGTCGTGGCCGCGGCAGGCGTTCGGCGGCTGGCCCGAGGCGAACCAATGGGAAGCGGCCATCGAGAAGATGCACGGCTTCTACGGCCCGCAGAGCGGCTTCCCGATCATCGGGCCGATGGACATCCCGGCCACGGCCGAGTGGCTGGCGCAACACCTGACCGACGACGTCGTGCCGCCCGCGCCGCTGCCCGTCGCGGCCGAGGCGCAGGCGATGCGTCTCGTCGAGTACGAGTTCCCCGGCATCGGGCCGCATGACCTGGTGCTCGACGCCGACGGCCGGGTCATCGTCACCGGCATGTTCAGCCACGATATGTACGTGCTCAACCCGGCTACCGGCGAATTCACGCGCCACGACCTGCCGCCCAACGCCAACCCGCGCGCCGTGGAGCTGGACGCGCAAGGGGCGTGGTGGATCGCCTTCGGCGACCCGCACCAGGTGGCCCGCTTCGACCCGCAGACGGAAGAGTTGACGACCTACTCCATCGGCATGTACGCCCACAGCATCGCCATCGATTCGGGTGGCAGCGCGTGGGCCAACGGCCACTTCAAGGCCAACCCCGGCAAGGTGGTACGCATCGACGCCGACGACGGCTCCATCGAGACGTTCGACGTGCCCGATAACAACACGTCGAACCTGGCGGGGCTGCCCATCTCCTACGATTTGCGCGTTGACGCCAACGACATCGTCTGGGGTTCGGACCTGAACTGGAATCGCATCTACAAACTCGACCCGCAGACGGGCGAAGTGACCCACTACGAGCTGCCCAGTACGACCAGCGGGCCGCGCCGCTTCGACTTCGACGCCGACGGCAACCTGTGGATCCCTCAGTTCTCCGGCGGCCGTCTGGCCCGCTTCGACCCCGTCTCCGAGACCTTCACCGAATGGCCCACGCCGACGAAGAACGCCGAGCCCTACGTCGTCAAAGTGGATCGACAGCGGAACCTGGTGTGGATCGGCTACGCGGCCGCCAATCGCGTCGCCCGCTTCGACCCGGCCACGGAGACGTTCGTCGAGTATCCTTTGCCCACGCCGTTCGCCCTCATCCGCCACATGGCGATTGACGAGGCCTCGGGCGACGTGTGGTTCAGCTACCACCACGTCCCCACCGCCCAGGACATGGTGGCCCGGCTGGATGTAGGCGGGTCATAGGCTGAAGCAAGTCAAACGAAAAGCGCCGCTTCTTGCTCAGTAGCGGCGCTTTTGTTTTTCGGGTCAGCGTTTCCGGCTTAGAGCTTCGGAATGCGCAGCTTCTGCCCCGGCTTGATGAGGTTCATGTTGTCGCCGATGACGTCGCGGTTGGCTTCGTAGATGATACGGAAGTTGGCCTGCGTGCCGTAGTAGCGCTGCGAAATGAAGCTCAGGTTGTCACCCGGCTGCACGGTGTGCTCGGCGATAAATTCGCGATAGGGGGACGCCCCAACCGCTTCGGCTTCAGCCTGGGCCTGGGCTTCGCGCTCGGCGGCGGCTTCGCGTTCGCGCTCGGCGGCTTCGCGCTCAGCAGCGGCCGCGGCCTGGCGCTCCTCAGTCTCCTTGCGCGCCTTCTCCAGCCGCTCCTTGGCTTCTTCCTGCTTGCGCTTGGCGTCGGCCTCGGCGCGGGCCTTCTCCTGGCGCTCGCGCGCCTCGGCCAGCTTCTTCTCCTGCTCCTGCTTCTTGTCGTCGTCGCGCGTGGCCGGGGCGGGCTTGGCCGACGCGCTCGGCTTGGCGGCCGGGGCGGGCTTGGTGGTGGCGGCGGGCTTGGCCTGGGGCTGGGCCGTGGAGTGGGCCGTGGTGTAGGCGCTGCTGACCTTCATCGCGCTCTCGATGCGGGCCAGCGCGGCCGATTCCTCCTCGGACACAACGCCGGACTTGCCCAGGCCGCCTTCCTTCGTCGCGCTGGCCACGGCGTGGCCAACCTGCTTCAGGAACGCTTGCAACTCCTTCAGGTCGTCCTCGCCCAGCTTGTCGTGGACGATGCCGGCGATGCGGGACAGCGCGGCTTCGGCGTCGGCCTGCGAACCCCGGCCCACTTCCTTGGCGGCGTCGCCGTCGTCGGCGACGATGTCGCGGATGAGGGCGTTGCTGCTCTTGTACTCCTCGATCGCCTTCTCGAACGCCTTGTTCTCGCGGCGGCGGGCCAGCAGCGACTGGCGGCCGTCGGCCTCAGCCAAAGCCCGGTTCACCCAGTACGGCGCGTTGCGGACCAATTCCCATTCGGCGGTGCTAAGTTTAGCTTTTGACATTCTTTATCTCCTTGCCCATTGCGGCGGTTAGCGTGGTAGCCAATGTTTGGCGTAGACAACCGGTGCGTAAGATGACCGGAACAGCGTTGCCTACTTTTTACTCAAAATAGAATATCACCATAGACCGACATCGCAATCGGACAAAAAGCCCGTTTACTCTTTACTCATAACGTAACGGGAAAAACAGACAGCGCGGCCGCTTGCCGTTCGTCACCATAAAGGGTAGTTTACCGCCATGCCATTGCACAGCGCGGGGCTTCTTCTTTATCGAATGCGCGACGGGCGGCCGGAGCTGTTCCTGGCCCACCCCGGCGGGCCGTATTGGGCCAAGAAGGATGACGGCGTGTGGACCATTCCCAAGGGGCTGATCGACACGGACGAGGATCCGCTGGCGGCCGCGCGGCGCGAGTTCGCCGAAGAGACGGGCTTCGCCATCGACGGCGACTTCATCCCGCTGGGCGAGCTGAAGCAGAAGGGGAACAAGATCGTCCACGCCTGGGCCGTCGCCGGTGACGTGGACGCGGCGGCCGTCAAGAGCAACACCTACCCCATTCAGTGGCCGCCGAATTCCGGCCGCTGGCGCAACTACCCCGAAGTCGACCGCGCCGGCTGGTTCACCGTCGACGAGGCCCGCACCAAAATCCTGCCCGGCCAGGCTGCCTTCATCGACCGGCTGCTGGAACTACTTTCCAACGAGGATTAAGAAGGAAAACCAAAGATTACACAAATTGCACAGATGAAGAGAAATTGTCCGCAGATGGGGCAGATTATAAGGAGAGATTAGGGGTTGGAGATTATCCAACTCCAATCGCTAATCTCCAATCTCCTCTTAAAAAATCTGCCGAATCCGCCAAATCTGCGGATGAATCTTCTTCATTCAATCTGTGAAATCTGTGAAATCTGTGGTTCAATATATCTACGAACGCAAGAAGTTAAGCAGGAGGCAGGTATCATGGAAATGAAAAGCAACGCCGCGGCCGGTTCGCCCTCGACCGTTGTACTGAAGCTCGATGGTGAGCTGGATGCGTCGAACTATCTGGACGTCATCGACTATGTCCGCCGGCTCTATCAGGACGGCGCGCGTGCCCTGATTATCGATCTGACTGACCTTTCCTTCCTCTCCAGCTCGGGGCTGGTGGCGCTCCATAGCGCGGCCCTCATCATGCGTGGCGAGGAACCGCCCAGCCCCGACCTCGGCTGGAGTGCCTTCCACGCTATCGCGTCCGATGTCGAACAGGGCTTCGAGCCGTGCTGCAAGCTGGTCAATCCCCAAGGGCGCGTTCGCAAGACGCTGGAGATGACCGGCTTCAACTCCTTCCTCGAAATCCTCGACGACACCGACGCGGCCGTCGCCGCTTTTGCGGCCGGCCGGGAGTAGACCCCGCCCCACCCTTCGCTTTCCATCAGGCCCATGCCATCACGCAGCATGGGCCTGGCTGTATCATTGGAGGTGAGCCATGCCTTTTGACGCCCGCTCGGATGAGACGCGGCTCCTGTTGCGTACCCTGGACGACTTCGTCCGCGAGGAGCTGCTGCCCCTCGAACGCTCCTTTTTGCACCACGACTTCGACGCGCTGTTGCCGCTGCTGGCCGAGAAGCGCGCGGCGGCCAAACGCCTCGGCCTGTGGCTGCCGCAAATCCCCGAGGAGCATGGCGGCATGGGGCTGTCGCTCTTCGACCACGGCCTGGTCAGCGAGGTGCTCGGCCGCACACCGCTGGGCCACTACGTGCTCAACTGCCAGGCCCCCGACGCGGGCAATATGGAGATCCTCATCGAGTACGGCACGCCGGAGCAGCAGGAGCGTTTCCTGGCGCCGCTGCTGGCCGGGGAGATTCGCAGCTGCTTCTCGATGACCGAGCCGGAGAACGCCGGCTCGAACCCGACGTGGCTGAGCACGACGGCCGTGAAGGACGGCGACGACTACGTCATCGACGGGCACAAATGGTTCACGACGGCGGCCGACGGCGCGGCTTTCGCCATCGTCATGGCCGTCACCGACCCCGACGCACCCCGCCATCAGCGGGCCAGCATGATCATCGTCCCCACCGACACGCGTGGCTTCCACATCGTCGAGAACACATCGGTCATGGGAGAGCGCGGGCAGGGGTGGGCCAGTCACGCCGAGATCCGCTACGACGGCTGCCGCGTGCCGCAAGCCAACCGGCTGGGCGGCGAGGGGATGGGCTTCGTCATTGCCCAGCAGCGGCTGGGGCCGGGGCGCATCCACCACTGCATGCGCTGGATCGGCATCTGTGAGCGCGCTTTCGACCTGATGTGCCGCCAGGCCGCCCTGCGGGAGATCGCGCCGGGGCGGACGCTGGCCGAGATGGGGCCGGTGCAAACCTGGGTGGCCGAAAGCCGGGCGGAGATCGACGCCGCGCGGCTGCTGGTGCTGAACACGGCGCGCAAGATCGACGCCGAGGGCGCCTACGCCGCCCGCGACGACATCTCGCTGATCAAGTTCCACGTGGCCGGAGTGATGCAGCGTGTGCTCGACCGGGCGATTCAGGTGCATGGGGCGATGGGGATGACCGACGAGACGCCGTTGGCGTTCTGGTATCGGCATGAGCGGGCGGCGCGGATATACGACGGGCCGGATGAGGTACATAAGTGGTCTGTGGCGCGGCGGATATTGGGGCGGTATGGTCAGTAAGTCAGTGGGTTAGTAGGTCAATTCAGGCAGGAGAGGTGTTTCGTGGAAAGTTTGCCTATGGACGACACTATTCCCCCACGCCCAGACGAAAATCTTAACGCCGACGCCATAATCGCCTTCCTCGCTGGAAAGCTGCCGGGCAGCAACAACCCTCTATCTGTGCGTCAATTCGGCGGCGGCGCGGCCAATCTGACTTACCTGCTGGACTACGGCACGCACGAGTACGTCCTGCGGCGGCCGCCGCTTGGGCCCGTTGCTGCGTCGGCCCACGACATGGCTCGCGAATACCGCGTGCTGTCGGTGCTCCACCAGGCCTTCCCCTACGCCCCGCGCGCCTTCCTGTTCGGCGACGAGTCGATCATCGGCGCGCCGTTCTTCGTCATGGAGCGGCGGCATGGCGTCGTCGTGCGGCGGACGATGCCGGATGCTTTCGCGGATGTGCCCGACGCCGCCCGGCGCATGAGCGAGGCGCTGGTCGATGTGCTGGCCCAACTCCATGCCGTCGACTACGAGGCGCTCGGGCTGGGCGATTTGGGCAAGCCGGCCGGGTTCATCGACCGGCAGATCGAGGGGTGGTACCGGCGCTGGAACGGAGCCAAGACGGCCGACTTGCCCGATATGGACGCCACCTACGCCTGGCTGCGGGCCAATCAACCGGCCGACGCCGGCGTGTCGCTCGTCCACAACGACTACAAGCTCGACAATGTCATGCTGGCGGCCGACGATCCGGGGCGCGTCGTCGCCGTCTTCGACTGGGACATGTGTACCCTCGGCGACCCGCTGTCCGACCTGGGCGCGCTGCTCACCTACTGGACGCAGCCCGACGACCCACCCTATCTGCAGGCCACGGCCATGATGCCGCTGGGCGAGCCGGGGTTCCTGCGCCGCGACGAGCTGGTGGCCCGCTACGCCGCCAAGAGCGGCCGGGCCGTCGGCGACATCGACTTCTACCACGCCCTCGGCGTCTTCCGCCTGACGGTCATCGTGGCCCAAATCTACATCCGCTACGTGCGCGGCCAGACGCAAGACCCCCGCTTCGCCGCCATGGAGCAGATGATCCCCGCGCTGGCCCGCCGCGCCCGCGAGCTGACCGCAGCGTGAATCTGTGTAAATCTGAACATCTCCCCACCCGGTATCGTTTGCATCCTTCCGGCAAGATGATATGATTAATTTACGCACCGCGCGTCGGGGTTGAGCCACCTTCCACGCCACACTTCTTAAGTCGAACTCACTGGTGCGTCTTACAAGGAGAGCAGCCATGTCCAATTCGCCCCCTGTGAAGCAGGGCGTATTGAAGCGCATCTGGGCGGCGGTCCCGTTCCGAAGCTGGCTGATGCTGGCCGCTGTCGTCGGTGGCATTATCGGACTGGGGGCCTTCACCTTCGTCTATGCCCAGGGCGCGTCCTATCTGTCAGACGATCCCGCGTCCTGCAACAACTGCCACGTGATGCGCGATCAGTACGACGGCTGGAACCACAGCAGCCACAAGGCGGTGGCGATGTGCAACGACTGCCACACCCCCCACACCAACGTCGTCGCCAAATACGCCGTCAAGGGGCTGAACGGCTTCCGCCACAGCGCCGCCTTCACACTCGGGAACTTTCCCGAACCGATTCAAATCACAACCCTAAATCGCGACGTCGCCCAAGCCAACTGTGTTTTCTGTCATGAGGCCATCACCGCTCAAATGAACCACGCCGCCAGCGACGAACCGACCGATTGCCTGCTCTGCCATGCGCGAGTCGGGCACCCCAAATAACCTACGAGGAATAGATGACCACTCACGAACCCACACAAAAATCACCCAGCCGCTGGTGGCTGCTGGCCGCCTTCGTTGGCGGTCTGGTCATCATGGGCCTGGTCGCCGCCTTGCTGGTCAACATCACCACGCGCAAGGCCGAGGCGGAAGAGTACCCGCTGAAGGTTGTCGAGATCGCCGAGAATGAGATCGATCCCGAAGTCTGGGGCAAGAACTTCCCGCGCCACTACGACTCCTTCATGAAGACCCAGGATTCAACGATCAGCACTCCATACGGCGGCTCGGTGCCCTACAACAAGCTGGAGCGCTACCCGGCCATGGTTCGCATCTGGGCCGGCTACGCCTTCAGCAAGGATTTTAACGAGGAGCGCGGCCACTTCTACGCCCTGCAGGACCAGAAGGAGACGCTGCGCACCGAGATCGTCGATCAGCCGGGCGCGTGTATCAACTGCCACTCGGCCGATATGATCACGCTGATCGACGAAATGGGCTGGGAAGAGTTCAACAGCGCGCCCTACAACGATCTGCGCGACGATCTTCACATCGCCAGCTCCTGCGCCGACTGCCATGACCCCGACACGATGGAGCTGCGCATCACCCGGCCGGCGTTCGTGAACGCCATGACCGAGCGCGGCATCGACGTGGAGAACGCCACCCGCCAGGAGATGCGCACCTACGTCTGCGCCCAATGCCACGTCGAATACTACTTCGCCGGCGAGAACAAGGTGCTTACCTTCCCGTGGGACAACGGGCTGAACATCGACGAGATCGACGCCTACTACACCGAGATCGGATTCAACGACTGGTCCCACGCCGAGACGGGCGCGCCGATGATCAAGGTGCAGCACCCGGAGTTCGAGCTCTATAGCAGCGGCCTGCACGCCAAGTCGGGCGTCGCTTGTGCCGACTGCCACATGCCCTACGTCCGCGAGGGAGCGATCAAGGTCTCTGACCATTGGCTGCGCAGTCCGCTGACCAACGTCAACGGTTCGTGCCAGACGTGCCATCGCCAGAGCGAGGCCGACCTGGTGGAGCGCATCAACACCATCCAGGACCGCACGGCCAAGCTGCTGCGCACGACGGAGACGGCCATCCTGGACGCGCTCGACGCCATCGTGGCCGCGCAGGAAGCGGGCGCGACGGACGCCGAGCTGGAGAACGCGCTCTATCTGCAGCGACGCGCCTCGATGCGCTGGGACTTCATCTCCTCGGAGAACAGCACCGGCTTCCACAGTCCGCAGGAAGCAGCTCGCGTGCTGGCCGACGCGATCAACTTCGCCCGCATGGCTCAGATCGAGGCTGAGCGCCTGGGCGGCACAACCCAAGCGACTTCGACCGCGGGCGCCCAGCCGTAATCCCAATTCTTCTCCCATCTTTCTTGTAACACCTGACAGGTTCCCGACGAGCCTGTCAGGTGTTATCATTTCCGGCGGAGGTTTCACCCATGGCTATCACCTATCGCTCTATCTTCCGGCCCGGCCTGTTCGACGGGCAGACGATCATCGTCACCGGCGGCGGCACCGGCATCGGCCGCGCCGTGGCCCACGAGCTGGCGTCGTTGGGGGCCCACGTTGTCCTGGCGGCGCGCACGGCCGAGAATCTGGAGCGGGTGGCGGCCGAGATCGGCGATGCGGGCGGCGAGGCTTCGACCTTCGTCTGCAACATCCGCGAAGAGGCGCAGGTGGCGGCGCTGTTCGACTTCGTGCTGGCCGAGCGGGGCGGTTTCCACGGGCTGGTCAACAACGCCGGCGGCCAGTTCATCAGCCCGGCGGAGATGATCTCGCTCAACGGCTGGCGGGCAGTGGTAGAGACGAACTTGACCGGCACCTTCCTGATGTGCCGCGAGGCGTTCAACCGCCACATGAGCGCCCACGGCGGGGCGATCGTCAACATGCTCATCGAGATGTGGCGCGGCTTTCCGGGCATGGCCCACTCGGCCGCGGCCCGGGCGGGCATCGAGAACCTGACCAAGACGCTGGCCGTCGAATGGGCGCGGGCCGGCGTGCGCGTCAACGCCGTCGCGCCGGGGCTGATCGCGTCCAGCGGGCTGGAGCGCTACCCCGAGGCGGTGCGGCCGATGATCGAGCAGAACATCCGCGATATCCCGATGAAGCGCATGGGCAGCGAGGCCGAGGTGAGCGCGGCCATCGTCTTCCTGCTCTCTCCCGCGGCGGCGTTCATCAGCGGCGAGTCGATCAAGATCGACGGCGCCGGATCGCTGTGGCGCAAGACGTGGGAAGTGCCGGAGCACGACCGCTGGCCGGCGCGATTCGACGGCTTCGAAGAGTAACGTCAGGGCGTCAGCCCATACCCGCTCTCAACCAATTCCCGCAAACAGTTGGCAAACCGCGCTGCCGGCGCGCCGTCGACGACGTCGTGGTCGAAGCTCAACGTGACGCTCAAGAACTCGCGCGGCTCGATGCGGCCGTCGACGATCCCCGGCTTCGTGGCCATACCGCCCAGCGTCAGGTTTAGCGTGTGCAGCGGCATGGGAATACCCCAGCCGCCCCCCTTGCCGAACATGCCCACGGCCGCCAGACTGACCGTGCCGCCGAACTTCTTCAGCCGGTGGGGGCTGAGCGGCACGATGCGAAAGACCAACCCACGCACAAAGCCCGGCAACCGCGCGTACCACAGCATCAGGTTGAGCGCCCCCTCGCGACGGCTGTGCTCGGGGTGCTTCTGGATGTCGCGGATCTCGTCGTGCAGCTCCTGAACGGTGCGGTGGTTGACGCCGCGCATCATGTGGGCCAGCGGGAAGCGCCGCCCCTCCAGTTCGATCTCGATGAGCGTGTTGACGTCCACGTCGTCGAACAGCACCAGACGGCCGCGCCAGTCGCGACAGGCATGGACCATCTTGTCCTGGCTGACGGCCGCGCCGACACAATGGAGCACGAACGCCGTGAACGACAGCGACTCCCCGGTGCGCTCCTTGTGACGGCGCAGCAAGCGTCGCGGCTCGGTCACGTCGTACTCAACCAGGCCGTGGATCATGTGTTTGCGACTGCCGGCGTGCATGGCGTCGAGCACCAGCCGCCGCGAAAGGGGAAACGGGACGACCGAATAACCAGAGGTATTTGCTGACATGATTGGCTCCCTTTGGAATCGCATCGCCGGCGTCTATCGTGGGCGAATGGAGCGATTCCACCCCATAGTTTATTTCAATTGGTTGCAAAAGTAACGTAATGTGAATCGTAAGGTCTGTGAGTTACCAATCTATTATGTTCCGGTGCGTGTACTTGCGTGAGTACCGCGTATCAAGTCGTCGTAACAATTGGAGGAAAAATGATCCGACGAAAGTATGCCATTCGCGTTCTTATTGTGATCCTGATCGGTGCCCTGGCGCTGATCACGTCGGTTAGTCGCGCTTATACCGGCCCGGCTATCAAGATCAACGAATTGCTTGTTGGGAACAACACAACCAACATTGGCGGCAAGAAATATACCAATTTCTCGTCGTGGGTTGAGATGTACAACGCCGGCAATACAACGGTCAATCTCAGCGGGTACTACCTGTCCAGTGACCTGGCCAACAACAAGATGTGGAAGATCTTTGCCACCGGCAAGACGGCAACCCTGAAGCCCGGCAATATGGCGATATTCTATTTGGACCCGGACGGCCCGAAGGATTATGCCAAACTTGATATGGACATGCGTAGGGGGGAGATCGGCCTCTTCACATCGAAAGGCGAGTTGGTTGATTCCGTAAGTTACAGCGTTTTGCAGCAGCCGGATGTGTCTCTGGGGCGCTATCCCGACGGAAGCGACAATTGGGCCTATTTTGACGTGCCCACGCCGGCGATGCCCAATAGCAGTGATAGGTACGACTCGCCAACGAATATCGCCACGCCGCCAACCTTCTCCCCGGCCGGGGGCTTCTATGCACCGGGACAGAAGGTGACCCTGTCGACCAGCGAACAAGGCGCGACCATCCGCTATACACTGGATGGGTCGAAGCCGACGGCCACCTCGCCCGTCTATACCGGGCCGATCACGCTGAATAAGCCGACGGCCGTGCGCGCGCGAGTCTTCACGCCGAATAAACTGGACAGCCAGCCGGCAACCCATACCTACCTGATCGGCGTTGTTACCGAACTGACCGTCATCTCTCTGGCCACCGAGCCGGCCAACTTCTTCGATCCCGAAATCGGCATCTACGTGGTGGGCCGCAACGGCGCAAAGAACAAGGGATGCCTCGCGAAGAAAGCCAATTACTTCCAGTCGTGGGAGCGGACGGCAAGCATCGAGATGTATGAGCCGGACGGCACCCGCGCGTTCCAGCAAAACGTCGGCGTCGAAATCCACGGCAATTGCACTCGCATCCATCCTCGTAAATCGCTGGAGATCAAGGCCAAGCGGGTCTATGGGGACAACGACATCGATTATCAAATTTTCCCCGATATGGAAACGGATGAGTGGAAACGCATCATCCTGCGGAATTCGGGCAATCGTGACTGGGCGTGGACGGTATTCCGCGATTCGGTCGTCCAGCAACTGGTGCAGGGTTACATGGACGTTGACTACCAGGAATACCGGCCGGCCGTTCTGTTCATCAACGGCGAATACTGGGGCATCCATAACATGCGGCCGAAGGCTGACGAGATGTATCCCGATCAGATTTACGGCTATGACAGAGACACCGAGATCGACTTCATCGAAGACGGCCGCATCGTCGAAGCCGGCAACATGGATCTTTACAAAGCGTTACAGGCGGATCTCAAGAAGGACTTGACCGTGCCGGCCAACTACAACGCCATTGTGGCCCAGGTTGACGTCAACGAGATGATGAATTACTTCATCCACGAGATTTATGCCGCCAACCGCGACTGGCCGGCTCGCAACATTCGTGTGTGGCGGCCGAAGGCCCCCGACGGCCAATGGCGCTGGATCATGTACGATATGGACGAAGCCTTCCTGCCCCACGAATACAAGGATGACACTCTTTACCGCGTTCTCCATAAGTCGCACCGCGGGCATGCCAACGTCAATACCTACATCCTGCGGCGCATGATGACCAACAGCGGCTTCCGCAACGAGTTTCTGCAACGTTTCGCCAGCCATCTCAACATCACCTACGATCCGGTGCGCGTGAATGCGGTAATCACCGACGCGCAAAATGCGATTGAATCGGAAATGCCGAATCACATCGCCCGCTGGCTTGTGCCGGAATCGATGCCGGCCTGGTACGGCTATATCGATGTCATGCGCTCCTTTGCCAATCTGCGGCCCGATATGATGCGCACCTTCCTGGACAAGGAAGCCGGCAAGAATGGCTATGGCAATCTGACCGTCAACGTGGCAGGCGGCGGGAAGGTCCTGGTGGCCAATGTCGCCGTTCCCAGTTCAAGCTACACCGGCCAATATCTTCGCAAAATCCCGATCACTCTGACGGCAGTGGAGGAAGACGGGAAGGAATTCGTCCAGTGGGATGATGGAAATACATCGCCCACGCGTGTCATCACGCTCAATAGCGATGCGGCTGTGACGGCGACCTTCCGCCCGGCCAACTCCCCGTAATTCATTGGCGCCGCGTGTAGCGCAAGTTGTTAGCTTGCGTCTCCATACCGCGTCCCTGCAAGCTGGAAAGCATGCGCTGCAGAGCAGTGCATGCTTCCCAGCTTGCTTTTTCATACCAAACGGCCGCAAGCTGATGGCCTCGCCACATGCGATCTCCTGGCCTCCCCGTCTGCCAATTTCCAATCTCTAATCCCTTCTCCATTCGCACCCCATACTCGGGGAAATCCCCCGCGGTTATGATAAAATCGCCCTCCGTAGGCTCGCCGGCGGGTAGAAACGCCCGATCATAATCAAGCGGGTCTCCGATCAGTCACAGGATGGATATGGAGTTTAACGAAAACGTTGTGGTATTGACCGGTGCGTCGACCGGCATCGGCGAGGCGCTGGCGCATCAGCTGGCCGAGCAAGGGGCGTGGCTGGTGCTGGCGGCGCGCAATGTGGAGAAGCTTGAGGCTGTGGCGGCCGACTGCCGCGCGCGCGGCGACCGGGCCATCGTCGTGGCGACGGACGTGACCGACGAAGAGCAGTGCCGCCGGATGATCGAGCGCGCCGTGGCCGAGTACGGCCGCATCGACACACTCATCAACAACGCTGGCCTCAGCATGTGGATGAAGTTCGAGGACGTGGAAGACCTCGACCTGCTCAAATACCTGATGCGCGTCAACTACTTCGGCAGCATGCACTGCACCTACTACGCCCTGCCCTATCTGAAGCAGTCAAGAGGGCGCATCGTCGCCATCGCCAGCGTCGCCGCGCGGACAGGCATCCCCACGCGGACGGGGTACGCGGCCAGCAAGCACGCCATGGTGGGCTTCTTCGAATCGTTGCGCATCGAGGTCGAGGACGACGGCATCAGCGTCATCATCGCCTACCCCGACTTCGTCGCCTCGGGCATGCACACCCGCTCGCTGGGAGCCGACGGCAAGCCGTTGGGCCACAATCCGCTGCAGGTGGACAAGCTTATGACCAGCGAGACGTGCGCCCGGCTCATCCTGGAAGGCGCAGCCGCCCGCAAGCGGCAGATCGTCATGTCCAACCGCTCTCGCTTCGGCCAATGGCTCAAGCTCATTGCCCCCGGGAGGGTGGACGAGATGGCGAAGAAGGCGATTGAGAAAGGGCGTTGAGCAGGGGGTCAGTAGGTCAGTTTGTCAGTAGGTCAGTGTCGGCTGCGACATATACGCCGGCACTGACCTACTGACAAACTGACCCACTGACCACTGGTTACTCACGACGCATTCGCCGTGAAGTCGATATAAAGCTCCACCTCTTCTTCGACGTTGGCGACGCTGGGGACGCTGGGGATTTGCAGGCCGAAGTCGGCGCGGTTGACAACGGCCGTGGCCGTGCCGTTGATCTGGCTGTCCGAGGCGGCCGTGGCCTCAACGGTGAAGGTCGCCGGCAGGGTGATGTCGCGGATCGTCAGGTCGCCCACCAGCGTGAAAGTGATCGTCTCCCCCACCCCGGCGGCGGCCGGTAGTCCTTCAATGCCTGTCGGCGTGAAGGTGATGAATTCAAATTGTCCCGTGTTGAGGATCTCGTTGTGGATCGCCCGGTTGCGGAAGTTGTTGTCCGTCAACAGTGTGCGGGCGTTGATCTGAATCACGCCCACCTGGGTCTGGCTCAGGTCGGCCAGATTGACCGATAGCTGGCCGGCCACCTGGGTCGTCGTACCCACGACGGTGGTGCGTTGGCCGCGCAAGTCTTCGTCCAGCTGGAAGCGCACTTGCGACGCGGCGGGGTCGATGTTGAACAGAACGGCCGTCCCGACCTGCGCGGTGGTTTCGGTCGGCGCATCGGGCGGGGTGGTTTGATCGGTCGTCGCATCGGGCGGGGCCGGCGCGATGGCTTCGGCCGTCACTACATCGGGTGCCGGCAGCGCTTCCAGCTCCGGCTCGTTTGGTTGCTCCACGCTCGGCTCCAAGACGCCGGCCGATTGCGACTCCAGTGGAATGGCCTCAATCGGCCCGCTGGCCGCTTCCGGCTCCTGCAGGACGCCACAGCCCACAAGGGCCACCGCCAACATAACAACCCATACAAAATGATATAAGCTCTTCATACGTCTCCTTGTGTTGTCGTGGGCGATCGCCCACAAATCAGCCGGTAACTTTGCCACTGTTAGATGAGGCCAGGTTAAGAAATGCCTAGCGACTTGATTAATAGTTTCGGCGAGAATTGATGGAACCGCCAAGCGGACTCCTACGTCTACCACCTGAGGGTGAGGTAGACAAAACCGTTATCCTCTGTGAACACGCTCAACCGGATTTTGCAGCCTTATGCTGAAGGAGTATCGCAATGACAAAACCGATCCGTCTATTATTTCTGCTGTCGCTACTCACCGTTCTGGCTGTCGCCTGCCTCCCCGGCGGGTCGCAGGTGGAGCCGACGCTCGAATCGGCGACGGCCGGGATCGAGCCCGCCACTCCCACCACCGAACCGGCCACCGCGACGGCCAAGCCAGCCACGACCGAAGCCGCGGCCACACCGACGCCCGATCTGTCGCCCGATCTATCGCCCACGACTGCCGGCCCCATCTCCGGAACGCCCGAGGAGTTCGCCGGGGACCTGAAGCTGGCCATCGCCGCCCGCGATTTCGACGGGCTGCAGGCCGTTATGTCGGACCCGTTCACGGTAGGCTACTGGCTGTCGGAAGGGGTCGAGTACGCGCCCGACGAGGCGGCCGACTTCCTGGCGGCGTCGCTGCTGCCTGAGGGGGCACAGATCGAATGGGCCGCGGCCGACGTCGATTTGGCGTCGATGCTGGATGGGCTGGCCCCGCCGTCATTTCTGGGGCCGGACAAGAAAGTGGCGGCCACGCTGCTGGGCCGCGGCTGGGGCGAGGACGGAACCGGCGAGGCGATCCAGTTCATCACTGAGCAGCCCGACGGTTCGTATCGCTGGGAGATGATGCTGTTCTCCGGCTTCGGCTTCATGGGCTGGCCGACGGACGTGGAAGCGGTGCTGATCAACGCCGACGAGGCGACGTTCTACAGCGGCCCGGGGGAGAGCTATGAGCCGGTGGCGACCGTCTTCGGCGGCCAGACCTACCCGGTCATCGGCATCAGCACGGACGAGCAGTGGTACCGGCTGCTGTGCTACGATGATGGAAACGTGTGGATGGCGCAGTGCTGGGTGTCGGCCGACCCGGCGGTGGCGTCACCGACGGCCGCGCCGTAGCCAAGCTGTAGCGCAAGCTGTTAGCTTGCATTCTCCACCCGAACGCAAGCTAACAGCTTACGCCACACGGCGCCCACCTGTCGGGTGTTCGAATACTCTGGCTTTTGGTTGGGGATGCAAGCTGAAGCTTGCGGTACATTTACAGGAAATCAGCCGGCAATCCCTCGCGCTGGTTGAGAAACCACGCCTGGCTGTCGAACAGCGGCTCATCGTCGTCCAGCAAATAGCGGCGCGGCACGTACTGGCCGTCGGGTTGCAGGATGTGGCTTTGGGCCGTGTCGCGCAGGCAGATCGCCAGAATGTTGTCGACGATGTGGCGTTGCATGGTCGGATGCTCGATGGGGAAGAGCACCTCTACCCGCCGGTCGAGATTGCGGGGCATCAGGTCGGCGCTGCCCATGTAGAGCGCCGGGTCGCCATCGTTGTGAAAGTAGTAGACACGCGAATGCTCCAGAAAGCGGCCGACGATGCTCATCACCCGAATGTTCTCGCTGACCCCCTCAATCCCCGGCCGCAAGCAGCAGATCCCGCGCACGATGAGGTCGATCTTCACCCCCGCCTGTGACGCCTGGTAGAGATTGCGGATCATCTCGCCGTCTACCAGCGAGTTGCACTTGATGATGATCCGGCCGCGCGGGCCCAGCGATGTCTCTCGCTGGATGTACTCCAGCAGCCGCGGCCGCATCGTCACCGGCGCGACGAGGAATTTTCGAAACTCTTCCTGGCGCGAATAGCCGGTCAGGAAGTTGAACAGGTCACTGGCGTCGTCGGCCAGCGTCTCGTCGTGGCTCAAATAGCCGATGTCGGTATAGAGGCGGGCCGTGGTACTGTTGTAGTTGCCGCTGGAGAGGTGGACGTAGCGGCGAATGCCGTCCCGCTCGCGCCGGACGATGAGCGTCACCTTGCAATGGGTCTTCAGCCCGATCAACCCATAGGCCACGTGGACGCCCACCCGCTCCAGCTCCTGGGCCCAATGGATGTTCGTCTCCTCGTCGAAGCGGGCCTTCAGCTCCACGACGGCCGCCACCTGCTTGTTGTTCAGTCGCGCCTTCTTCAGCGCTTGCAGCACCGGCGGGTTGGTGCCGACGCGGTAGAGGGTGGTCTTGATCGCCAGTACGTCGGGGTCATCGGCCGCGGCCTCCAGCAGGCTCACCACCGGCGAGAAGCTGTCGTACGGGTGGTGGAGCAGGATGTCCCGCTGGCGCATGACGCTGAAGATGCTGCCGCGCGCGTTCTGCAGCACCGGCGGCGTGCGCGGCTTGAACGGCTTGTCCTTCAGGTCGGGCCGCTCCACCCGGTGCAGCTCCCACAGGCTGCTGAGCCCCAGCGGGCCGTGGGTAGTGTAGACGTCGTACGGGTCGACTTCGAGGTTCGATGTGAGGATTGCGCGCGTCTCCGGCGGCATGCTCTCGTCGATCTCCAGCCGGACGACGGTGCCGAAGTGGCGCTGGCGCAGATTCTCCTCCATCATCAACAGCAGATCGTCGGCCTCCTCTTCCTGCAGCTCCATGTCGCTGTTGCGCGTCACGCGGAACGGATGGGCGGCGACGATCTCCATGCCGGTGAACAGCCGGTCGAGGTTGGCGGCGATGACTTCTTCGGACCAGACGAACTTCTGGACGGCCGGGGTCGATAGCTGGTCGGGATCGAACCGCTTCAACGGCACCAGGCGAGGCAGCGCCGGCGGCACCTTCACCCGCGCGAAGTGCATCTCGCCGGTGGCGGGGTCGCGCACCTGGATGGCCAGATTCAGGCTCAGGTTGGAGATGTGGGGGAACGGCCGGCTGGGGTCGGACGCGAACGGCGTCAGCACGGGGAAGATCTCGCGCTCGAAGTAGACCCGCAGCTTGTTGCGCTGCGACTTGCTCAGCTCCTCGTAGCGCAGCACGTGGATGTTGTTCTCCAGCAGCTCGGGGCGCAACTGGTCGCGCCAGATGGTGTTGGCCTCGGCGAACAGTTGTGTGAGTGTGCGGTGGATGTTGGCCAGCTGCTCGCGCGGCAGCAAGCCGTCGGATGAAATGGTGGTGAGACCCAGCTTGAATTGCTGCTTCAGGCCCGACACGCGCACCATGAAGAACTCGTCCATGT
>CAYNOL010000026.1:0-28304 GCA_964398825.1 uncultured Ardenticatenaceae bacterium
CGGAAGAGGAATTCCCCTACACCATTCGCGTGGTGTCGGAAGTGTTGTCGTCGAACGGCAGCACGAGCCAGGCCAGCGTGGCCGCGTCGAGCCTGGCGTTGATGGACTGCGGCGTGCCGATCAAGCGGCCGGTGGCCGGCGTGGCCATGGGCCTCGTCGCCGACGGCGAGAAGTACGCCGTCCTGTCCGACATCCAGGGTCTGGAAGACCACCTGGGCGACATGGATTTCAAGGTCGCCGGCACCAGCGAAGGCATCACCGCCCTGCAGATGGACATCAAGATCAGCGGCCTGGACATGAACATCATGACCCAGGCGCTGGGGCAGGCACGCGTCGGCCGTCTCCAGATTCTGGAGTCGATGCTGGAAGCCATCCCCGCCCCGCGCGAGGAGCTCAGCCACTACGCGCCGCGCATGCTGACTATCAAGATCGACCCCGAGAAAATCGGCGCCGTCATCGGCAAGGGTGGCGCGACGATTCGCGGGCTGGAAGAGGAGTTCGAGGTCTCGGTCGACATCCAGGAAGACGGCACCGTCTTCGTCGCCGGCGTCGACGGCCTGAAGGCCGAAGCCGCCCTCGAGCGAATCCACACCCTGACTCACGATCCCGACCTGGGCGAGATCTTCACCGGCAAGGTCGTTCGCATCACCGACTTCGGCGCGTTCGTCGAGCTGTCGCCGGGCCAGGACGGCATGGTCCACATCTCTCAGCTGGCATCCGAGCACCTGCAACGGGTGGAGGACGCGGTGAAGATGGGGGATGAGATCATGGTCATGGTCACAGACGTCAGCGGCGAAGGCAAGATCCGCCTCTCGCGTCGCGCCGTGCTCGAGGGCTGGTCCCTTGAGGAAGCGCGCGCCCAGGACGCCGTCCGCAAGGGCAGCGGCGGTGGCGGCTCGCGCGGCGGCAACGGCTGTGGCGGCGGAGACCGGCGCGGCGGCGGCGATCGCGGCGGCCGTCCGCCCCGTCGATAACCCGACTACGATCTGAACGCCGGCATGCAAGGGTGGGAGGTTCCCCCCTTGCGTGCCGGCTTATTTCCTCTATTAGGAGCGAAAACTTATGAAGAGATTCGGATTGCTCCTCGTGCTGCTAGCTCTGTTCATGGCTGCCTGCGGCTCGGGCGCGACTGAATTACCGGTGAGCGGCGATCAGACCGTGGGGGACACGGCTCCCGAGCCGACGACCGAGACGGCCGCGGGCGGGAGCGCCGACGCCGAACCCCCCGCCGCCGATCCTGGCGACCCCACGCAAGTCCGCGAGCGGGATTGGAAGCTGGGCAACACCGTTGATCCGGCGGTGACCGTCGTCGAGTACGGCGACTTCCAATGCCCCGGCTGCGCGGGCATGGCCCCGCTGCTGAAGCAGTTGGTGGCCGCCTATCCCGAAGACGTGCAAATCGTCTATCGTCACTTTCCCCTGAACAGCATCCACCCCCATGCCCAGAAAGCGGCCGAAGCGGCCGAGGCAGCGGGGGCGCAAGGCAAGTTCTGGGAGTACCATGATCTGCTGTTCGAGCGCCAGACGAGCTGGAGCAGCCTCGATCAGACGGCCGCGCGCGACTTTTTCATCGCCCTGGCCGGAGAGATAGATCTCGACGTCGGCCGGTTCACTGATGAACTGGACGGCGGCGTTTATGCCGACACCGTGTCCGGCTCGGAGCAGGAAGCAGTTGCTTTGGGCTTGCCGGGCACACCGTCGGCGCTAGTCAACGGGCTGACGGTTCCCGGCGAATCGCTGCCCCGTGAATTTGAAGCCTGGGAGGCATTTGTGAACGAAGAAAAGAAGATGAAAGATCTGGCGTCCCGCCAATACTCGTCCGCCCCTGAGATGACCATTAACCAGGACGCGCGCTATCTGGCGCGTGTGGAAATGGCTTCGGGCGACAACTTCACCATTGAACTGCTGCCGAAATCCGCCCCGCAGACGGTCAACAGCTTTGTGTTCCTGGCCCGCGAGGGGTGGTTCGACAACGTCACCTTCCACCGGGTCATTCCCGGCTTTGTGGCCCAGACCGGCGACCCCAGCGGCACCGGCCGCGGCGGCCCCGGTTACTACATTCCCAACGAGATCGATCGCTCGCTGTCCCACGACGGCAAGGGCGTGGTGGCCATGGCCAACGCCGGCCCCAACACCAACGGCAGCCAGTGGTACATTACTTATGGCGATGTGAGCCAACTCGACGGCTCCTACACCATTTTCGGCAAGGTCACCGAGGGCATGGACGTGGTGGAGAAGATCACCCCGCGCGATCCGTCGCGCAACCCGTACGCCCCGGCGGGCGACACGATCACGCGCATCACGATCGAAGAAATTCAACCGTAATCGAGCGGCATCATAGGCCGGTTCTGCGAGCGACACCCGCAGAACCGGCCGTTGAGCACGGGACGAACCGATGTCTCATACCTTTACACCCCCCGCTGAGCCATTGGTTGAAAAGAACGTATTCCGAGGGCGCGAACGACAGCCAGCGCGAATCCCCGATTTCGCCGAGATTCGGCCACGCCTGCCCGAGCCCGTGTTGCCCGAAGACCCCGGCTGGATTGACCTCTACTGGTCGGCATGGCGGGCGTTTTGGGACGGTCTCACCACCCCGCCGAGCGGCTCCGCGCTGGGCGCGGTCTACAACCGCCCCAAGCCGGGCCATTTCATCGAGATGGGGCGCAGCGCTCTCTTCACCAACCTGTCCGGCTACGTCCCCGGCTCCTTCCAACTGGTCGACATCCTCGACAACTTCTACGCCGCCCAACACGACGACGGCTTTATCTGCCGCGAACTCGTCCCCGATACCGGAGCCGACGCCCACCAACCCTATGAGCCCAACAGCACCGGCCCCAGCCTGCTGGCCTGGACGGAGTGGCGCAACTTCCGGCTGACCGAAGATAAGCAGCGCATCACCAAGGTGTTTTGGCCCCTCATGGCCTACCATCGCTGGTGTCGAGCCAATCGCACCTGGCGCAACGGCCTGTATTGGACGACAGCTTATGCGAGCGGCCTGGTCAACCAGCCGCGCGTCCCCCACGGCCGCTACCACCACGGCCATTGGGCCTGGATCGACGCCAGCGCCCAGGCGTCGCTCGACTGCACCGCGCTGGAGCGCATGGCCGTGCTGCTGGGCGAAAACGAGTTGGCCGAAGAGATCGTCGCCGAACGTGACCGGCTCTCTCTGGTGATCAACAACGAGATGTGGAACGATGACCTCAACTTCTATCAGGATATCGGGCCGAATGGGCAGTTCAGCCCGGTCAAAAGCATCGCCGCCTACTGGGCTTTGCTCGATCCCCAGCTGGTGCCGAAGGAGCGCCGCGGGCCGTTCGTCCAGCATCTGCGCGATTCGTGGTCATTCCGCACCGAGAACGTCATCCCCAGCCTCTCAGCCGACAGCGACGGCTACAACGCCCGCACCGGCAACGGCTGGCGCGGCGCCGTCTGGCCCTCGCTCACCTACATGGCCATGCGAGGCTTGCAGGCGGCCGATCAATTCGCCACGGCCCACAAGTTGGCTATCAACCACGCCGATCTCGTCTGCCGCATCCTGGCCGAGACGGGCCACTTCTGGGAGAACTACGCCCCCGAGGACCCGACGCCCGGCGAGCCGTCGGAAGTGGATTTGGCCGGGCTGACCGCCGCGGCTATCGTCCCGATGCTGATAGAGTTCGTCTTGGGGGTGTGGGTCGATTGGCCGCTGAAGCAAGTCACTTGGCGGCGCGGCTTGGAACGGGAGCAGGCGTACGGCATCCGCAACTTGCCGCTGGGCCAAGACGGGAGTCTGGACATCGTCGGCACGAGTGAGGCCATTCGCATCCGCACCGACGCGCCGTTCTCCCTCACCATCTACGACGCCAACGAAGTCGTCAAGACGGCCGTGCCCGCCGGCGAAATGGAACTCTCCTTCAAGTAATCCCCCGGCCACGCGGTCATGTTCGGTTTTACGGCAACGACGATCAACCTGCGCGGGCGCGCGAACCGCTGGCTGGCCCGACGTCACCTGCTGGTGGGCCAAATCGTTGACGCCCAGCCCGACATCATTGCCCTGCAGGAGATCGACCTTTCGATCGGCCAGGGGGGCTGGCTAACCCGGCAGGTCAATATCCGTATCTCCGGCGACGGCCGCCGCCCCTATCGACTCATCCAGGGGCATGGCGCCGGGTTACGCTATCGCTTTCAGGGCGTCGGCGTCATGACCCGCATCCCCGTCATCTACCACGACGTGCTGGATCTGGGCTTCGGCGGCCGGGTGGCGTTACGTGTCAATATGGAGCTGCCCGCCGGGGCGGCCGGCTCACGACGCCAGTCACTTGACTTTGTCACCGTTCAACTGCATCATGGGGCGGCCGCGTCCGAAGTGCGCATCGAACAGGCGATGAAGTTCGTCGGCTGGATCAACGAGAAAAGACGGGTACCATTGCAGGTGATTGCGGGGGATTTCAATGAGACGCCAAAAGGGCCAGCGGTAGCTTTCATGCGCCAAACCTACCGTTCGGCGTATGATGAAGCACAAGGGCGCGAACCCCTGGCGACTTACCCCACGAATCTGGTGCAACCGCAGCCTGTGCCGGCCGTCTGTCTCGACTACGTCTTTGTGTCGCCGGCGGTGTATAGAGTGACGGCAGCCTCTATCTTCGGCGACAAGGCGGCGCACGATGATGAGACGTTGTACCCTTCTGAGCATGTGGGTTTGATAGTTGGTCTCGAGGTCTGATTTCGAGTGGACGAACGCAAAGGTTTAATCTCAATCGTAGCCCCTGTCTATAACGAGGAAGTCGTCCTCGACGCCCTCTATGAGCGGGTGAAGGCCGTCCTAGACGGAGCGGGGGAGCAGTGGGAGCTGGTGCTGGTCAATGACGGCAGCCGCGACCAGTCGGCCGAGGTCATCGCCCGGCTCCATAAGCAAGACCCGCGCGTCAAGGGGCTCAGCTTCTCGCGCAACTTCGGCTTCCAGATAGCGGCCACGGCCGGGCTGGATTACGCGCGCGGCGACGCCGTCATCCTGACCGACGCCGATCTGCAAGACCCGCCCGAGGTGTACCCCTTGATGATCGAACAGTGGCGCGCCGGCTATGACGTCGTCTACGGCGTGCGGGCCAGCCGGAAGGGGGAGACGTGGTTCAAGCTGACCACGGCCAAGATCTTCTATCGCCTCATCCATCGCATCACCAGCATCAATATCCCGCTCGACACCGGGGACTTTCGCCTTATGGATCGGCGCGTCGTCGATTCGCTGCGCGGCATGAACGAGCGCAACCGCTTCCTGCGCGGCATGGTGCCTTGGGTGGGCTTCCGGCAGATCGGCATCGAGTACGCCCGAGAAGCACGCTATGCCGGCGAAGCCAAATTCACCAGCCTGAAGAAGATGCTCCCCTTCGCCCTCGATGCGATCACCAGCTTTTCCTACTTCCCGCTGCAGCTGGCGACCATCCTGGGGTTCATTATCGCCGGGATCAGTGTGCTGGGAATTCTGGCCGTCGTGCTGGTTCGTTTGCTGGAACCTCACCAGCCGCTGGAAGGGCAGGCGACGACGCTCGTCGTGGTTCTGTTCCTCGGCAGCGTGCAGCTCATCAGCTTGGGGATCATTGGGGAGTACCTCGGCCGCATCTACGACGAGGTGAAGGGGCGGCCGCTCTACCTCATCCAGCAGAGTTGGGGCCTGGAGAACGCGCCGCTCGGCCGCTTCGCGCCGCCCACGGGGCCGAGCAGCTCGGCCGAGACAGACGAGTAGACCCGCTAGCCGCCGATCTCCGACATGACACGGTTGAGGGGGATGCTGTCCTGGGCCAGGCCATGGCCCCACGGCTTCCACCAGATACCCTTCTTCAGGATGGCCGTTAGCTCCTCGTCCGTCGCTCCGTCGCGCAGCGGCGTCATCAGGTCCACTTCCTTCTCGCGCAGCAGGCAGAGACGCAGGCGGCCGTCGGCCGTCAGACGCGCCCGGTTGCAGCTGGCGCAAAACGGCTGGCTGATCGAGCTGATGAACCCGACGCGCCCCGGCGCACCCTCAAGCTGGTAGAGGCTGGCCTCGCCGTCCAGCTCACCCGGATTGACCGGCGACAACGGCCCGAGCGCCGACTCGATCGTCGCGTGAATCTCCTTCTGCGTCACCACGCCGGCCAGTTGGAAGTCGGCCACCTCGCCGAAGGGCATCATCTCGATGTAGCGCACCTGCCATGGCTGGTAGAGCGTCAGCCGCGCCAAATCTACGACGTCCTCGCCGTCGTTGTAGTTGCGGACGACGACGGTGTTGAGCTTGATCTCCAGCCCCGCCGTCTCGGCCGCGCGAATGCCGCGCCACACGTCCTCAACCTCGCCCCAACGCGTCAGCTTCTTGAACTTCAGCGGGTCCAGCGTATCGATGCTGATGTTGACGCGGCTCAACCCGGCGGCGGCCAATGGTTCGGCCAGACGATCCAGCAGCAGACCGTTGGTGGTCATGGCCACCTTCTCGACGCCGGGCGTGGCCGAAATCTGCTCTACCAAACCGACGACGTTAGCCCGCACCGTCGGCTCGCCGCCCGTCAGCCGGAACTTGTGGAAACCGATCTCGGCGAACAGGCGCACAAGGCGAATCAGCTCGTCGTCCTGCAGCAGCTCGCTGCGCGGCCGAAAAGTCATATCTTCGGGCATGCAATAAACACACCGTAAATTGCAGCGATCAGTCAGAGATATACGCAAATAGTTGATGTTACGCCCGAAGCGGTCTAAAGCCATAGGATTTCTAATCTTTCAATACGGATTCACGCGGATCAAAACGGATATCACGGGCAGAAGAATTAATCACCAGGAAAACCAATCCGTAAAATCCGTCTACTCCGTGTCCTGTCCGTGTTTAATTCTTTTCTGACGAATATTTCTCAATAATATCATAAAAACCCGCACATGAGAAGTATACGAATCAAAGGGAATCCGACGGGAACCAGACCGCTAGTTGACGCGTTTAGAGAGTATAATGTAATTACTCTCCCAACCGGGAGCGTCCTTAACTATAGGTTTGGGTGTTAAATTGAATCGACAACCGATACTACCGGGCTGGCTCAGCGCGATGCTTTCCATTGCGTTTGTGATATCAGCCATTGCCGTATTATTTTTTGCATATCTCACCGTCGACCACCTACTCAGCCAGCCGCCCGGCGGCGCCGAGGGGGAAGGGGGATTGGGCGGCGGCCTATCGCCGGTGGACGGCGGGCTGGCCCCTGTGCCGATCGTGGCCGGGGCGACGTCGGCCGCACCCACGCCGGAGCCGACGATCTCCGCCTGGGAAGGCAACGATCGCGTCAACCTCCTGCTGCTGGGCATCGATCGGCGGCCGGGCGAGGCGTTCGTCTCGCGCACTGACTCGATGATGGTCATATCCATCAACCCCGAGACGGATTCCGCCTCGATCCTGTCTATTCCGCGCGACCTCTATGTCCAAATCCCCGGCTATGGGCAGGATCGCATCAACACGGCACTGGTCTATGGCTCCAGAGAGGGGGATTACCTCGACGGCGCGGCGCTGGCCATGCAAACCGTCTCGTCCAATCTGGGCGTGCCGATTCACCACTTCGTGATGATCGACTTCAGCGCCTTCGTGCGCATCATCGATCTGCTGGAAGGGATCGAGGTGGAAGTGCCCTACGACATCAACGATCCGCTGTACCCTGACATGGATTACGGCTACGATCCGCTCTACATCCCCGCCGGGATGAACCGCTTCGACGGGCAGACGGCGTTGAAATACGCCCGCACTCGCCACGCCGACAGCGACTTCAACCGCGCCTACCGCCAGCAGCAGGTGCTCTATGCCGTGCGGCGCAAGGCGCTGCAACTGGGCATTGGCGACATGCTTTTGCGCGCGCCAGCGCTCTACCGTGAGGTGGAGAGCGGCATCCGCACTGATCTCAGCCTGGAGCAGATCCTGCGCCTGGCCAAGACTGTGTCCGACATCCCGACGGAGAACATGCGCAACGATGTGCTCGATCAGGATTACGTGACCAGCTTCCGAACCCCGGCCGGCGCGTCCGTCTTGCTGCTCAACACGGAAGCGGCCAACCTGCTGATCCAAGACTTATTCGGCGATTAGCGGTAGAATGGCCTATTCGAAGGTCTGACGTCGCGCCGCAGCGACAGACGGCCTTTAAGAATCCTGCGCGATAATGCTCCGGAAGCGTTATCGTGCATTCAAATTGAGCATGCAATGAACCGTCAACAATTCAAACAACGTCTGGAACAAGGCCCCGTTCTCATGGACGGGGCGTTTGGCACCGTGCTCCACGGCCGGGGCATCCCCATCGATCAATCCTTCGACGCGGTCAACCTCTCTAACCCCGCACTCGTGGCCGAGATCCATCGCTCTTACATTGACGCCGGCTCTGACCTGATCGAGACCAACACTTTCGGGGCCAACAGGTACAAGCTGGCCGAACATGGCTTGCAGGATAAAGTCGTCGAGATCAATCAGGCGGCCGTGGCCGTCGCCCGTCGGGTCATCGATGGGTCTTTCCGCGACATTCTGCTGGCCGGCTCGGTGGGGCCGCTGGGCGTCCGGCTGGCGCCGCTCGGCCGCGTCTCGTCGGCCGAGGCCCAAGAGGCGTTCGCCGAGCAGATCGAGGCGTTGCTGACGGCCGAGCCGCAGGGCGTTGACCTGCTCATCATCGAGACGATGTCGGACATCAAGGAAGTGGAAGCGGCTGTGGCCGCCGCCCGCTCGCTCAGCAAAGATGTGCCCATCATTGTCGAACTGACCTTCACCCGCGACGACATCACCATGCTCGGCTACCCGCCCGACGCAATCGCGACCAACCTGGCCGAGCTCGATGTCGACGCGGTGGGCGTGAACTGCAGCGGCGGCCCGTCGCAAGTGCTGCGTCTCATCAGCGTCGTGCGCAAGCTGGCTCCCGACATCCCCGTCTCCGCGTCCCCCAACGCCGGTTGGCCGGAACAGATGCAGGGCGGCCGGGTGATGTACCCCGCTACGCCCGACTACTTCGGCGACTATGCCCGCGCCTTCATCGACGCCGGCGTCAACCTGATCGGCGGCTGCTGCGGCACCACGGCCGCCCACATCAAAGCCATGCGGCAGGCGCTCGACACGCCCGGCGAATCGACTGTCACACAGCCGCAAATCCGCATCATCAGCCGTGCCGAGACGACAGTGGCCCAACCCGACCGGCCGACGCTGTTGGCCCAACACCTGGCCAATGGGGAGCTCATCCTGACCGTTGAGATGGACCCGCCGAAGGGCGTGGCGCCGGCGCGGCTGCTGGCAGGAGCCAAGATGCTGCGCGAGGCGGGGGCGACGTTCCTCGACATTGCCGACAGCCCGCTGGCGCGCATGCGAATGAGCGCCTGGGCGGCCGCCTATCTGGTGCAGAAGGACATCGGCCTGGAGACGGTGCTCCACTTCCCGACGCGCGGCCGGAATCTCATCCGCATCCAGGGCGACCTGCTGGCCGCCCACGCCATGGGCATCCGCAACCTGTTCGTCACCATGGGCGACCCCGCCCGCATCGGCGACTTCCCCGAGGCCAACGACACCTACGATATCGTGCCCACGGGTCTGATCGCCCTGATCAAGCAGCAGTTCAACCACGGCATGGACAAGGCCAACCAGACGATCGACCAGCCGACTACGTTCGTCGTCGGCTGCGCCCTGAACCTGACACCGAAGGACCAGGAAGCAGAGCTGAAGCTGCTGCGCAAGAAGGTGGAGCATGGCGCCGATTTTGCGCTGACACAGCCGGTGTTCGATCCCCAGGCGGCGATCGACTTCATCAATGCCTATGAAGATGCGTATGGCGAGGCGCCGCCGCCGATTTTGGCCGGCATCAAGCCGCTCTTTAACAGCCGCAACGCCGAATTTCTGCACAACGAGGTGCCGGGCATCTACATCCCCGAGCCGATCCGCGAGCGCATGCGCCGGGCCGACAAGCCGATGACCGAAGGAGTCAACATCGCCCGCGAGATAGGCGAGACGCTGCGGCCGTGCGTGCGTGGGTTCTATATCATGCCTGCGTTCGGCCGCTTTGACTTAGTAGCTGATGTGCTGGATAGTCTCAGAACGCTTTAGGGCACCTTCGCATAGTCAACTGATAGGGGGCGGGTTTGTAACCCGCCCTTTGCATTTCGCCCCAAGAGGACGGGTTTGCACCGCCCTTTGCATTTCGCCCCAAGAAGACGGGCTTGCACCGCCCAATGCAATTCATCCTGGAAGGGCGGGCCTAAGACCCGCCCCTGCAACACCCACACCCATGCCGACATCTGTCCCGACCGGTCGAAAGGGGGAGATGCAGACAGAATCGCAAGCTTGCCAGCCGGCACAAAGAGGCAACCTGGAAAGGTTGCGTTACAATCCAACCTTCAGCTACAGTATATCGACTCCAGGTCGGACGCATTCGCTACCCACACCGGGCGCGAATCCTCAGACACCTGACCAGTCTGATCGAGGCAATGCCCATGAGCGAAACAAACGCAATCGTCATCTTCGGCGCATCGGGTGACCTGACGCGGCGCAAGCTCGTCCCTTCGCTGTACGATCTCTATCGCAAGGGGCGGCTGCCCGACGAGTGGCGAATCATCGGCGTGGCTCGCAGCGACTATTCCGACGAATCGTTCCGCGCCCACGTCGAGGACGGCACGAAGGAGTTTGCCAAGGCCACCTACGACGCCAAGACGTGGCGCGCGTTCGAGAAGAACATCACCTACTTCCGCGGCGACATCACCGAGTTCGAGCAACTCCAGGCTGTCGACAAAATGTTGTGCGAATGGGAAGACGGCCGCCGCGGCAACCGCCTCTACTACCTCTCCATTGCGCCGAACCTCTATGAGGAGACGATCAAGAGCCTGGGGGAGGCCGACATGGTGCACGAAGACCACGGCTGGCGGCGGGTGGTCGTCGAGAAGCCGTTCGGCCACGATCTGCAGTCGGCCCGCCAACTGAACCGCGCCATTCACAACGTTCTGGCTGAGTCGCAGATCTATCGCATTGACCACTATCTGGGCAAGGAAACGGTGCAGAACCTGCTCGTCTTCCGCTTCGCCAACTCTCTTTACGAACCGGTGTGGAATCGCAACTACATCGACCACGTGCAGATCACCGCCACCGAGACGGTCGATGTGGGTCATCGGGCGAAGTTCTACGACGGCGTCGGCGTCATGCGCGACATGATGCAGAACCACGTGATGCAACTGTTGTCTCTCGTCGCCACCGAGCCGCCGGCCTCGTTCCACGCCGAAGCCATTCGCAACGAAAAGGCCAAGGTATTCAGCGCCATTCGCCCCATTCGGCCGCAGGACGTAGCCAGCTGCTCCGTGCGCGGCCAATACCGCACCTACCGCGACACTGAGGGCGTCGTCCCCGGCTCCACGACGGCCACCTATGCCGCGCTGCGCTTCTACATCGACAATTGGCGTTGGCAGGGCGTGCCGTTCTACATGCGCTCCGGCAAGGCGCTGGCGGCCAAGGCGACGGAGATCACCATCTTCTTCAAGCGGCCGCCCCACGTGATGTTCCCCATGCCTGAGGGGACAAAGCCCGCGCCTAACCGCCTGTCGATCTGCATCCAGCCCGACGAGGGCATCCACTTCTCGTTCCAGGCCAAGGTGCCCGACACGGCGGCCGAGATGCGCACGGTGGAGATGTCGTTCCAGTACGAGGAGTCATTCGGCGCGCTGGCCATCCCCGAGGCGTACGAGCGGCTGCTGCTCGATGTCATCAAGGGAGACGCGTCGCTCTTCACCCGCAACGACGCCATTGAACTGTCGTGGGAATTGATCGACCCCATCCTGGAAGGGTGGCAGACGCAACACGCGCCGCCGCTCAGCTTCTACGAGTCGGGGACGTGGGGGCCGACGGAAGCCAATGAGCTAATCGCCCACGACGGCTATCATTGGACTCACGGCTGCGGCCGTGAGACGAACGGTTGACGGCCTACTCCGGCTCACCGTCCAGACTCTCCCCTTTCAAATAGCGGTACAGCACGCCCAACACCGTCGCCGGCTCCGTCTCCCGCTCCCGGTTTTGGCGGCGGGTGGCGCGGCTGCGGCTGATGTGCAGGAAGCGGCGGGCCCGTGTGATGCCGACGTAGAGCAGGCGCAGCCGCTCGCTGATGACCTCGATGTGGGCTGATTCGGTGGCCGTCCGGTTGGGGTAGATGCCCGACGTGCTGTTCATCAGATAAGATAGTTGCGCCGTCGCCTCGGCGTTGGGATCGCCGCCCAGGAAGTCGTGGACGCCGAGGAAGGGGGCTTCCAGGCTGCCGGGAATCCACATGCCGTCGATGCCCACCAGAAAGACCGCGTCCCACTCCAACCCCTTGCCGCTGTGTTGTGTCGTCAATGAAATCCGGCCGGGCTTCGGCTCGTATCCCGTATCATCACGGACGACGTTGAGCGCCCGCCGCCCCGACGCCACCGATTGCAGCTGGGCCACAAGCTCCGGCAGCCGCCAATCTGGTTGCGCCTCGCGCCACTGCCGCAGCAGGCTGGCGATCTGGTAGGCGATTGCCAGATCCAGCTCGTGGGACGTGTCGTCGGCGTCGGCGCCTGCCCGGGGGGCGAACAGCGCGTCGGCCAGGGCCAGCGTCAGATCGTCAATGGGCATCGTGCGCAGGTCGAAGTTGCCGCGCAGGAAACCGGCCAGCCGCTCCAGCCGCTCGATGTCCTCTTCCGACGCCACCCCTGCGGGCAGGATATCGGCCAGCGATTCATCCTCGCGCGGGAAGAGGATCGACTCCGGCCGGTAGACGCTCCGCAGCAGCGCCTGGAAGCGGGCGGCGTCTTCTGTTTCGGGCGGGAAGGGGTCGTAGATCGGCCCCGTCTCCTTGAGCTCAGTCAGGCCGTTATGGGCTGCCTGCAGCGCCTTGTTGTCCAGCGGGTTGGCCAGCACGGCCAGCACGGCGTGGAGCGCGGCGGCCACCTCTCGCTCCCGGCCGCTGCCGCGCAACAGATTGTCGTAATCGGCGTTCAACGCATCGAGGTGTTGGGCGATTGTGTAGCCGGTGGCGTGGGTGGGCACGAGGATGGCGATGGTGTGGTGCGGCCGTTGTTGAGCGTACTCCACCGCCAGTTGGGCCACGCCGGGCAGCTCCTCGTCCTCGCGGTGGCGGTAGACGCGGATGCGCATCTCCGCTTCGCTGTCGGGCGGGTTGGGTTGGGCGTCGCCGGGCGGGGTGGGCAGGATGTCCTGCCGGCGGAAGGTGCTCTGTCGTACCTCGGGCACGGGGTGGTGGTCGAGCGTCCAGTTGAGCATCGCGTTGGCCGCGCCGATGATGAGCGGCGCTGAACGGCCGCTGTTGGGCAGCGCGCGGGCCACCACGTCGGGCCGGTCGATGAAGCGGGAGAAGAAGCGCGGGTGGGCGGCGGTGAACGTGCTGGTGATCGCCTGGTTGGGATCGCCGACGCGCACCCAGTTCCCCTCCCTGCCGGTCAATTGATCGAGCAATAGCTCCTGCAGCGGCACGCTGTCCTGCGCCTCGTCTTCGAGGATGAACGGCCAGCGAGCGCGCAGGCTTTCGACAAGATCCGGCCGGTGGTCGAGCAAATCGGCTGCCCGCCAGATAAGATCGTCGTAATCGAGCCCGCCCTGGCGCGACAGCGACGCCTGGTAGCGGCCGTAGATACCGGCCAGCATATGCATCAGCGGCGAGCGGGCCACGTTCGGCTCTTCGTCGCTTTCAGTGGTTTCGTCGGCCGCGGTCAGCTGGGCGCGAATGGCGGCGTGGATCGCGTCGGGGGAGAAGCGGTCGTTCTTCGCCGCGCGGATGAACGAGGCGGCCGTCGTGGCCGTGATGTCGCGCCAGCGGGCGATCATCTGCGGGCTGTAGTCGCGCCCCGCCTCCGGCAGGAAGGTCTCCCACAGGCGCACGTTGTCGTTGATCCAGCCGTCGACGGCCGACTCCAGAATTTGCCGGCTCTGCAGGTCATCGAGGACAACCAGGTCATCGCCGGGCGTCTCTCCGGCCGAGCGGACGATCTCCAGCGCCAGGCTGTGGAGCGTGCGCACGTCGTAGCCCGCGTCGGGCATCTCCATGTCCAGCAGCCGCTTGCGGATGCGGGCGCGGAAGGTGTCGACGCTGGTGTTCAGGAAGGTGACGATGAGAACTTGCTGCCCCGCGTCGGCGTCCACCCGTCCGTCGGCGATGAGCCTGGCGGCCAGCAGCGTCAGGATGAACGTCTTGCCGCTGCCGGGCACGGCGCTGATCGCCATGCGGCCGCCGGTGTACTCCAACACCTTCTCCTGTGCCGCGCGTAGCCTTAATGTCGGGGAGTCGTTGGTCTCATTCATAGCCCGTTGACAACGGTATACATTATAATCCAGCCTTTCAAGCATGGCATCTTGCCGGCAAGCAACTGAGCGTATGATAAACAAGAGAACTTTGAGAGCCATGCTCCTTTTGCTGGGCATGGGTGTGATAACGTTGTGTCTCGGCGGGCGCGTCGTCCAGGCGCAGACTTCCGAACCGACGCCGACGCGCGAGCCGTCAGCCGGAGCGGCCGACCACCGCTTTGGCATCATCGAGGCCTTCTGGAGCGAGGAAGACGCGGCCGATTTGCGCGTCGGCTGGGATCGCATCCTCTTCTACTGGAACGAGATTCAGCCGACAGGCCCCGACGACTGGAACACGCTCCACGTGCTGGAAGAGTGGCTGACGGACGCGCGGGAGCAAGACCGGGTGGTGCTGGGGCTGCTGAAGAACACGCCCCCCTGGGCCACAGACGCCATGCCGTACTCCGGTGTGCCGCGCGGCCTCTATCTGCCTGTGGACGATCCCGACAACCTGTGGGCGGGGTACGTGCGCAAGGTGGTGGAGTATTACGCGCCGCTCGGTGTCCATAACTGGATCATCTGGAACGAGCCGGAGATCGAGCCGGGGGTCTACGGTCACGAATTCGGCGGCACGACGCGCGACTACTATCAGCTTATCAAGGTGGCCTATCAGGTCGCCAAGCAGCACGATCCCGAGGCCGTCATCCACCTGGCGGGCTGGTCCTACTGGCACGACCCGTCGTGGCTGGGCCAATTTCTGAGCGTCGCCACCAACGATCCCGACGGGGCGGCCAACGACTACTTCTTCGACGCCATCACGCTCCACATCTACTTCCGTGTCGAGACCGTTGAGGAGTTGGTTCAGGAGACGGACGCGATCCAGCGGCGGTACGGCTTGCAGAAGCCGATCTGGATCAACGAGACCAACGCCTCGCCCAACCTCGATCCGCTGTGGCCGGTGGTGCGGCCGAACTTCCAGGTTGACCTGGAGCAGCAGGCGGCCTACATCGTGCAGGCCTATGCGCTCGGCTTCGGGGCGGGGGCGGAGTCGATCGGCGTCTACAAGCTGCTCGACGTGCACCTGCCCGAGGGGGGCGAGTCGTTCGGCATTCTGCGCCCCGACGGCAGCCGCCGGCCGGGCTTCGACGCCTATCGCACGACGATCGAGCACCTGCAAGGATTCACGCCCCCCGTCGGCCGCCAGCGCGAGACGGAGTTCTTCGCCTTCTCCTTCCGGCGGCCGGATAACGTGACGCGCGTGCTGTGGGCGCGGGACGCCAACGACCTGCTGCTGCGCGTGCCGGCGCTGGCTGATGAGGCGTTGCTCGTCTCGGCCACAGGGGACGTGGAGCGCGTCATTCGCCCGTTCAACGGCCAGTATGCCATTCGGCTGCGCGGGGCGCGCTGTTCCCCCGCCTGTGACATCGGCGGTCTCCCCGTCTTCCTCATCGAGAACGTCGACGACGATTTTACGCTCGACGATGTGCTGCCGATCAATGCTGACATCGCAGTAGTTGCCACGCCGACGCCGACGGCCGAACCGACGGCCACGCTCGATCCCGACGCGCTGGCCACGCTTCAAGCCATGCCCACCGAAACGCCCACGGTGACGGCCACTGTGCCTCCGACCACTACGGCCACACCGTCCCCTACCATTACCCCCAGCCCCACGGCCGCCGCGTCTCCGACTCCCGAACCGACGGACACGACGCAACCCGAACCCGCGGAGGGCGCGAATACGCCAACATCGGGATCGGGCGGCTTCGCGCTGGAAGAGCTCTCGGCCTGGCTGTTCATCGGCGCGGCCGTGCTGCTGGGCGGCTTGCTGGCGGTGTTCGCCGTGCGCAACCGTAGTGGATAGGATGAAACCACATACGCCTGACACAAACACAGCAGATGTGTTAATCGTCGGGGCGGGTATCGCCGGGCTGTTGGCGGGCCGACGCCTGGCAGAAGTGGGTGCGCGGGTTGTCGTCGTCGAGCGCGGGGCTGTGCCTGGCGGTCGTCTGGCCACGCGCATGCTGGGCGGCGGCCTGGCCGACAGCGGCGCGCAATTCTTCACCGTTCGCACGCCGGAGTTTCAGCGGGTGGTCGATGAGTGGCTCAGCGCCGGATGGGTGTTCGAGTGGTCTCGCGGCTGGTCTGACGGCTCGGCGGCGACGTCGCTGAGCGGCATACCCGACGACGGACATCCGCGATACGTCGCGCGGGGCGGGTTCGCGGCTCTGGCACGTCATCTCAGCGAGGGCCTTGACGTGCGCTACGCCACCGGCATAACGAAGATCGCCCACTGCGATATGTGGCGAGTGACGGCCGGGAACGGCAATGAATCCCACGGCGCCATGCTATTGCTGACGCCGCCCGTGCCGATATCGCTCGCCTTGCTGAGGGCCGGCGGGCTGGCATTGCCGCCCGACGACGAGCGCGCGTTGGAACGCATCAGCTACCTGCCGTGCCTCAGCGTCCTGTTGCACATCGAAGGGCCTACGAGATTGCCACCCCCAGGCGCGCTCCAGCGGCCTGAGTTGGCCGTAGCGTGGATCGCTGACAATCGGGCGAAGGGGATTTCACCCAAGGTGAAAGTGATCACCGCCCACGCCGGCCCGGCCGCCAGCGCAGCGAGGTGGGACATGGACGATGAAGCGATTGTAGCATGGATGACGGCCGAACTCGCCCCTTGGCTCGGCGAATCGGCCCGCGTCGTCGACACTCTCGTTGAACGCTGGCCCCACGCCATCCCCGAGACTCCATACCCCGAGCGCTACCTGCTGTGCCACACCCCCGGCCCGCTGGCCTTCGCCGGCGACGCTTTCGCCGGCCCCCGTGTCGAAGGCGCAGGCTTATCCGGCATCTCAGCAGCCGAAAAAATAATTAAAACAGTGATTCTCACAGATTAGGACGGATTTTATTCCTTATCCGTTTCATCTGTGCAAATCCGTGTTTAATTTCTAATTGCCCCCAGCCAGTTGGCCGGGGTCGCTGTTGCCGGGGTAGAAGACGGGTTCGAGGAGAGGGGGCGGATTGCGGCGCATGACGTCCCAGACGGCGACGACGGTGGCGGCCGTCTCGCGGAGCTCATACCAGCCCGCGCCGCGATAGCGCCGCTGGTCGGCCACCGCCCCCACCGCGTCGATACCCAGTCCCTCGCAGGTCAGCAAGGCGCGCGGCAGGTGGAACTGCTGCGTCACCAGCACAGCGTCGGTCACATCGAAGACGTAGCTGGCGCGATAGCAGGTGTCGTAGGTGCGGTGCCCGGCGCGGTCGGGGGTGATGTCCTCGGGATCGACGCCCCGCTCAATGGCGTAGGCCATCATCGAACCCGGCTCGTCGTAGTCGGCGGAACGGTTGTCGCCGCTGACGATGATGTGGTCAACCCGACCATTCTCGTACAGCTCGATCGCCGTATCCACCCGGTCGCGCAGCACCGGACTGAGGCGGCCGTTGCCATAGACGGCCGCGCCGAACACCACCGCCACCCGTCCATCCGGCACGTCGGCCGTCTGGAGGATGTCGCGCTGGTAATACAGCTTGACCGCCGCCCGCCACAACAGCGGGGAGGCAACGATGATGACGATCAACGCCAGGAGGGTCAGGCACCCCTTTCGCAAATAAGCTCTCACAAGCTCGAATTATAGATGTCCCAATGGATAACCCAAGGGCGGCAAGGGCTCTTCTAAGGAAGCTCTGACGTGGTGGCGGCGGCGGTTGTTATATGGTTTGACGGGGCCATAGACGGGGGCTAAACTCTCCCCTCAGACGTCATCGAGTAAACCCCCATTCCGGTAGAGCAGACAGTTATGGACGACAACAAACCGGCACAGCCGGCCGGTAATACGCTTGTGCTGTTCGTGGTCTTGTTGATCGTCGACAGCCTTCATTTCGTCTTTGCGCGGGCGCTGCTGCCCCATTTGCCGGCGGAGATGTCGTCATTTCTGGTGTTGGCTATCGCCTTCGTGCAAGTCGGCGCGTATCAGGCCATTCGCGGGGAGATTCGGATTGGCGTGCTGTTCCACCATTGGCGATTCTTCGCGGTCGTCGGCGCGCTGGTTGCCGCCTCGACGGTCATCAACTACGCGGCCGTCACCTTCGTCGATCCCGGCACCGCCTCGCTGCTGAGCAAGACGTCGGTCCTTTTCTCGCTGGGGCTGGGGCTGATCTGGCTGCGCGAGCGGCTCAAGTCGATCGAGATCGTCGGCGCGCTGCTGGCCCTCTCCGGCGCGTTCGTCATCAGCTTCCAGCCGGGCGACTACCTACGCTTCGGCTCACTGATGGTGCTGTTGTCCACCTTTTTCTATGCGCTGCACACGGCCGTCGTCAAACGATACGGTGAGGAGATGAGCTTCGGCGACTTCTTTCTCTATCGCATCGGCGCCACCGCTTTCTTTCTCTTCCTGTTCGCTACAGTGCGCGGGCAGCTGGTGTGGCCCACCCCCATCGCCTGGCTGCTGGTCACCGTGGCCGGCACCGTCGACGTGGTCATCAGCCGTTCGCTGTTTTATCTGTCGCTGCGCCGGATGCCGATGAGCATCCATACCATCATCCTCACGCTCAGCCCGGTGGTGACCATACTGTGGGGTTTGGTGCTGTTCAGGGAGACGCCGTCAATCCCCAGCTTGTTCGGCGGTGTGCTGGTGGTGTTGGGTGTGTTCCTGGTGACGGCCCGGCGGCGGCGCAAGGCCACGCCCCCCGCCTGAAGCCAGAAGTGACGCCATCTACGAGTCACGTCCGCAAGTACGACGCCCCATTGATGTCGATGATCGCCCCGCTCATGAACTCCGCCCCCTCGGACGCCAGGAATAGCACGGCGTAGGCTACTTCGTCCGGTTTTGCCACCCGGTTGAACGGGCTTTGGGCGCGAATCTCCCGGCCGCTGTCACCGCTCAGCGCGCCGCGGGCCATGTCCGTTTCCACGAAGCCGGGGGCGGCCACGCCGACGGAGATGTTGTGCGGCGCCAGGTAGCGGGCCAGTGACTGGCTCATCGCGTTGAGCGCGGCCTTGCTGGCCCCATAGGCCGGGGCGGTCGGCTCGCCGCGAAACGCGCCGCGCGATGAGACGTTGACGATGCGGCCGCCCCCTTGCGGGATCATGTGCCGCGCCGCGCAATAGCTCAAATTGGCCGCGCCGATCAGGTTGGCGTCGATCGTCCGCCGCCAGCTCGCCTGCCATGTCTCGTAATCTACTTCGGCCAGCGGATGATCTTCGTAGATCGCGGCGTTGTTGACCAGAATGTCGATCCGCCCCGCCTGTTCCACGACGGTGTCGACGATAGCCTTGGCCTCGCCGGCGTCACCGATGTCTCCCTGCACGAGCAGATGTCCTTCGCCGGGCAATGCGGCGAGGGTCTCTTCGGCCAGTTGGCGGTTCGACAAATAATGGACGGCCACGCGCGCGCCCCGCTCGGCGAACAACCTGGCGATCGAGCGGCCGATGCCGCGCGACGAGCCGGTCACCAACACAACCTTGTCTGTGAAATCGAGCATCATATCCACCTCTGGAAGGAATAGGCGCATTATCGGGGAACTGCTGCCGCCGGGCAAGCTCGGTCCGACTTCTTGCCGCCCCCGCCAAAGGATGTTATGCTTTTCCACGTTGAGAGGGCGGTATGCACCCAGGCGATCCGCGCAACGAACAAACAAGCCGATTACACTGAGTTGTATTGAACGAGGTGGGGCATGTCTCCCAGGATGACATGCCCCACCTCTCTTTTATGGAGCAGCGATGACCAAATATATCTTTTTCACCGGCGGAATGATGAGTTCAATCGGCAAGGGTGTGACGGCCGCGGCGTTGGGGCGTTCGCTGAAGGCGCGGGGCTTCACCGTCACCGCCCAAAAGCTGGATCCGTACATCAACGTCGATCCGGGCACGATGTCGCCCTACCAGCACGGCGAGGTGTTCGTCACCGACGACGGCGCGGAGACGGACCTGGATCTGGGGCATTATGAGCGCTTCATCGACATCAGCCTGAACAAGGCGTCGAACTATACCACCGGCAAGGTGTACAACGAGGTCATCACCCGCGAGCGGCGCGGCGATTACCTGGGCGCGACGGTGCAAGTCATCCCCCATATCACCAACGAGATCAAGCGCTGCATCCACCTGGTGGCCGAGATGAGCCAGGCGGAGATCGTGCTCGTCGAGGTGGGCGGCACCGTCGGCGATATCGAGAGCGCTCCGTTCATCGAGGCGCTGCGGCAGATGCGCTCCGACGTCGGCCGCGAAAATACCCTCTACGTCCACGTCACCTATCTGCCCCACCTGGGGGCCAGCCAGGAGCTGAAGACCAAGCCGACGCAGCACAGCGTCCGCGAACTGCGCAGCATCGGAATCCAGCCCGACGTCATCATCGCCCGCGCCGACCACCCCATCCCCGACGAGCACCTGAGCAAAATCTCCCTCTTCACCGACGTGGACAAAGAGGCCGTCATCCCCGCCGTCACCAGCGACATCCTCTACAACATCCCGCTGCTGCTTGAGGAGACGCAGTTGGCCGACTATGTGATGGAGCGCCTGCACCTCACGCCGGCCATGGAGCCCGATTTGCGCGAGTGGCGGCAGATGATCGACGAAATTCGGCGGCCGAAGCCCGCCATTCGCGTCGCCCTCGTGGGCAAATACGTCGAGCTTCACGACGCCTACATGAGCGTCCGCGAGGCGCTCTATCACGCCGCCACCCACAACAACCGGCAAGTCGAGATCGAGTGGGTCTACTCCGGCGACCTGGAGAAGGATAAAGGGTGGGATCAGCTGCGCGGCGTCAGTGGCGTCGTCGTGCCCGGCGGCTTCGGCGAGCGCGGAATCGAGGGCAAGATCAAAGTGGCAAAATGGGCGCGCGAGAACAATATCCCCTATCTGGGGCTGTGCCTGGGCATGCAGGTGATGTGCATCGAGCTGGCCCGCCACATCCTCGGCAGCGATGAGCCGAACAGCACCGAGTTCGATCTCAATTGCGAGCATCCGGTCATCAGCCTCATGGCCGACCAGCACGAGCTGACCGACATGGGCGGCACGATGCGGCTGGGCGCCTATCCGGCGCGGCTGCTGCCCGACACAAAGGCGTATGCCGCCTACGGCCGGGAGACGATCTCCGAGCGCCACCGCCACCGTTGGGAGTTCAACAACGCCTATCGTGACCTGCTGCGCGAGGGGGGCATGGTCTTCAGCGGGCTGTCGCCCAACGGCCGCCTGGTCGAGATCGCTGAGCTGCGTGACCATCCATTCATGCTGGGCAGCCAGTTCCACCCCGAGTTCAAGAGCCGCCCCAATCGCCCCCACCCGCTATTCAACGCCTTCATGGGCGCGGCCGTCGCCTATCAGGAGCAGGAGTGGCGCAACAACGGCACAGGCGCCGGCTCTGAGCAGGTTAGGGAAGGGGCCGTCTCCAGCGATTGACGCCGGGGCGTCCTATTCCCGTTTGGCGAGCGTGGCTGTTTGCTCGGCCGCGGCTTGTTGAGCCGGTTCGGCCGCTTCCAGCCGTCGCCACGCCGCCCGCAGTGCGTCCAGCTCCGCGGCCGTCTCCGGTATCTCCCCGTAACGGACACGGACGAACGCCTCGGTGATCAGTTGCGTTTCGGCCGTGTGGTGTGGCCAGGCGCGGGCCAGCGTACTCAGATATTCGTATGGTGTCTCCGTGCCCACGCGCGGGAACCCGGCCGACGCCGCCGACCGGCACATCTGCCGGTAGATGCGCCGCACCGACGCCGCTCGCCGGCCGCGCAACAACCCCAGCCGATCCAGCCAGCGCCGGCCGCGCCCGCCCCCCTCGGCCACGACGCCCGCCACCTGGCTGCGCTCGCTCTCTCGCGCGGCGAAAGTGGCATGGCGGTAGGACCGCGCCAGCGTTAGCGCGACGAGAACGACCAACACCACCATGATGAGCGCGGTCGTTGGCCGGCTGGTCAGTAGTGGGCCGAGGATGCTCGTCCTTTCTTCCGGCGCGGGGAGTTCGACCGCATCCAATTCGCTGAACAAGTTGAGATCGCCCAGCACAGCCGACAACCCGCCCAGCACGCCCCCCAACGCTCCCGACAGAAATTGCAGGACGCCGGCCAGGACGACCAGCGCCGGATAGGCCAGCTTAAAGAGCAGTACGCCCACCACCGCTGCCCCGAATTGAACTGCTCGCCACACGGGCGACAGGATGGCCAGCACGACGAACAACGACTCTCCGGCCAGGATGCTGGCCAGCACGCCACTGGCGACGACGATCCCCAGCGCGGCCGTGGCCACCGCCGCGAACCAGCGCGCGTTCAGCGTGGCCGCCATGCCGCTCTTCTCCCGCTCGATATTTTCGGCCCGCACCAGGCTGATGACCACCAGCGCCGACAGGAAGAACAGCAGCACGAATGGGACGACGTCGGCTCGCCGAAAGCTGCCGCTGAACCAGATGAGCAGCGGCAACAAGATCAGCCCCCCGAGGCGCAGCCGCAGACCGACGTTGTTGATCTCCGGCGAGCGGATCGCCAGTCGAATGCCGCGCCACCAGATGAAAGCCGTCAGCAGGAAGACCGACAGGTCGCGCGTCCACAGCAGGTTGCCGCCGTCGCCCAGCGTGCCCGCGAATTGCCGCAGCCAGCCGAAATCGAACAAAGAAGCAGCCTCGTAGAGCAGCAAGCGCCAACTGGCGAAAATCACCAGCAGCAACGCGCCGATCAGGGCGACGCGCTGCCGCCTCAGGCTGACGCCCAACAACCCCATCACCCGCAACAAGTTCAGCGGCAATAGCATCAGCAGAAATAGCCAAGCGGCGAGCTGCAACGGCGGCCAATACCGCGCCCAGCCCAAGACCATCATCGCCGCCGGGGTGATGAGCGCAACTTCCATTAGCGCAAAACCGATGTACAAGAGCTCGTGGCGAATCGCTCCCCAGACGGTCGGCGACGGCGCAAGCAGGCCACGCGGTCCCCGAGGCGGGGCGAATGGGGAAGGGGGAACGCTGCTCACTCGACGGCCTCCAGCTCCAGTTGAACCGGCTCCGGCGTGGGGATGCTGCCGAGCGCGGCTTCGGTAGCTGTGGCCGACCGCTGCCCGGCGCGGAAAGCCGGCGCAGATGAAGGAACGTGATAGACGAGAATCGGCTCCTTGCGGCCGCCGAAGGCGAAATTAGGCGGCGGCTCGTCCCCCAGGGCGAGCAGCACGACCCGCCGTCCCGCCTCGCGCAGCCGGACAAGCGCCACGGCGATCTCCTCGTTGACCACGGCCGATACGAGCACGATCGTCGACACCCACGGCAAACTGGGGCTCTCACGCAGCAGCATCAGGTCGATTGACCCGGTGGCGAACTCGGTGACGGCCGCCAGCGCTTCGAGCGCGTTCGCCAGTTGGTCCGGCGAGCGACCGGGCCGCACTCGAATAGGTTGGTCGGAGTTGGGCACCGCGCCGTTGGCGAAGACGCCCACGCCCCATCCCTGCTGCGCCCCATAGTTGCAGATCGACGCGGCCACGCTCACCGCTCGCTCCAGCAAATCGGGGTCGTATCCCATCCAGTGGCGGGCATAGGTGGCGACGTTAAGGAAAACAGCCATGGTCATGCCCGTTGACGGGTCGTACACCTTGGTTTGCAGATGGCCGCGCCGCGCCGAGGCTTTCCAATGCACATCACGAAAGCGATCGTGCGGCGTATAGTCGCGGATTCCGCGCGTGCGAATGGGGTCGGTGAACAGGCTGTGCTGAACCCGACTCTCGCCGAACGGCTCCTTGGGCGGCAGGCCGAGCGCTTCCAGCGGCCAGATTTGAGGATAGACGATGATCGTGTCGGTGTCGTCGTGCTGTCGCTCGCGGGTGAAGAGGGTGAAGATGTCGCCCGACTCATACGACACCGGCCCCAGCTTGTAGTAGCCGCGTGTTGGGAAGCGCAGGGTCACTTGCCGGTTGACCCGCTCGCGTCTCTGCATCGAGTAGACGCTCTGCAGCGAGAAAGTGCCGGTCAGCTCCCCCGACAGCGTCGGGAAGTTGTTGCCGGTGTCGGGCGGCACGGGCAACTGATCGCGGATGCGCAGCCAGGTGAGGGGTAGCCGCTTGTCGTTCTGGATTGTCAGGGTCATCATCACAGGCTCGCCGGGGAAGACGCGCGTGCGGTCATAGTCACGCTCGTAGCTGACACCCCACAGTGACAGGTTTTTCCAGATCGTGCTGACCAAAACGATCAGCAGCAGCACGACGCCCAGGGTGATGAACCCCACATTGCGGTCGGCGACGATGCCGACGAGCACAAACAGGATCGCCAGCGGAATCCAGGCGTCGCTGAAGATGCTGTTTTCTCGCTCGCGCAAGACGAGCCCCCGCGCCCCGGCGACGTCGGCCATGTTGATGTCGCCGCCGCTCATCGCCGCCAGCATCAGGTTTTGCCGCGCGCGGCGGGCGGTTTCGCGGCGGGTGTCGCCGGCGACGAGTTCGAGATCGTGGAAGCTCTCGGACATGGTTGGTTATGAGGCCGCTTTCAGCCGTATGGTGTGCAATTTAAGTGGGCGGGTCTGTGCCCCCCACTTGCCGTTCGTTAAGCGCTCTCAATGGGTACGGGCACGGTATTGACCACCTCGCGCACCACATCGTCGGGCGAACGGCCGCGCAGTCGGGTCTGCGGATTGACGATGAGCCGGTGTGTCAGCACGTAGGGGGCCAACTGCTTCACGTCGTCGGGGATGACATAGGCGCGGCCGCTCAACGCCGCTCGCGCCTGGCACGTCCGGTAGAGGGCCATGGTCGCCCGAGGGCTGGCCCCCAGCATGATGTCGGCGTGGGCGCGGGTGGCCCGGGCGACGTTGACGACATACTGCCGCACGCTCTCCTCGACGCGCACCGTCCGCACGCTCTGCTGCATAGCCAGAATGTCGTCGGGACCGATGACCTGCTCCAGCGTCTCCAGCGGATCGTCCCGCTCAAAGCGCAGCAGCATGTCGTTCTCGCTGGCTTCGTCGGGGTAGCCCAGCGCGACCTTCATCAGAAAGCGGTCGAGCTGCGCCTCCGGCAGGGGGAACGTCCCTTCCAGCTCGACGGGGTTCTGCGTGGCCATGACCAGAAACGGCCGTGGCAGCACGTGGGTGGCGATGTCGACGGTGATCTGCCGCTCCTGCATCGCTTCCAGCAACGCCGACTGGGTGCGCGGCGTGGCCCGGTTGATCTCGTCGGCCAGCAGGATTTGTGCCATGATCGGCCCCGGTCGGAACTCGAACGCCTGCGACTTCTGATTGAAGTAATAGATGCCGGTCAGGTCCGACGGCAGCAAGTCGGGCGTGAACTGGACGCGCCGGAAGGTGCAGCCCAGCGAGGCGGCGATCGTCTTGGCCAGCGTGGTCTTGCCGGTGCCGGGCACATCTTCCAGCAGCAAATGCCCTTCGCACAGGATCGCGATGAGGGCCAGGTCAATGACTTCCCCCTTGCCGACGATGACTTTCTGGATATTTTCGCGCAGTCGCGCGGCCGATGCGGCGATGTCGCTGACTTCCATGGGCGAGCTCGCTACCGCATTTGTGACGACAAGTAGCCGAGGATGTCGATCTTGGTCAGGATGCCCTCGACCTGATCCTTGTTGTCGACGATGACTACTGCCGCTCGATCCTTAACCAGCGACATGAGCGTCTCCAGCCGCGCGTTGGCTCCGACGACGGGCACATCCCTGTTGATCATGCTCTCGATCGTCTCATTTGCCTGATGCACGTGGTCGGTCAGAAGCATATGGTTGAGCAAGTCGATCTCCGACACCAACCCCACCAGCTTGCCGTCGTCATTGACCACCGGCAGCTGCGAGATGTTGTGATCCTTCATCAGCGAAACCACGTCGCGCAGCAGGTCGGTGGCGCGGGCGGTGTAGATGGCCTCGCTCTCCTTCTTCGACTGGATATCCCCGGCGCGGACGTCGCTCCACACCTGGTCGAGAAAGCCGTTTTCGCGCATCCAGTCGTCGTCGAAGATCTTGCTCAGATAGCGCGAGCCGGAGTCGGGCAGGATGATCACCACCACCGCTTCCGGCCCCAACTTGTGCTGCTGGATGTACTTCAACGCCCCGGCGACGGCCGAGCCGGCCGAACCCCCGGCGAAGATGCCTTCCTCGCGCACCAGCCGCCGGGTCATCAACAAACTCTCGCGGTCACTGACCTGTACGATCTCGTCGACGATGCTCAGGTCGGTCGTGCCCGGCAGGAAGTCCTCGCCAATGCCCTCTACTTTGTAACTCTCCGCCTCGGTGTACTCTCCGGTGCGGTGCAGTTCATACAGGATCGAACCGAAGGGGTCGACGCCGACGATCTGGATATCCGGGTTGCGCTCCTTCAAGTAGCGGCCGACGCCGGAGATGGTGCCGCCGGTGCCCATGCCGGTGATGAAGTGGGTGATGCGCCCGCCCGTCTGCTCCCAAATCTCCGGCCCCGTTGAGTCGTAATGGGCTTGCGGGTTCACCGGGTTGTAGTATTGATTGGCCAAGATGGAGTTGGGGGTCTCCTCGACGAGGCGGCGGGCAACAGAGTAGTAGCTGCGCGGGTCTTCGGGCTCGACGGCCGTCGGCGTCACCACTACTCGTGCCCCGAAGGCGCGCAACAGCAAGATCTTCTCCTGCGACATCTTGTCCGGCATGACGAAGATGCAGCGATACCCCTTGATCGCCGCGGCCATGGCCAGGCCGACGCCGGTGTTGCCCGACGTAGCCTCTACGATCGTCCCGCCTGGGCGCAGACGGCCGTCCCGTTCGGCATCTTCGATGATCGGCCAGCCGATGCGATCCTTCACCGAGCCGCCGGGGTTGAAGAACTCGACTTTGGCCAGCACCAGCGGCTCGGCCCCGCTGGTAACGGAGTTGAGTTGAACGAGCGGTGTATGGCCGACGGTGCTCAGGATGTCCTTGTGGTATTCGATCGATTCAGAGAGGTTCAGGTTGGCCTGCTGCGTATCAGAAACGGTCATAATATCTCTTCTCGTTCCTTTCAGAATTCACGTGGGTTTCATGTAATGATACCGGCAAATCTGGCATGATGCATCTGTGGTCTGTGCTTATGTAAAAACTTATTGCGATGTCGTATTGTTATGTCTATAATGAGGCTTAATTGCCCATGAGAAACCCACAAGGAGAGTCGTCATGAAAAGGTCGCGCTGGACAGCAACCCTAACGGTCGTGGTCTTGCTTCTCATCACCGCTGCCGTCGTCTCGGCGGCCACCTACATTGTTCAGCCGGGGGATACATTGTGGAGCCTGTCGCGCCGATTCGGGACGTCGGTCGACTCCATTGTTCAGACGAATCGCATTGCCAACCCGAACCTCATCTACGTCGGTCAGGTGCTTGAGATCCCCGAGGGTGGCGCGCCGCCGCCGACGCCCGTCCCCGGCCCGACGGCCGTGCCAGGCCCGACAGCCGTGCCCACCCAGCCACCCGCCGGGCAGACCTACGTCGTGCGCCCCGGCGATACGTTGTCGCGCATCGCCCGGCAATTCAACACGACGGTTGATGCTATCGCCAGAGCCAATAACATCGTCAATGTCAACTTTATCTACATCGGGCAAGTGTTGACCATTCCCGGCGCAGGCGCGCCACCTCCTGCCCCGACGACCGTCCCCGGCCAACCCACCACAGTGCCACCGCCCACCACCGGCTTCGAGCTCGGCGGCCAGACGCAGACCTTCGCCAACCCGCAGCCGATGAAGGACTCCGGCATGGTGTGGGTCAAGTTCCAGCACAAGTGGTCCCCCGGTGACTCGGCCGACGCGCTGGCCGGCTCCATTCAGGACGCCAAAAACCAGGGCTTCAAGGTGCTCATCTCCGTCACCGGCAAGACCACCTATCCGCCGGCCAACGGCATCGACTTCCCCGCCTTCGCCCAATTTATGGGCGCGCTGGCGGCGCAAGGGCCCGACGCGCTTGAGGTGTGGAACGAGCAGAACATCGATTTCGAATGGCCGGCTGGTCAGATCGATCCCGCGTCCTACGTCAACAACATGCTCGCCCCGTCTTACCAGGCGATCAAGGCCGCCAACCCCAACGTCATGGTCATCTCCGGCGCGCCGGCCCCCACCGGCTTCGACAACACAACCAACGCCTGGGCCGACAATCGCTACATCGCCGGCATGCGCGCCGCGGG
>CAYNOL010000027.1:0-9439 GCA_964398825.1 uncultured Ardenticatenaceae bacterium
GGGGCGGCGGCGGCCGTTTCTGCTGTTCGGCGCGGTGCCGTTCGCCGTCTCCTTCTTCCTGCTGTTCATCGTGCCGCCGTTCGAGTCGCAGACGGCGCTAGTCATCTACTACAGCGTCGCCTTTCTGCTCTATGACACGCTCTACACCATCGTCAACGTCCCCTATCTGTCGCTCGTGCCGGAGCTGGCCCAAGGGTACGACGAACACAGCAGCCTGACCGGCTGGCGCACCGCCTTCTCCTTCCTGGCTCAACTGGTCACGGCCGGGGCGTTCAAGCTGCTGGCCGAGAGCGTCTTCGCCCCCGCGTTCGGCGGCGGGGTTGAAGGCATCCGCATGGGGTACGCGCTGTCGGCCGGGCTGTGGGCTGTCACCATGGCCGTGCCGTTCATCATCCTGGGCCTGCGTATCGAAGAGCCGGACACGGAGCCCGACTCCACCCCGTTCCAGCCGATCAGGAACTTCCGCCAGGTGTTTCGCAACAAGCCGTTCCGCATGGCGGCCATCATCTACCTGCTGTGCTTCACGACGGGCGACTTGCTGCTGCTGGTGCTGGTGCGCTATCTCATCGACTATGTGCAGGTGCCGCCGGGGCTGGACAATCTGGTGCTGGCGTCGGTGCTGACCGCGTCGCTGCTCAGCATCCCGTTCGTGCTGGCGCTCATCCGGCGCACCGACAAGCGCGTGGCCTATCTCATCAGCATCAGCTTCATGGTGACCGTGCTGCTGGTGGCGGCGTTCCTGCCGCCGGGCGGCCATAACATCATCTACGTCGGCGCGGTGCTGGCCGGCATCGGCTTCGCGGCCATGAGCATCATCCCCTGGGCCATCGTCGCCGACGTCATCGACGTGGACGAGCTGCAGACCGGCGAGCGGCGCGAAGGGCTCTACACCGGCTACCTCGTCTTCCTGCGCAAGTTCGCTACCGGCATCCTGGCCTTTGGCGTGGGGCAATTGCTGGAGCACACCGGCTACATCAGCTCCACGACGGGCAGCCTGTTCATCGAGCAGCCCAAGGCGGCGCTCAATGCCATGCGCTTCCTGGTGACGATCGTCCCGGCCGTGGCGCTGGCCCTGTCGCTGGTGTTGGCCTGGCGCTTTCCGCTGGACCGCGAGACGTACGAGAATATGCGTATGGAGTTAGAGAGGCGCCGCGCGCAGCAGCCGACGCTTTAGGATAAGAAGAGTATTCAGTATCCAGTATTCAGTAAGCAGTAAACGCCACTGGAGACTGGATACTGGATACTAAACACTGGATACTAAACACAAGGAGTAAACAAAATGTTAGCCATTGGCGATACCGCCCCCGATTTTGAACTATTGACCGATACCGGCGAGCCGCTGAGGCTGTCGGATCTGCGCGGCCGTCGCGTTGTTCTCTTCTTCTTCCCCAAGGCCGACACCCCCGGCTGTACCAAACAGGCGTGCGGCTTCCGCGACCGCTTCCCGCGCATCGAGACCAATAACGCCACCGTCGTCGGCCTCAGCCCCGACAAGCCCGCCGCGCTGGCCAGGTGGAAGGACAAGGAAGATTTGCCCTACACGCTCGTCTCCGACCCCGACCACGAAGTGGCCGAGGCGTTCGGCGCGTGGGGCGAGAAGTCGATGTATGGCAAGACGTACATGGGCATCCTGCGTGGCCACGCCGTCATCAGCCCCGATGGCGTCATCGAAGACCTGCGCACCGGCATCGGCCCCGACGAAAGCGTCGAGGAAGCGGTCAACTTCCTCGAAACCGTTGCCTAGCAAAGGGTAACCAACTCAGTACGAGCAACCAGGGCGGCCGCCGCCGCCCCACTGACTCACTGACCTGCTGACCCACTGAACATCGATTACTGCCAACTGTTCATTCCCCCACCAGGAGAACCCATGCGCGCCATTCGCTTCGATCAGTTCGGCCCGCCGGCCGATGTGCTGTCCCTTCATGAGCTGCCGCTGCCCGAGCCGGGGCCGGGCCAGGTGCGCGTGCGCCTGACCCACCGGCCGATCAATCCGTCCGACCTGCTGACCGTCAGCGGCGAATACGGCCGCCTGCCGTCGTTGCCGGCCACGCCCGGTTTCGAAGGCGTCGGCCGCGTCGAGGCGCTGGGCGACGGCGTGACCGGCGTCCAGCCCGGGGCGCGCGTCGTGCCCATGGGCGCGGGCGGCACGTGGGCCGAGGCCGTGGTGGCCGACGCCGCTCGCCTCGTGCCCGTGCCCGACGGCGTCAGTGACGAGGCGGCGGCGCAGTTCGTCGTCAACCCGGTGACGGCCTGGGTCATGCTGGCCGACGAGCTGGGCATGGACCCGGGCGATTGGCTGTTCCAGACGGCCGCCGGCTCGACGCTGGGGCGCATCGTCATCCAGCTCGGCAAGCTGCGCGGCTTGCGGACGATCAACCTGGTGCGCCGGCGGGAGCAGGCGGACGAGCTGCTGGCGCTGGGCGCGGATGCCGTTTTAGTTGAAAGCGACGGCGACGAAGTCATCGGCCGCGTGCGAGAGCTGACCGGCGGCAAGGGCGTGAAGGGGGCGCTCGATGCCGTGGGGGGCGAGGCGGGGGGATTGGCGCTGCAAGCCCTGCGGCCCGGCGGAACGCTGCTCGTCTACGGCATGCTCTCGCGTGAGCCGCTGCCGCTGCACAACGGCGAGATGCTCTTCCGCGGCCTGACGGCGCGCGGCTTCTGGCTGACCCACTGGTTTCGGCGGGCCACCCCGGCCCACGTGGCCGCCACGCTGGGCACGGTGATGAACCTGATGTCCACCGGCGACCTCGCCCCGCCCGTGGAAGCGAGCTATGACCTGGCCGACTACCGCGCGGCCGTGGCCCACGCCGAGCGGCCGGGCCGGAGCGGGAAGGTGTTGTTGGTTGGGTAAGTCCAGGTAACGTCTTAACCCACTCTTCTGGTCTCTTGGTCGCTCAATCTCCAATCCCTAATCCCCCACCCTCACATCGGCAAACACTACCCGGTCATCGGCAAGCCGCCCCTCCGCTCCAAATGCCGGCAGACGAGGCATATCGCCACTCGGCCGGTAGAAGCCCGTCGCCAGGCGGTACGCGCCCGGCGGCAGGTCGGACAGGTTAAGACGGAGCGTGTCAGTGACGATCTCGCCCTTGGCCCACTGCCCGGTGGGGTAGCTGTTGCCGGCCGGGTGACCGTCGAGTTGCGCGGCGACCTGGCCGTCGGCGTCGAGCAGGTGGACGAAGCGAGTGAAAGGCTGGGGGATGCCGGCCGGCGCTTCCCAATAGAGTGCCACCTCCAGCTGCCCGGCCATCTGCGTCAATTCGTAGCCGCGCAGCCGGATGAGGCCGTCCCCGTCGGGGCCGAAGACCACGTCGAGCGGCGTGATGCCGCCGGGCAGCGCGAACGCCGGCTCCTGTGGCTGATAGACCAACCGGCCGCCAATCTCGGCCACACCCCCCACGCGACGCAGCAGCAGCGGCTCCCCTGTCGTGGCGTCGTAGAGCAGCATGACCAGCGCGTGGGGCGGCGGGCCGGTCAGTGCGTCGGGCAGCGCCAGCGCCAGCCAATCGTAGGCGACCCCGCCCGCCAGCCATGCGTCCGTCGGCTGGAAGCCGTAGCCGGGCTGGGCGTCCAGTTGGGCCAGCACGCGGCCGTCGCCGTCCTGCAAGCGCCACGACACCTGATACCGCCCGGCGAGCGGCGAGCCCACCGCCCAGGCAAAGCGGCCGTCGGCCTGGCTTCCATCCCACGGGATGACTACTTCCGCCCGCACGTCGAGCGCGTCCGTGGGGGAGCAGGGGAGAGAGGGGGCAGGGGAGCAGGGGAGCGCCGGCTCGATCTCCCAATCCCCCGGTCTCCCAGTCACATCCTGTACGACTCTAACAGGCCGCAGGAACAAATCCCCCCGCGTTCCGCCCGACGGCAGCAACGGCCGCGCGCCGTCGAGCCTCAGGCGGGGGACGTAGAGGCCGGCCGGCGCGTCGGGGGCGATGGGCAGGGTGAAGACGGCCGTGTCGCCGTCGAGGGCCACCGTGTGGGTGGCCAACCCCGGCGGCTCGGCCGCGCCGGCGGGCGTGGGGCGGGCCGAGGCGGGTGACACGAGCGCCAGCGCGGCCGTGGGCGCGTCGCCGGTCGTCAGGCTGAGCGTGACGGTCAGCGTCTCCCCCGCCGGAATCACGTCGGCGCTGTAGGCGTACTCGTCGAGCTGTGTGCCGTCGCCGAAGGCCACCCCGCCCGGTGAGTGGTGCAGGTAGCCCATTTGGGCGAAGTCCCAGGTGAGATCGCCGCGCGGCAGGTCGCGCGGGTCATTGCGCCACAGCAGAGCCAGCAGCAGCACGCCAAGCGCCGCGAGGACGACGGGCCGCGCGACGCGGACGAGGCCGCCCCGTCCCGTCCTTCGCGCCCCAGCCACCAGCAGCCCCGCCGCCACGACAAGCGCCGCCAGAGAGACGAGCTCGGCCGCCAGGCGCACCGGCGTGCGACCCAGTTCGAGCGTGACGATGTGCTCCCCCGCGGGCACGGCCAGCGCCATCAGGCCCGATGACGGCAGCGGGCGCAACTCGGCCGGCTCGCCGTCGACGGCCGCCCGCCAGCCGGGCCAGTAGAGCGTCGGGAAGCGAGCCTCCGCGCCGCCGTTGCCGGCGACGACGCGCCACGTTTGCCGCGTGGCTGTCCGCCCCGTCAGCGTGGCCGCCAGTTCACCCGACAGCGCCACCGCGCGGTCGCGCTCGGCCGCGTTGAGCCACGCGCTCGTCCACGGCCGCGGGCTCGACTCCGGCGTCAGGTACTCGGCGCTAACCGTCGTGCCGATGTTGCCGGTGAACCATTCGTACTCGGCCAGCCGCTCGGCCGTCACGTCGGCGTCGGTCAGGACGAGATGATCGACGCGCAACCCCAGCAGCCCGGCGGCCAGCAGCGCGATGCTCGCACCCACGGCAACGGCCGCCCGCGCCGGTGCCCGATTTACGACCAGCACCAATCCTCCGGTCAACAGAGCCATGAAGAAGGAAGCGACGGACAAAAAGCGCCACGGAAACTGCGTGAACGGCAACAGCGGCAGATGATCCCACAACGGCCGCGACAACGGCGTGATCATAAACACCGCCAACAACGCCCCGAACAGCACAAACGCCCCCCGTAATCTCCCAATCTCCCAATTTCCTAATCTCCAATCCCCAATCCCCAATCGCACCAGCAACACAACCGCCCCCAGCACTGCTACCCCCACCTGCGCCAACCCCAGCCGGAAAGCCACCCCGCCGTCGGGGTTGTAATCGAACAGCAGCCCGCCCTGCACCAGGTCACGGCCGCGGAAGTGGTTGCTGAAGTGGAAGTACCCCTCCGTCACCGGCCCCAGTTGGGCCAGACCTTGCTCCGCCAGTGCGGGGACGAAGAACCAGGCGGCGAGGGCGAAAGCCAGAAGGAGAGCGGCGGGGGGGATTAGGAGATTAGAGATTAGGGATTGAGAGAGTGGGGGAGTGGGATAGCGGGTGACTGCTCTCTGCTCAACTGAATACTGAACACTGGAAACCGGATACTTCCAACCTGCTGCCACCCGGAGCAACAGATAAAGCAGCAGGAAGGGCGTGAAGATGAGCGCCGAGATGTTGTGGCTCAGGATGAGCGCCGCGTAGGCGAGGGCGAAAAGGGCCACCCGCCGGGGGAGCGGGGAATGGAGATTGGAGATTGGGAGAGTGAGGGATTCAGCCGCCAGCAGTACGAACGGATAAAACGCCATTGCCCAGAACTCGGCCAGCGAGTCGCCGCGCACGTAGACATTGACCATGTGGAATGGGGCGACGGTGTAGGCCACGGCCGCCAGCAGCCCGGCCACCCGTGACCCCAGCCAGCGCTGCCCCAGGTGGAACATTCCCAGCCCAGCGACGACGAAGCCGGCCAGCTGCGCCAGGTGGATGGCGCGCACGAAACTGAAGCCGAGGAAGCGAAAAGCGGCGGCGACGTAGAGCGAAAGCGGCGCGTAATAGTTATAGAACGGGTAGCCGTAGCCGTAGTTGGCGTCGGGCATCCAGCGGGCGGGGAAGTGGCCGTCGGCCAGCGCGGCGGCCAACTGGTGCAGCCGCTGCAGCAGGAACGGACTATCGCCGCCGCCGCGCGTGTTCAGCAGCCCCGGCTGTGATATGACCGGCCACGCAGCGACGACGGCCGCCAGCACGACAGCGGCGAGCCACGGCCATTCGGGGCCAAAGAAGCGAGCGAGTTTACGATTCATCGGAGATAGCGGGCGTCTGAGGAAGGGTACAGGTCAAAAATCCGTCTTTCGCATCCGTCCCAATCCGTAGCCCATTCCTACACCCCCGCCGCGGTGAAGGCGTCGTCTATGATCGTCGCCGCCTCGGCCTGGATCCGGCGCAGGTGGTCGCTCCCCTTGAAGCTCTCGGCGTAGACCTTGTAGATGTCCTCGGTGCCGCTCGGTCGCGCCGCGAACCAGCCGTTCTCCGTCACGACTTTCAGACCGCCGATCGGCTCGTCGTTGGCCGGGGCGCGGGTCAGCTTGGCGACGATCGGCTCTCCGGCCAGCGTGTTGGCGCGCACCAGCGCCGGCGACAGCTCCTTCAGCACCGCCTTGCGCGCGGGCGTCACCGGCGCGTCAGTTCGTTCGTAGACCGGGTTGCCGAACTGTTCCGCCAGCGCCCGGTAATGCTCGCCGGGGTCGCGGCCGGTGCGGGCCATGATCTCGGCCGCCAGCAGATCCATGATGAAGCCGTCCTTGTCGGTTGTCCACACCGTGCCGTCGCGCCGCAGGAAGGACGCCCCCGCGCTCTCCTCGCCGCCGAAGCCGAGCGCGCCGCTCAGCAGACCGTCGACGAAATATTTGAACCCCACCGGCACCTCGGCCAGCCGCCGCCCCAGCGAGGCGGTCACGCGGTCGATCATCGAGCTGGAGACGAGCGTCTTGCCCACGGCCGCGTCGTCGCGCCAATTGGGGCGGTTCTGGAACAGATACCAGACGGCGACGGACAGGTAATGGTTGGGGTTCATCAGCCCGGCGCTGCGGGTGACGATGCCGTGGCGGTCGTAATCGGGGTCGTTGCCGAAGGCGATGTCGAAGTTGTCCTTCAGCCGGATGAGGCTGGCCATGGCGTAGGGGGACGAGCAATCCATGCGGATCTTGCCGTCGTGGTCGACGGTCATGAAGCCGAAGGTCGGGTCGACGTGGGGGTTGACGATGTCGAGCGTCAGCCCATACCGCTCGGCGATCGGCTCCCAGAAGGCGATGCCCGCGCCGCCCATCGGGTCGACGCCGATCTTCAGCCCCGCGGCGGCGATGGCGTCCATGTCGATGACCGCGCCGAGGTCGGCCACGTAGGGGGTCACGTAGTCGTACTCCTCGGTCGTGCCGGCGGCCATGGCTCGCGCCAGCGGCAGCCGCTTCACCGCGCGCAATCCCCCGGCCAGCAGCTCGTTGGCCCGGTCTTGAATCCACTTCGTCGTGGCGGTGTCGGCCGGGCCGCCTTCGGGCGGGTTGTACTTGAAGCCGCCGTCCTCGGCCGGGTTGTGCGACGGAGTGATGACGACGCCGTCGGACAGAGCCGGGGCGTGGTCGCGGTTCCACGTCAGGATGGCGTGGGAGATGACCGGCGTCGGCGTATACCCCCGGCCGCGCTGGACGACCAGCCGCACGCCGTTGGCGGCGAACACCTCGACGGCCGTCGACAGCGCCGGCTCCGACAGGGCGTGGGTGTCCATGCCGGCGAAGAGCGCGCCGGTGATGCCCCGCCGGGCGCGAAACTCAGTGATGGCCTGACAGATGGCGGCGATGTGGTCTTCGTTGAAGCTGCCGTCGGCCGACGTGCCGCGGTGGCCCGACGTGCCGAAGGCGACGCGCTGCGCCGGGTCGGCCGCGTCGGGCCGGGCAGTGTAATAGGCCGATACCAGCCGCGGGACGTTGACCAGCATGTCGGGGGTGGCGGGCTTGCCGGCGTGGGGGTGGAGTGTCATTGGGTACTATCCGTCATTTTAAGCATCAGGTTCGTCGTCTTCCGGCTGGAGCGCTTCTACCGACCTCTGGGCTCCCCAAAGTTGCACCCCATAAACCGACATCGCCTGACGAAGCTCATCGTCGGCGCGCAAATCATCATCGGCGGTTACGATTGCATCGGCGTGCCCGTCAATGGCTGTGGCCAGCACAGGGTGGTCTTTGGGATCGCGGCAACGGGGTGGGATCGTCATCAGGGTGACGAACTCGCCTCGCAACTCTAACTGTTCCAACAACTCACCAGCATCCTGGTCTTCGATCGCTCGTTTGAGACGTGGCCGTTGGATGACATCCTTCCATGCTATCGAATGTTACCGTTTAGTAGCATTTATCCGGCATTATAACACGGATTTGCACCTGAGAGGGCTTGCAGGAACCATGGGGTGCAAAGGGAAGGAGAGTAGGCAAGGTAATCCAGAGCGATGCGCGGCGACGATGTAAATAACCTGATTCCTGAGATACAATATCCCAAAATGTTGCTGCTAAAGATATTGTAATGGTTTGGTGATGATCCTGCTTCCTGAGTAACAGGATTGGATTCCGGTAGAAGCACACATTCTTGAAGGAGATGTCTCGACTGCCTGATGACGTTCGTAAACGAGTAGAAGCGGTTGCTTAGGATATCGTAATTGCCTGATACACTATCCATCCATTCCCCACCCCTGGCCAGCGGCCGAACCGCCGACGTCTACCCTTGGCGCGACGGCCAGGTGCTCAAGCTGTTCTTCGACTGGGTGGACGACTCATCGATCCAGCGTGAGGCGGAGATTTCGCGCAACATATCGGCCGGCTCGCTGCCTGTGCCGCGGTTCTTCGGGGAAGTGACGGTCGACGGCCGTCGCGGGCTCGTCTTCGAGCGCATCGCGGGACACTCGATGGTCGGGCTGCTGGCGGCCCGGCCGTGGCAGTTCGGCCGCCTCGCCCGGCAGATGGCCGAGCTTCACGCTTCGTTCCACACCGAGAACGGCCGCGCGCTTCCCCCATTGCGCCAGGAGCTGACGGCCCTCATCGAGCAGACGCCCCACGTCCCGGCGGAGCTGAAGGGAGAGATGGTGGCCCGGCTCGGCCGCCTGCCCGACGGCGACGCCCTGTGTCACTTCGACTTCCACCCCGGCCAGATCATACTCTCGCCCCATGGCCCGGTGGCGCTCGACTGGATGGCGGCGCTAAGGGGGGACCCGGCGGCCGACATCGCCCGGACGCTCGTGCTGCTGACCTTCGGCGAGGTGCCTAACGTCGGCCTGGCGGTGCGGCTGCCGATCGCGCTGATCAGGAAGGGGTTCCAGCGGCGTTATCTGCGCCACTATTTGGCTCTGCAGCCGCAGGTGACAGAGGCGCGAATCCGGGCGTGGATGATCCCTGTCGCCGCGGCCCGGCTGGCTGAGGACGTCGGCGGCGAGCGGGAGCCTATCCTTGAATACCTCGCGCGGCACATTTAAGGGCGGGTCGCAGACCCGCCCCTACACGACGCACCAATGGTAAGGGCGGGTCACAGACCCGCCC
>CAYNOL010000027.1:9539-20804 GCA_964398825.1 uncultured Ardenticatenaceae bacterium
CAGACCCGCCCCTACACGACGCACCAATGGTAAGGGCGGGTCACAGACCCGCCCTCTTCGTGCCACGCGAACGGCGCGCGGTTCTTCTACCGCCGCAGCAACGTGAACAGCAGCGCCCCCAGCAGCACCACACCCACCAGGATCGCGCCGATGCCGAGATAGACCAGCCAGCTCGACGGGCCGCGTGCGGATGACTCGCCGCCGCTCGTGGGGGTGGCCGTCGCCGCGCTGGGGTCGGCCGTGGGAGACAGTTGGGCCACAGCCGTCGCCGTTTCGTCCACGGTCTGGCGCACCCGACTGCCGAACTCCAGCCCGACGGTCTGCCCCTCGCCGACGTTGATCGTCGCGTTCGCTTGTGTGGTCATCTCCAGCGTCGGCGGCAAGGTCTGGGCCACCTGATACGTGCCGGCCATCAGATTGCCGAAGCAGATCGGCGTTTCGGTGCCGTTGGACACCGCCTGGCCGATGATCGCCGCGCCCTGGGCGACGGTCATCGTCACTCCGGCCACGTACCCCTCGTCGGCGTCGCGCAAGCCGTTGGCGTTGGCGTCCAGGAAGGCGTTGACGCAGACTGATGACGTGCCGGCCGGGGTGGGGGTGGCGGTGGGCGGGGCCAGCGTGGCCGCCAGGGTGGCCGCGGCCGGCTCCGTCGGCACGGCGCTGGTGGGGGCGGGCGGCGCGGTGGGTTGCACGGGCGGCGCCGGGGGCTGCGTGGGCTGCGGCGCCGCCGTCGGTGGCGCCTGGGCCACGGCCACGAGCTCGGCCGAGTCGTACCACGTGTCCAGGTGGGCGCGGCACTGATTCACACCGGTAACGGCCCAATTGGCCGAGGTGAAGACGGTGATCTGGTTGCCGGTGGCCGTGGCCTCGACGGAGAATTGCTGCCATGTGTCGTGGGGAGAACCGGCGCCACCCCAGACGACGTCGGCGTCGGCCCAGTTGCCGCTGCCGTCGGGGTCGATGCCGGCGCGCATGTTGATCTGCAGGCCCGACTCTGACGGATTGGGCACATGGGTGTTGGCCCCGCGCCCCTTGCCGAAGAAGCTGAAGCGGTAGGTCGTGCCCGGCGTGGCCGGCACGGTCTGATAGATACCGCCCGACCACGTGTCCCAGCTATTGCCCACCAGTTGCGACGCCGAGCCGCTGTGGACGAAGGTGGGGTTGGTCTCCACGTTCCACTTGGGCTCGAAGTGGTAGGCCACCAGACACTCTTCGTCGCTGCGCGCGGTGGAGCGGAACCAGCGCCCCCATCCCTGAGCCGCGCCGTTGCTGAACGGCTGCTCCAGACCGGGGTTCTGCAGCAGATTGCCCGACTGGGTGGCCGGCGCGGCGGCGACCTGCCCGGGTAGCAGCGTCGTCAGGGTGAAGATCAACGTCAGCAGAAGCAATAAAGGTGTTTTTTTCATCTTGATTCTGTCAATGGGGAGCGCGACGGCCGAACTTGGACCGCATCACTCCAGATCATCCAGTTTGTGAAAACGCCGCTCGTTTTCGGCCGATTCGCTGGGCGAAGCGGTCGTGTGGCGCGACGTCGGTCTGAGAGCCAAGATTAGCACAGCGCCCATCAGGAGCAAGCCGCCGGCGAACAGCCCGCCGACGAGCGCCAGGCGGGTCAACAGGCCATCGCGCGAAGGCGTCTCGGCCGGGGCAGCGGCTTGCGGCTGCCCGGGTGGGGCGTCGGCGCTGCCCGCGTCGGCCAGAGCGGTGGGGGCGGCACCGGGCGGGGGGGCGGCCGTGGTGGGCGGCGGGCCGCTGGCGCTGCCGAAAGCCTGGCGCAGCTCACTGCCGGCCGTCAGATTCAGCGCCCAATCGCCCGGCGTCGTCAGCGTCTCGTTGGCCGTCACCGAACGGGTGACGCGGTACTCGCCGGGGGCCAGCCCGCCCATGCAGCGCGGCTCGGAGCGGCCGTCGGTGACGTAGTTGGCGACGACGGCCTCGCTGTTGTAGACGGTGAAGGCCACCCCGGCCCGCAGCGGCTCGCCCGGGTCGTGGGTGCCGTTGCGGTTCAGGTCGTCGAACGCGCTGAGGCAGACGGCGGCCACGAGCGGCGCGTCGGTGGGGCGAGGGGTGGGGGGCGGCAGCGTGGGCAGCGGCTGGGTCGGCTCGGCCGTCGGCTCCGGCGTCACATAGCCGACGATGAGCGGGTCGCCGGGGCTGATGATCGATTGTTCTGTCAGGTTGTTGAGCGCCAGCAGCTCGGGCAGGGTGATGCCCGCGCGGGCAGCGATGGCCCACATCGAGTCGTTGGGCTGGACGATGACGATGATCGCCCCCGTCTCGTCCGGTGTGGGAGAGATCCAAGTAGCCACGAACGGGATGGCCGGCGCGCCCTCGGTCGTCACCGGGCCGAGGGTCGGGGTGACGCTCGGCGTCGGGGTGGGCGTCGACGTCGCCCCCACTGTGGGGGACTCGGTAGGGAGCTCGATTGTCGCGGTCGGCGTTGTCTCCTGTCGCGGCGGCGAGGCCGCCGCACTCAGGAGCATTCCGGCAACCACGAGCCAGAGTAGCCGCCTGTAGGTTGACATACCAATACGCTCCTTGCCGCTACGGCTCGGGCAGGATGACCAGCTTGTCATCGACGGCCGAACCGCCGGCCCCGAGCACCGGCAGGCGCTCGGCTGTGTCCCCCCAATATAGCCCAATTTGAATGTGATCGCTTGCCGTCTCATATGGGCGCGGCAGCCGCAGGGTGTGGGCTTCGGCCACCAGCACCCCCGGCCGCCAGCCGCTGGCGGGCCACAGGCCGCCCGCCGGCGGGCCGTCGTGCTGGGCCAACATCCCTTCCGGGCCGATGACGTGGACAAACAGCGTCGGCAGACGGCCGTCGTGGGCCGCGCTCGCTTCCCACTCCAGCGCCACGTCGAGCACGTCCGGCGCGGCGAGGGTGGCCGTCGCGCTGTGCAGGCGGAACCGGCCGTCGAAGTCGGCCGCCGGCTCATGCCCGGCCGGGTCGGGGATGGCGGTGATGGCGTAGCGCGTGTAGAGCGCGTACGGTTCCGGTTCCAGATCGCCGCGGGCCGGGGGGCCGGGGGAGACGGCCACCCGCGCCGGGGGGACGACGGCCGCCGGCAGGTAGTCGAGCGAGGCGTGGGGCCAGGCGTAGACCGCCGTCGCGTCGCCCAGCGGCGGCAGGCCGCCCTCCGGCGTGAAGGCCCGCGCCGGCACATCGCTCAGCAGAAAGCGAACCGACGGCCACCCGTCGGGGAAGCGCGCGTCGAGGAAGACATCGGTCCCCCCGCGCGCGTCCTCGGCCGCCGAGTGGGCCAGCGCGGCGGCAGCCGATTCCCACAGGTAGGCTACGTCCGGCTGTTGGGCATAGACGGCGTAGTCGCGGGCGGTCAGCATGGCGCTGCCGGCCAGCAACAGCACGACGGCCGCGCGCCGGATGCCGAGTGGCGCCCCCGGCCAGTTCCACAACAAGGCCAGCCCGATGGCCGGGAAGAAGACAGCTCCGGGCAAGACGCCGGCGGCGCGCAGGAAGTGGGGCGCGTCCTCGGCCAGAATGGTTGGGCCGAGCATCACCAGTTGCCACAGCAGCAGCAGGGCCGCCGCCGGCCGCCGCCAGTGGCGCAGGCACCAGGCGACGCCGGCCAGGAAGGGCAGCGCTATGAGCCAATCGAAGACGGGCTGCCCGACCGGCGCGGCCGAGGCGAAATCCCGCCAGGCGTTGTGACGCAGGATGTCGTCGCTGCGCCATAGGTACATGCCCAGCGCGCGGCCGGTGTTGCCCAGCAATGCCCCCAGCGGATCGCCGCCGCTGATCTCAGGGCTGAGGATGGAGACTTGCCCGGCGCGGCCGAAGATGAGCGTGGGGTCGGCCGCCAGCGTCAGCGCCAGCGGGGCGACGGCCACGACCGCGCCGGCGGCAAACCACAGCGCCCGGCCGCCGTCCCACAGCCGCTCGCGCCGCCCGGTGAGGACCAGATAAGCGGCGAAGAGCGCCAGTATTCCCGGCGTGAAGCGGACGGCCAGGTAGGTGTAGAAGCTGAGGCCGTAGACGACGCCGGCAGCCAGCCACAGCCCCGCCCGTCGCTCCCGATAGGCGCGCGTGCCCAGCCAGAAGGCCAGCGCCAGCAGCGGGGCCAGCAGCCCGGCCCGCAGGCCGATGCGGCCGAGGTGGGCCGTCCAAAACGTCGTGGCCCACAGGAAGGCGGCGATGACCCCGGCAGCGCGGCCGAACCAGTCGCGGCCGAGCAGGTAGACAGGCGCCGTGGCCAGCGCCCCCACGACGGCCGACGGCAGGCGCAGCGCGAAGAGGGTGGGGCCGAACAGGGCTACCGACAGGGCAACGAGGTAGATGTAGAAGGGCTCGCGGCCGTTGTTGGCCGGGAAGAAGATCGCGTGGCCCCCACGCAACACGCCCAGCGCGTCCAGCCCGTTGTACGCTTCGTCGCGATAGGGGCCGGGCGGCCACTCGCCGAGATGGTATAGGCGGAAGACAGCGGCCAGGAGGAGGGCCACAAGCAACAAAGCCCATCCGCGCGAGGATGGGCCGCCGACGAGTTCCGCGAGTGACTTTCGCAAGGTTGCCAAAGCAGGGGCAGTATAGCAAAATAACCCACTGCGTCAAAGAGTAGAGGCACGTTCTATACGGTTTATCCGGCGTCCGTCAAGTCAAGACAAACGGTGGTGACACGTGATCGGGCCGCCGGCAGCGGGGCGCAAATGGCTCGCTGTCCCGATCCGTCCGCCCTTTTCGCTCGCACGCAGCCAAACAGATGCGTATTCTCATGCTCTCCAAAGCCCTGCTAGTGGGCAGCTATCAGACCAAGCTGGAAGCCATCGCCCGCGAGCCGGATGTGGAGCTGCTGGCCATCGTGCCGCCCAGTTGGGACGACCCCAGCGGCCGTATCGCGCTGGAGCGCCGCTTCACCGAGGGGTACGAACTGCTGGTTGACCCGATACGCTTCAACGGCAACTACCATACCTACTACTTCCCCGATCTGCCGCGCCACCTGGCCCGCTTCCGGCCCGACGTCGTCCACATCGACGAGGAGCCGTACAACCTGGCGACGTGGCTGGCCATGCGCCAGTCGCGGAAGGTGGGGGCCAGGACGCTGTTCTTCAGTTGGCAGAACCTGGCCCGCCGCTATCCGCCGCCGTTTCGCTGGATGGAGCGGCAGGTGCTCGACGGCGTCGACTTCGCCCTCATGGGCAATCAGGAAGCGGTGACCGTGTGGCGGGGCAAGGGGTATCGCGGGCCGCATCGCGTCATCCCGCAGTTCGGCGTGGACCCGGCGCTCTTCTCCCCGCCGCCGCCGCGCGACCCCGGCCGGGCGTTCATCATCGGCTCGGCCAACCGGCGGCTGCTGCCGGAGAAGGGGGTCGATCTGCTGCTGCGGGCCGCGGCCGGGCTGCCCGGCGTGTGGCGGCTCCACGTGGCCGGCGAGGGGCCGGCGCTGCCGCAGTTGCGCCAACTGGCCGACGAGCTGGGCATCGCCGGGCGCGTCCACTTCGACGGCGCCATCCCGTCCGACCAGGTGGTCGGCTATCTGCGCAATCTCGACGTGCTGGCGCTGACCTCGCGGACGATGCCCAACTGGAAGGAGCAGTTCGGCCGCGTGCTGGTCGAGGCGATGGCCTGCGAAGTGCCGGTCATCGGCACCCGTTCGGGCGAGATCCCCCACGTCATCGGCGACGCGGGCCTTATTGTTCCCGAAGAGGATATAGACGCGCTTCGGAATGGGCTGTTACAATTGATGCAAGACGACGCGCTGCGCCTCGACTTGGGCCGGCGCGGCCGTCAACGGGTATTGGAGCGATTCACTCAGGCGCAAATCGCCGCCGAAACGGTGGACGTATACCGGAATATGCTGGCATCCACGGGCGCGCAGCCAACAGACCATGCCGCCCCGGATGCAGGCTGACCATGAATTTATGAGCAAAGCGAAATCATCGCGCGACAATATCGAACTGGCGACGGCCGACGGCCGACGGCCGCGTCTCGGCGTGCGCCTGCTGGGGTTGGCGCTGGTCATCTTCTCGATTGTCGTGGCGACGTACTTGATCGTGGCCTATGTGGCCTATGAGAGCGGCCGCACACAGGCTCGCCAACAGGCCAGTACTTCGCGTGCCGAGCAGATCAACCGCCAGATCGAGCTGGCGCGGCAGGACCTGACGGCCGGCAGCGACAACCTGGCCCGCACGCGGCTGGAGTGGGTGCTGAGCCAGGAGCCGGGCCACACGGCGGCGACGGCGCTGCTGGCCGAGATCGAGGCCGCCGAGAGCGCGCCAACGGCCGAGCCGACGCTCGAGCCGGTTGAAGCCGCCGCGCAGCCGACACCGGGCCCACAGATCGAAGCCCTGCCCGAATTGCAGGCTATCCGGCGCATGGTGACCGCCGAGCAGTGGGAAGAGGCGCTGTCGGCCCTGACGAACTTTCGCCACCAGCACCCCAATTACGAGCGTGGCGAGACGGACCGGCTGCTCTATGACACCTACCTGGCGCTGGGACTGAAGTACGTCAACACCGACAATATCGAACTGGGGCTCAACTACTTCTCCCAGGCTGAGCGGCTGGGCAATCTGCCCCAGGAAGCGAAGGATTATCGCGTCTGGGCCGATCTCTATTTCCAGGCGGTGGCCTACTCCGGCGTCAACTGGGGCATCGCCGGCGACTACTGGCGTGATCTGTGCGCCGCCGCGCCGTTCTTCAAGGATTCCTGTCGGCAATTGGACAACGCGCTGGTGGGGTACGGCGATCAGCTGGCCTACCTGATGGATTGGTGCCCGGCCGCGTCCATTTATCAGGAAGCGTGGAACCGGCGGCCGAGCGAGAATTTGGAAGGCAAGCTCAACAACGCGCGCGAGAATTGCGCCATGGCCACGCCGATTCCCATCACCGGCACGGTGCCAATTACCGGCACCGCGCCCATCACCGACACGGTTCCGCCGGAGCCTGTGGAACCGGGAGACTAAAGTAGCGATGGCGGAACGGGGAGAACCCCTGAGCGACCGCGAGTTGGACGTGCTGCGCCGTCTGGCCGCGGGGGAATCGAATAAGGCGATCGCCGATGGGCTGTCGATCAGCCCCTATACAGTCAAGACCCATCTGCGCAACATCTATGCCAAGCTCGACGTCTCGACGCGCACCGAGGCCACGACCGTCGCCCTGCAACAGGGTGTGTTGAGAATGCCCGAAGAGGAAGACGGCGATTGGGAGACCGACGCGCGGCGGCTGGAGAACAGTGGCGAAGACGGGCTGCCGATCGCCATGCCCCCGCGCCCCGAGCCGGCCGAGGAGCCAACGACCACGGCCGAAGCCCCAACCGCCGTCTCCCACCGCTGGCGCCTGCTCAGCGTGGGGCTGCTGCTCCTCTTCGCGCTCGTCGTCGGCGCCTTCCTGTTCATCCAGTGGCGCAACGGCGAACTGCAGGCGACCGAGACGGAGCTCTATCCCGAGCAAAGCCTGGGCGAATCGAAGTGGCTCAGCACCCGGCCTCTGCCCGACGCGCGCGCCGGGCGGGCGGCCACAGCCGTGGGGCTGGAGATTTATCTGCTCGGCGGCGAATCCCCCGACGGCGTCTCCGACGACGTGCAGGTGTTCGACACGCGCGAGCGGACATGGCGGCGTGGGGCGTCGAAGCCGACGGCCGTCTCCCACGTCACCGCCGCTGAGCTGTTCGGCGAGATCTACGTCCCCGGCGGGTTGCTGGCCGACGGCCAACCTACGGCTATCGTCGAAGCGTTCAGCCCATCGCAAAACGCATGGCGGCGCGTGGCCCCGCTGCCCCGGCCGCTGTCGGGGGCGCTGGCCATGGCCGACGGCGGCTACCTCTACGTCTTCGGTGGGCGCGACGCCGGCGGCCAACCCACGGACACGGCCTACGTCTACGATCCGGCGGCCGACAGCTGGCGGCCCGTCGCCCCGCTGCCGCGCCCACGCTACGATACCGCGGGCGGCGCGCTGACCGGCCTGCTCTACGTCGTCGGTGGCCGGAGCGACGGCGCGGCGGCGCTGGACGAATGCGCGGTCTACAGCCCGGCGGCCGATGAGTGGGCCGACTGCCCGCCTATGCTGTTGCCGCGCGCCGCCGCGGGAGCCACGGTGCTGCTGAACAAGCTCTACGTCATCGGCGGCACGCAGCCCGGCGCGACCGACCACGGCGAGGTGTTCGACCCCAACGCCCAGACGTGGACTGTGCTCAATAACCCCCCCGGCGTCACCGGCTGGGACGCGCCGGGCGTAGCGCACGTGGAGACGCGCATCTACGCCATCGGCGGCCGTGTCGGCGAGAGCTTCACCGACGGCACGCTCGTCTACTCGCCGCTCACCTTCCAGACCTTCATCCCCGCCGCCCCATCGGGCGGTGATGAGTAGCCGGTTTTCACGTAAAATATTACCCTTCCGCTCCGTCGAATGTATATTGTATTACTGCTACAATGGTGGCGGTTGTAATTGGCGGCCGGTATCGTGTAGAATATCGACATAATGCGAGCGGCTTACGACGAGAACGACCGGGGCCAGAGCCCACTCATGCGGTTCATCCGCCGCAATCTGTCGCTGCTCGCCTTTCTGGCCATCTGCGTCGCGGCGATGATCGGCGCCTACGTCTACTTCACCCCGGCCAGCGGCGTGGCCGAGGTGGTGGCCGCCGGCAGCCCGTCCCGTGCTTTCTCCGCCCCCTTCGCCAAGCCCGTGCCGCCGCGCCCGATTCTGCAGCGGCTGGCGCAAAGCCCCGGCCCCATTCGCATCGGCATCATCTCCGGCCACAAGGGCAACGACGCGGGGGCGGTGTGCGAAGACGGACTGACCGAGGCCGAAGTGAACGAAAACGTCGCCGTGCGCGTCGTCTCCGCGCTGCAGACGCGCGGCATCGCCGCCGACCTGCTGACCGAGTTCGACCCGCGCCTCGACGGCTACGTGGCCACAGCGCTGGTCTCCATCCATGCCGACTCTTGTGACTACTTCAACGACCAGGCAACGGGCTTCAAGATCTCCGGCTCAGGCTACACCGACTCATCGGCGCTGTCCATTTGTGTGGAGCACGCCTACCGGCAGGCGACCCAACTGGGGTATCATGCCAACACCATAACCCCCGACATGGCCGACTACCAAGCCTTTCGCCGCATCTCCGCCGGCGTACCGGCCATCATCATCGAGATCGGTTTCATGAATCTCGACCGCCAGCTGCTGACCCAGCAGCCTGACCGTGTGGCGGGAGGCATCACCGATGGCATATGGTGTTACATCGATCAGGTCCGTGGCGGCGTATCCTACGCGCCGCCGGCCGCTGTTATGCCGGGGGACGGCGGCTAAGTAGAACCGGCGCCGACCGCCCCCGCCAGGGCTCGCGGCGCCATAAGTGGGTGGCACATGACAACTCCAACTCTATCCGTCGACCGATTGATCGCCGAGGCGCGAAAGGCCATTGAAGCCGAGCGCATGGACGAGGCGCGGCCGCTGCTGAAAGAGGCTGCCCGCCAAGCCCCCCATGACCCCCGGCCGTGGTTGCTGTTGGCCGGTGTGGCCGACTCTGCCCGCGAGCGCCGCTCCTTGCTGGCCCAAGCCCGCCGGCTGGATGCCGATAGCCGCACGACCCCGGTGGCCGGGGTGGCTGCGCGACGGCTGCCGCGCGATATGGCTCGGGCCGGACGGCCGGCGTGGGTTGGCGTGGCCGTCGTGGCCTTGCTGCTGCTCGTCGTCGGCTCTGCCTTCGCCCTGCATCCCGGCGGCCGGGCCATTCTTGACGATGTCGCCGGACGGGTGGCGGCGTTGGCCGGGGGCGTGCCCACCGAGGCGCCACCGGCGGCGACCATGGCGGTCGGCGCCCCCCAGCCGCAAGCCGCCGGGCCGACGGAAGCGCCGTTCGAGATCCTCGTCCCCTCGCCCACCAGCCCGCCCGTCTTCCCCACCAAGGACGCGCTGTCGGCCGAGGGGCCGCTGCCCACCTGGACGCCGACGACGGAGCCGACGCCCACCCTGGCCCCCACGATGACCCCCAGCCCAACGCCCGAGCCGACGGCCACGCCGGAACCCGTCGCCCTCTCGTCGGGCGAGACGGTCAGCCGGCCGCCGGGCGTGGCTGAGGGGGAGCGGTGGATCCACGTCAATCTGAGTTCCCAGACGCTGGTGGCTTTCGAAGGGGACGCGCCGGTGTTCCAGACGCTCGTCTCCAGCGGGCTGCCCCAATGGCCGACGGTGACGGGACAGTACCGCACCTACATCAAGTACGAGAGCCAGACGATGAACGGCTATCTGCTGGGGTACGATTACTACCTGCCCGACGTGCCCTACGTGATGTACTTCTTCGAGGATTACGCCATCCACGGCACCTACTGGCACAGCAACTTCGGCACGCCGATGAGCCACGGCTGCGTCAATGTCAGCACGCCCGACGCGCAGTGGCTGTTCGAATGGGCGCCGGTGGGGACGACGGTGAATGTGACGTATTGAGTGTAACACTCTGTTGGGGCGTTCTTCCGTGGGTTTCAACCCGCAGCGCCATGCACAGAAGATAAAGAGGCGCGAGGAAAAAATCGATTCCCCGCGCCTCTTCATATTACCTTGCACGTTCTCTACGCTTCATCCGCAGGCGGCAAATCTGCAATCCCCTCTTCCGGCTCAATCGCGATCGGGATGTCATCGACGCTCTCAACGGCCAGCGGCACGGCCACGGCGTCGATGAGCGACGCTTCCAGCTTGGCCAGATCGACGGTCATGCGGCCGTCTTCCTGTCCCGTGTCGATGACCACGCTGCGGCTGATGACCCGCTTCTCCGACAGCGGCCCCTCGACGTAGGCGCGGGAGAGGGCGAAGCCGGTGACGCGGGCGTTGGCATCGATGATCACGTCGCCGATCACGCCCAGACGGGTGCCGCCGGGCGTGTCGGCCTCGCGGCCGATCAGCTTGTCGCGCCGCGCCCACCCCTTGGCCGCCTGCAGGACGCTGTCATCGGTGACGACATCGCCGCCGCGAACCAGAATGGCGTCCGTGCCGAACACCACCACGTCGCCGGCGCGGATGAGCTCCGCCTTGCGCCGCACCAGCCCCTGCGAGCCGATGAACAGCCCCAACACCACGTCGAAGGTCGTGTCCAGGTACAAATCCTGCACTTTGCCCAGCAGCTTGCCCTGGTCAATCGAGTAAATGGGTTTGTTGATGAAATCTTTTCCGAGTCTCATGAAAATAACCCCCTGTGAGTTGCCACATTCTACTCCAATATCTGAGTGGGGGAAATTACGAATTACGAATGGGTTTGGGTAGGGGCCAGGCAACGGCGATAGGAATTGGCTGGAGCAATGAGCTTCGTCTCGCCGTTGCCT
>CAYNOL010000027.1:20904-27755 GCA_964398825.1 uncultured Ardenticatenaceae bacterium
CCATACGCTTCCAGTAACGCCATTCCCGGTTGCCTGGCCCCTACACAATCTGCCCAATCCGTAAAAATCCGCGAAAATCCGTGGCTAAATCATTTCCCCAAAATGATTGTCGCGTTGTGGCCGCCGAGGCCGAAGGCGTTGGACATCACCACGCGCAGGTCGGCCGCGCGGGGCGTGTGGGGCACGTAGTCGAGGTCGCAGGCGGGGTCGGGCTGCTCCAGGTTGATCGTGGCCGGGATGAGGCCGTCGCGCAGGGCGCACAGGCAGAGGATCGCCTCAAGCGCCCCGGCCGCGCCCAGCAGATGGCCGGTCATCGACTTGGTGGAGCTGACGGGCATCTCGCAGGCCCGCCGGCCGAACAGCGATTTGATGGCCGCCGTCTCGGCCCGGTCGTTGAGCGGCGTCGAGGTGCCGTGGGCGTTGATGTAGTCGACGTCGGCCGTCGTCAGGCCCGCGTCGTCGAGCGCGGCGCGCATCGAGGCCGCCGCCCCCGCGCCGTCCTCGCCGGGCATGGTGATATGGTAGGCGTCGGCGCTCGTGCCGTAGCCGAGGAACTCGCCGTAGACCGTCGCGCCGCGCGCCAGGGCGTGGTCGCGCGCCTCCAGCACCAGCACGGCCGCCCCCTCGCTGACGATGAAGCCGTCGCGCCCGGCGTCGAACGGCCGCGAAGCGCGCTCCGGTTCGTCGTTGCGGGTGCTGATGGCCCCCATGACGCCGAAGCCGGACAGGGCCAGCGGCAGGATGCACGCCTCGGTGCCGCCGGCGAGCATGATGTCGGCCGCCCCGCGCCGGATCATCGCCGCCGCCTCGCCCAGCGCGTTGTTGCCGGTGGCGCAGGCGGTGTAGACGGCCAGATTGGGGCCGGTGAAACCGTGGGCGATGGAGATGATCGCCGCCGGTGTGTCGGCCAGCATCATCGGCACGAAGAACGGGCTGACACGCCCCGGCCCGCGCTCGCGGATCGTGTCGGCCGCGTCCTGAATGGGGTCGAGCGCCCCCATGCCGCTGCCGACGATGACGCCGGTGCGGTCGCGGGCGACGGGGGTGTCCTTCAGGCTCGCGTCGGCCAGCGCGTCCTCGGCCGCGGCCATGACCAGCTGATTCATGCGGGCCATGCGCCGCGCTTCCTTGCGGCCGAAGCGGGCTATGGGGTCGAACCCCTTCACCTCGCCGGCGATGCGGGTGTCGTAGGCTGAGGCGTCGAACAGGGTGATGGGGCCGACGCCGGAGCGGCCGGCGCGAATCGCGTCCCAGGTGGCGGCCACGTCCTGGCCCAGCGGGTTGAGCGTGCCCAGGCCGGTGATGACCACGCGCCGCTCATGGGCCGGGCGCGCGTTTGATGATCGGGTGTCCATACGGATCTATAACCCCGCCGGGCGGCGAAGGTTTTGGGCGGCCTAGTCGAGCCGCAGGAGCAGTTCGACGCGGTCAGCCGTCGGGCTGCCCGCCTCGTCCACCACCGGCAGCCGCCGCCCTGTCGCCAGCAGGTACAGCCCGGTGATGAGGCGGTACTCGCCCGGCGGCATGTCGGCGCTGAGTTGGACGAGGTGGGGATCGACGACGGCTTCCCCCGGCCGCCAACTGCTCGTCGGCCGCGTCCCCTGAACCGGCCAGGCGTCCACCTGCCCGACGATGCGGTCGGCCGCGTCGAGCACCTGCACGAAGACGGTGTAATCCTCACTCATTGGCGCCAGCCCCTGCCACGTCAGCGTGAGGGGCAGCAGCCCGCCGGGGACGAACGCGCTTTCGTCCACGGTGATGTCGAGCAGCGCCAGCTGGTCGTCGAAGTTGGCCGCGCCCTGGGGCAACGGCGCGCCGCTGACCTCGACGCGGGCCAGCACGCAGCCCGTCGACGGCCGCGCCGGCCAGCCGCACACCGCGCCGCTCTCTCCGGTCGCCAGGGCGATCAGCACATGGGGGCCGGTCTCCGTCGCCGCGTCCATTTCGACGGCGCGGGCGACGGACGCGCTCGCCGCAACGCGCCGTTCGGCCGGGCGGGTTGACGGGAAGACGAAGCTGCTGGTGGCGTGGGTGGGCACGAACAGGAATTCCGGCCCCGCGCCGTCGGCGTAGCCGCTGTAGCGCACCGGCAGCGGGGTGCCCGGCCGAATGGTAGACGGCACGTCCAGCCCGTCGAGGGCGAAGCCACCGAAGAAGGCGCGGCGCGGCGAGCCCACCGGCCCCGGCCGCGGCGCGACGGACAGCGTCGTCACCCGCTGCCACTCGAGACTCTCGGGTGGCGCGAAGCGGGGGGCGACGGCCACCTCGACATCCAGCGGGCACGCCGCCGGGCAGGCCACGTCGGGCAGCGGCAGCAGGTGGTGGTCGACGACGATCTCTCCCGGTCGCCAGGCGTTGACGGGGTAGGTGTCGCTGGCCGGCAGCAGCCCGCTGACCGGCGGCCGCCCCACGGCCGCGCCGTCGCCGGCCCAGCGCAAATAGAGCGCCGGGGGGAGCTCGCCGTCGGCCAGCGGTCGATCCAGCGTCCAGTAGAGCGTCAGCGACGCCGCGGCCGGGTCGAACGGGGAGACGGCATCGGCCGTGTATCCCAGCAGCCGCAGCGGCCCGGCGACGAGCTCGCTGGGCGTCATGCCGTCCGGCGCGGCGTCCAGTGGCTCGCGGCTGACCGCCACCAATGGCCCGGCCGAGCGCAGGTGGTAGACCCCTTCCAGCCCCGGCAGATAGCGCGCCAGATAGACCGGCTGCCCGGCGGCCAGCCGCGCGTCGAGTTCGGCCCGGTAAGCGGCCTCGTCGGGCAAGACCATGATCTCCAGATCGGGTCGCAGGCGCTCCATCTGCTGCACGTAGTAGAGCGGGGCGATCTTCTCGCTGTCGGCCAGCACGGCCGCGCCGCGCGCCAGGGGCATGGCCAGCACGCCCCGCGCCCACGTCTCGCCCCCATCGCGGCCCGATTGGTCCATGGCCGCCCAGCGCCCCCCGGCCGGGAGCAGGGCCGGCAGCAGCGCGACGACAAAGAGCAGGCTGCTCCACGCTGTCGGGTATCGGCGCGCCGTCCACCCCTCGGCGAACGGGATGCCCACGCCCGCGGCGGCGCAGACGCCGACGACCACGTGGGTGGGGATGAGGAAGACAGCCAGGTCGGGGACGTAGTAGTTGAGCGCGTAGAAGGTGAAGCCCGCGCCGGCCAATAGCAGCACGGCCGCCACCCGCCAATGGCGCCGTAGCAGCCACACCAGCCCGGCGACGGCCAGCGCCAGGTGTGGCCACCCCCACGCGTCGAGCAGCAGTCGGCCGACGATCTCCCGTCGCGCCGGATCGCGCAGCCACGCCCCCCACTGCAGCGCCCCCTGGAACCGCCCAGCGACGACCCAGTCGACGAAGCGGCCCACCCCCATCGGTTCGTGGTTGATGGCCGCCCAGCGCAGCGGCAGGTAGGCGTAGAGCAGCAGCGGCGCGGCGAAGGCCAGCGCCAGTTGCAGCAGCAGCGGCAACAGCGAGCGCCGCCGCACGACGCGGCCGCCGGCCGTCCGTCCGCGCCGGGTCAGCGTCGGCCACAGCACAAAAGCGATCGCCAGCGCCGCCGGTGGCAGCAGAAATACCGTCGTCAGATGGTTGGCCAGCCCCAACCCGAGCACGAAGGCCAACGCCACCATGACCTTGCGCTCGGCGGCCGACGGGCGGCGGTTGTCGGCTGTGGGTTGTGGCCTGTCGCCGCCCGCCACAAGCCGGGTCATCAGCCACAGTGCCGAAGCCACGATGAGCGCGTGCAGGGTGTAGACCTCGGCGATGATCGCCTGCCCCCAGTAGATGGGTACAAGCCCCAGTGCTACCGCCCCGGCCAGCGCCGGCAGCGGGTGGCGGGTCAGCCGCAGCGCCAGCCGGAAGACGACGGCCGCGGCCAGAACGGCGTAGACGGCCGAGGCGAAGTTGAGCCGCCAGGCCACCGTGCCCACCGGCAGCAACGAAGCCAGCTTGCCCAGCAGCAGGTAGAGCGGATAGCCGGTGGGGTGGGCGATGCCCAGTTGCGGGGCGACGACCTGGAACTCGAAGGTATCGGCCGCGCCCACGGCGTGGGACATCGTCAGCAGGTAGACCGGCAGCAGCCCCCCGGCCACGAACAACGGCCCGAGCCATTTCCAGCGCTCATCCCGCTCGCCCAGCCGCGCCCAGGCCAGCAGCGCGGCCGCCGCCCAGACCCCCGCGCCGAACAGGAAGCGCCCGCGCGCCGGATCGACGACCGGATCGAGCAGCCAGGCCCAATTGAGCAGCCACGGGATGAACAGCGCCGGGCGCAGCCCCCAGCGGCGAGCGACGAACGCCCCGGCGACGGCGGCCACCAGCCCCAAGGCGACGGCCACCCCCATCTGCCCCACCCATCCCCATTGCGGGAACAACCCCTCGTAGAGCAGCCGCGACACAGCCGGGCCGACGACGAACGAACACGCGCCCGCAAGTAACGGGCCGACGGCCGGCCGGATGGTGCGTTGATGTAATTTCAGACGTGGATCGATCGCTCCCATCAGTGCCCTATTGTACACGACAGGCGACAGCCGTCAGCGTGCGCCCGACGAACGACATCACTACGCTTCTAACACGTGCCCCAAACGGCCGCTTGCGCTACTCTATACGGCATAGTGGGGAGCGCGGTTTTGAAGCATTAGCTACGGATTTGAACGGATGAGACGGCTCGATCTTGATAAATCCGTCAAAATCCGCGCAAATCCGTGTTAAAGATATTCTCCTGAGGTCTACATGCCCGGCCCCTTGGCTTCGTTAAAGGTACTCGATTTCACCGCCCTTCTGCCCGGCCCATTCGCCACAATGGCGCTGGCCGATCTGGGCGCGGATGTCGTACGCGTCGAGTCGCCCACCCGGCCGGATATGGTGCGCTTTCTGCCGCCCTATGACGGGGACGCGTCCGCCTGGCACGGCGTGCTGAACCGCAACAAGCGCTCGCTGGCCCTCGACCTGAAGCGGCCCGAGGCGGCGGCGGCCGTCCGGCGGCTCATCACCGACAGCGGCTATGACATCGTCATCGAACAGTTCCGGCCGGGAGTCATGGAGCGGCTGGGCATCGGCTACGAGGCGCTGCGGGGGCTCAATCCGGCGCTCATCTACTGCGCGCTGACCGGCTATGGCCAGACAGGCCCGCTGCGCGACCGCGCCGGCCACGACAACAACTACCTGGCCCTGTCCGGCGCGCTCAGCTACAGCGGCCGCCGCGGCGCCGGGCCGCCGCCGCTGGGCATCCAGGTGGCCGACGTGGGCGGTGGGGCGATGGGGGCGCTGGTGGGCCTGCTGGCGGCCGTCGTCCAGCGCGGGGCCACGGGGCGCGGCCAGTTCGTCGACGTCAGCATGTTCGATCTGATGGTCGCCTGGCAAGCCCATCTGCTCAGCCACTATCTCGTGGGCGGCGAGGAGCCGCAGCCGGAAGCCATGGCGCTCAACGGCGGCCGGGTCTACGACTTGTACCGGACGGCCGACGACCGCTGGCTGTCCGTCGGCAGCCTGGAGCCGAAGTTCTGGGAAGGGTTTTGCGCTGCCATCGGCCGGGCCGACCTCGTCGCGCCGGGGCTCAGCGTGGACGCGGCCGAGCAGGCGCGGGTCAAGGCGGCCGTGCGCGACGTCATCGCCGCTCACCCGCTGGAGCATTGGGCGGCCGTGTTCGCCCCGCTCGACGTCTGCGTGGAGCCGGTGCTGACCGTGCCGGAGATGCTGGCCCACCCGCATGTGGCCGCGCGCGAGCTGATCGTCGACGTGCCCAAGCCGGGCGGCGGCACGCAGCGGCAGGCGGCCAACCCGTGGCGTTTCTCCGGCGGCGCGGCCGAGTATCGCCACACCGGCGCGCTGCTGGGCGCCCACACGGCCGAGGTGTTGCGCGAGGCCGGATTGACCGAAGAGGAGATCAACGCGCTGGTGTAGCGCCGTATTTATTCGGGCGTGGGTTAGCCGCCGCGCCCGCCAGGGGGACAGATGAAGTTCAAGCCTTTTAGCCAACCGGGCCCGCAATTGGGCAATCAATATGACACCGACCGCGTGTTGCGTTCCTATCTGCGGCGGACGCTGCCGGCCGGCATGCTGGCCGAAATGGAGCCGTCGCTGCGCGAGATGGGCGAGCTGGCCGGAGGCGAGCTGTACGCGCTGCAACTGGCCGACCGCCTCAACGAGCCGGTGCTGACCCAGTGGGATCCGTGGGGAGAGCGCATCGACCGCATTGAGGTGACGGCCGTCTGGCAGCGGGCCGAGCGGCTGGCGGCCGAGTTCGGCGTCGTCGGCGCGGCCTACGAGCGGCAGTACGGCCGCTTCGCCCGCCCGTACCAGTTCGCCATGGCCTACCTCTTCCACCCGTCGACCGACGTCTACACCTGCCCGCTGGCGATGACCGACGGCGCGGCCCGCACGCTGCTGCTGAGCGGCAACCGGGAGCTGATCGACCGGGCCGTGCCCCGCCTGACCAGCCGCGACCCGGCCACCTTCTGGACGAGCGGCCAATGGATGACCGAAGCCACCGGCGGCTCCGACGTCGGCCTGTCGGAGACCGTCGCCGCGCTCGACCGGGCGGAGAATTGGCGGCTCTACGGCCGCAAATGGTTCACCAGCGCCACGACCTCGCAAATGGCGTTGACGCTGGGGCGGCCGGACGGCAACGGCCCCGGCGGCAAGGGGCTGGCGCTTTTCTATGTGGAGCTGCGCGACGAAAACGGCCTGCTCGACCACATCACCGTCAACCGGCTGAAGGACAAGCTGGGCACGCGCAAGGTGCCGACGGCCGAGCTGATGCTCGAAGGCGCGCCGGCCATCCCGGTCATGGGGCTCGACAACGGCGTGCGCAACATCATCCCCATGCTGCACCTGACGCGGACCTGGAACACCGTGATGGCCGCGGCCAC
>CAYNOL010000028.1:0-27196 GCA_964398825.1 uncultured Ardenticatenaceae bacterium
GCCGCTCGGCGCTGATGCCGTGGAACACCTCTTCGCGCCGGTAGACGACGGGCACGACCTGGCTGCCGTCCTCGGGGTCGCGCAGTTCTTTGGCTTTGGCGATGATCTCATCGCGCAGCCGTTCGTAGTCGGCCGGGTCAACCACCCCCTGCGGCCGTTTGCCCCGCACGTTCAGATACACCTGGCCGAAATTACCCACCGAGAAGGCCTTCGTGCGCGCCCAGTCCACGTCGTTGAACGACAGGAAGAAGCGGCGCAGCGTCTTGCCGCCCCGGCCGCGCTTCACATTCCCGCGCATGCCGCTGAGGCCCAGCGCGGTCAACCACTTCAGGGCGTTGATGGGCGTCACGCCCAGGCGGAAAGCGGCCCGCTTTAATTGGCTGAGCGGGCCGCGCTTGAACACCAGCCAGCCGTTCTCGGCCAGCCAGTTGTTGATGTGGAAGAATTTGTGGAACGGGCCGAAGCCGTGGTCGGACAGGACGATGGTCAGCGCCTCGTCGGGCACCAGAGCCAGCATTTCCCCCAGCAGCCGGTCGACGGTCTCGTAGTAGTCGAGGATGTCGGGCAGCACGCGCGCGGCCGTCTCCGGGTCGTGCATCGGGTGCGTCTCGTCCACCAGATGCCAGATCTCGTGCTGCAGATTGTCCGTCGTCTCCATGACGTAGATGAACAGATCCCACGGTTTCTCGCGCATCAGGTATTGCACCGAGCGGGCGCGGTCGATCTCCAGCTGCTTGCAGGCGCGCACGAAGACGGCCGGGTCGACGCCGCGCCCCTTCTCCGACATGCGCAGCGGGAACGGGCCGCAGGCGTCGAGCAACTCCTGCTTCAACTCCGGCGGGTAGGTGTAGTCGCTCTCCGGGCTGGGGGTCAGGAAGGAGCACAGGATGAAGCCGTTCATCGGCCGCGGCGGATAGGTCATTGGCAGGCTGACGACGCCCACCTGCTTGCCCGCGCTGCCGGCGATCTGCCACACGGCGGGCACGGCGACGGTCAGACCGTTGGAGACGCGAATCTCGTAGCTGTCTTGCGCCGGGTAGGTGAAGTCGATCAGGCTGTGCTGGCCGGGGTTGGTGCCGGTGGAGAAGGACGGCCAGGCCGAGGCGGAAACGGGCGGGATGGTGGACCGCAGGCGGCCGCCGGCCCCCTCGGCCAGCAGTCGCGCCAGATTGGGCAGCCGCCCCTCATCGAGCCACGGCTGGAGCAGGTCAAAGGTGATGCCGTCGAGACCGAAGACGGCGACTTTTCGTTGGGTCATGGTTAGTTTGTGTTGAGGGGCGGGTCTGTGGCCCACCCACAGCCCCTATACCTCGCGCGTCTCCGGCGGGCGGGCGATGCTCAGGATGCTGCGGAAGGTATACAGCAGCCCACCCAGCAGCCCGGCGCTGAAGCGCAGGAAGTAAAAAGCCAGCGACATCGAGACGGCCGTGGCCGCCGGCAGCCCCACCGGCACGAACAGGAACGTATAGATACCCTCGCGCAGCCCCAGGCCGTTGAAGGTGATCGGCAACAGGTTGATGATGGCGATGACCGGCACAAACAGGGCGAAGATGCGAAACGGCAGATGGACGCCCAGCGCCCAGGCGATGGTCATCTGCACCAGGATCAGGTTGAGCGTGAACGGCAGGCTGATGAGCAAAGCCGACACCAGCGCCCGCAGCGGGTAGCGGTGGATGGTGTTGACCAGGTTCTCGAACTTGGGGTAGAGCGGCAGCCCGGCCGCTTTCGGGTAGTAGCGATTGAGCAGCCCCACCGGGTTGGCCCAGCGGACGACGAAGAAGGCCAGCGGGATGCCGACGGCCGTCACGACGATCAGCGCCCACAGCAGCCAGGGCAGGTCAAGCGTCATGGCGTGGGCGAAGACGTTCCACAGCAGGGCGATGAGCGCCACGAGCGACGAACCGACCAGGCCGGTGATGCGTTCCATCAGCACCGAGCTGAGCGCCTCGGCCCCGTGGCCGTGGCTCTGTCGCAGGCTGACCACCTTGATCAGATCGCCGCCGAAGCCGGACGGGATGAAGTTGTTGGCGAAGAAGCCGATGTAGTAGAGGTAGGTCAGATAGCCGAGGCCCGGCTTGTTGTTGAGCGCTCGCAGCAGTACGCGCCACCGGTAGGCGCGGATGACGACGTTGAGCTGGAACAGCACGAAGGCCAGCGCGTACCAGCCCCAGTGGATGTTGGCCAGCGTCGCCACCACTTCGGCCAGGCCGACGCGGCGCAGCAGCCAGGCCAGCAGCACGAAGCTGAGCACGACTTGCGAGAGGCCGATCAGCTTCTTGCGGTTGGCCTTTACGAACTTGCCCATAACCCGAGGATTATAGCACAGGGTGTTGGGACGCGATAACGGGACAGGCTACGAGACGCTGACGCCAAGCCGCCGCGTTCACGCTGCGTCCTGCTCGTAGTAGGCGCTTTAGCGCCATCCCGGAAGAGACGCTAAAGCGCCTACTACGAGCAATAACGCCGGAAAAAAGACGGCCACCAGCGGCCGATCACGGCCTTCGCTCTGCGCCTGCGGCTCCTGATTCATACTCCCCATCCCTCGTTAGCGCCCGGTATACCTCGACAGCCCACTGCCGCACGTTATCGACGTACAGCTCCGCCCCACCAGCCGCCACGTCGGCGGCCGTCATCGTCCAGACGATCGGCCGCTCGTACGCCCCGGCGTTGCCCGGCCGCGCCGTCATCGGCCAGGCGCGATTGCCCGAGGCGACGCGCTCCCGGTCCCGGCGGCGCGCCTCTTGCGGCGTCAGGCCGCCGGCCACGAAGTCGGCCAGCAGTGCCCGCCCGTGAGCCAGCCCCTCGGCCGAATAGAGGCTGGGGTGCTGCAAGTGGTAGCACAGCACCAGCAGATGGTGGACGACAAGGCGCGCCGGGTCTTCGTTCTCCCAATAGAGCATCTGGTGGAAGTGATCGGCGCAGGTGAGGCCGCCGGCCCACGCCGCGCCGCACTCGGGGCACCGTCCGTCGGGTTCGTGTCGCTCGCTCATGATGCGGGTATTGTAGCCAAGGCGGCGGGGGTGTGGTATGGATCGGCCGAATTCTAAATAGCTGCTGCCTACTCTGACGAAAGTCGCGCCCTTCGGTTATAATGACCTTTATAGTTGACTAAAGGAGAGTGCCCTATGAGAGCGATACGGGTTCATCAGTACGGCGATCCCGACGTGTTGCGACTGGAAGAGCTGCCCTTGCCCGAGCCGGGGCCGGGGGAAGTGCGGGTGATGCTGGGCGCGGCCGGCGTCAATTTCATCGACACCTACCAACGAAGTGGCCAATACAAGATGAATTTGCCCTACATCCCCGGCAGCGAGGCGGGCGGCCGGGTGGACGCGCTCGGCGAAGGGGTGGAAGGGTTCGCCGTGGGCGACAATGTGGCCTACGCGCAACAGCCGGGGGCCTACGCCGAGTACGCCGTCGTGCCGGTGTCGAAGCTGGTGCCGGTGCCGCCGGGCATCAATATGTTCACCGTCACGGCCGTGATGCTGCAAGGCATGACCGCCCACTACCTCGCCAATGACACCTACCCCATTCGCCAGGGGGACACGGTGCTCATCCATGCGGCGGCCGGCGGCGTCGGCCTGCTGCTGGTGCAGATGGCCAAGCTGCGCGGCGCGCGGGTCATCGGCACCGTCTCCACCGAGGAGAAGGAAGCGCTGGCCCGCGAGGCGGGAGCAGACGAGATCATCCGCTACACCGAGCAAGATTTCGAGGCCGAGGTCAAGCGGCTGACCGACGGCGAGGGGCTGGCGGCGGTCTATGACTCCGTCGGCCGCACCACGTTCATGAAGAGCATGAACTGTCTGGCGCCGCGCGGCTATCTCGTCCTCTACGGCCAGTCGAGCGGCGCGGTGGAGTCGATCGACCCGCAGATTCTGAACCAGAAAGGCTCGCTCTTCCTGACGCGGCCGAAGCTGGGCGACTACACGCGAACCCACGAGGAGCTTATGCGCCGCGCCAACGAGATCTTCAACTGGATCAGGGAAGATAAACTGTCGGTGCGCATCGACAAGACGTTCCCGCTGGAAGAGGCCGCCGAAGCCCACCGCTATCTGGAAGGCCGGCAGAGCAAGGGCAAGGTGTTGCTGGGGACGCAGCAGATGGGCGACGTGAAAGTCGAGAAGGTGGGCGCGACGATCGAAATCGGCGATCCCGTCGACGAGGCGGGTTGGGAGTCCTTCCCGGCCAGCGATCCCCCGGCCTACTAGCGAGCGCGGCCGGCCTGCGTCTATGACTGCTCGGGCCGCGCCGGCAGCCGCACGATGAACGCCGAGCCGAATCCGACGCGGCTCGACACGCTGACCCGGCCGCCATGGGCGGCGACGAGTTCGTTGACGATGGCCAGACCCAGGCCGGAGCTGCGGCCTTCGCTGCCGCGCGTACGCGACTTCTCCAGCCGGTAGAAGCGCTCGAACACGCGCGGCAGTTCTTCTTCGGGGATGCCCGGCCCGGTGTCGGTGACGATGCCCTCGACATAGCCATCGGCCGCGCGCGCCACCAGCCGCACCTTGCCGCCCGGCGGGGTGTAGGCCAGCGCGTTGCCGGCCAAATTGGTGAACACCTGGATCAGCCGGTCAGGATCCCCCTCAACCGGCGGCACGGCGGCACGCTCCAGCGCCAAGTCAATCGACTTGGCCCGCGCCTGGGGCAGCTGGCTGCGGTAGACGTCGGCCATCACCTCGCCCAGATCGACCGGCTGCGTGTTCATCTGCATCTGCCCTGACTCCAGCCGCGCCAGATCGAGCAGCCCGTCGACCAGCCGGGCCATGCGGTTGGCTTCGTCGTTGATCGTCTCGGCCGCGCGCCGCTGTTCCTCGGGTGTGCCGGCCGCGCCGTCCAGCAGCGCCTGGCTCCACCCGGTAATGGCCGTCAGCGGCGTCTTCAGGTCATGGGAGACGTTGGCCACGAAGTCGCGTTGGGCCTGCTGTGTCGCCTTCACCTGGGCGGCCATGCTGTTGAAGCTGCCAGCCACGCGCTGCACCTCATCCGGCCCGGCCTGGGGCACGCGCTGGTCGTAGTCGCCGCGGGCTATCGCCTCGGCCGCGGCGGCCATGGTGCGCAGCGGCCGGACCACCGAACCGGCGATAATGGCGGCCATGATCACCGCCAGCAGCAAGGCCAGCGACCCGGCATAGAGCAGCGGACGCAGGAAGTACTCGCGGAAGAACTCTCCGGCCGTCGGCTCCGGCTGGGCGTAGAAGATGAGCCCCCGACCGAGCGCCGGGTGCGGCTCGGCGAAGACCAGCCAGCGGGAGCCGTTGGTGTGGATGAAAGTGCCGAAGATGCTGCTGAGGCCGACGTTGGTCAGCACCAGCGATTGCGGCCGGGTGACGCCCGTCAGCCGATCCCCCACCCAGTTATCCGCAGCGGCCGTGTCGAAGACGATCTCTTCCGCGCCGGTGTCGACGACGAGGATGCGCACATTGGCTTGCTCGGCTGTGCCATGGAGCAGCCCTTGCAGCTCCGCGCCCCCCGCGCCCGCTCCCCACAGCTGCAACAGCTCACGCTGGTTGGTACGGCTGATGGCTGACAGGCGCTCCAGCGCCGGCAGCAGCCGCGCGTCGGACACGCCGGCGAAGCCGAACAGGGCCACGGCGATGATGACCAGCGCGGCGAGGATGACGATGACGTATGACCAGACCAGACGGCCGCGAAGCGTGCGAAGCATACCCTCGAAAATTAACTCAAAGCTGCCACGGCGCAAGCGATCACAACAAACCCTAAGCGCGGAGAAGAGAAGAATTAACCTCGGTTTCCCGCGGATAAAAAAACGGATTTCTCCTGCCAGGAGAAATCCGTCCTAATCCGTCTCATCCGTGAAAATCCGTGGTTAAAAGATTTTCTTAAACCAACCGCTCGCGGGCCTTGGCGCTGATGTAGTCCATCGTCCAGACCATGATGACGATGGCCAGGATGGCTGTGCCGGCCGCGCCGTATTGGTTGAGGCTAACCCAGATGCGGAACTGCTGGCCGATGCCGCCGCCGCCGACGAAGCCGATGACCGTCGACATGCGGATATTGATGTCCCACTGGTAGATGATGAAGGCCAGGAACGGGGGCACCAGCTGGGGGGCGATGGCGTAGACCAGCGATTGCATGCGCGTCGCGCCGGTGGCGGTCACGGCCTCGACGGGACCGGGATCGATCTCCTCGATCGAGTCGGAGAACAGCTTGCCCAGGTTGGGGATGTTGTTGAGCGCCAGGGCCAGCACGCCGGCGAACGAACCCGCGCCCACCCACGCCGCGGCGATGAGCACCAGGATGAGCGGCTCGATGGAGCGGGTGATGTTGAACGTCGTGCGAAAGAAGTAGTAGATCGCCCGGCCCAGCGGCGAGTTGCCCATGATGTTGCGCGCCGCCAGGAAGCTGAGCGGGATGGCGAAGAGAGAGCCGAGGGTCGTCGCCACCAGCGCCATGAGCAGCGTGACGATCGACAACTCAACGACGCGCTTCACCGTCGGCGTCAGCTGCCAGCCGCCGACGATCTCCTCATAGGTGATCTCTACCCGGCCCGGCACCGTCTCCCCTTCTTCCATGGCCATGATGGGATTGATCGTCGTCTCCAGGCGCACGGTGCCGTCCTCTTCCACATCGCAGCAGTTGGAGCGGACGCGCAGATAGGCGCCGTCGGGCAACACCCAGCGAATCGAGACGTTTTCGCCGGGGGGCAGGTCGGTGCCGGTGATGACCAGCGTATCGCCCGGGTCGGCGCACTCGGCCGACAGGGTGATGTTGGGGCCGGCCGGGTCGGCCGGGCCGGCCACGGCGTCGCACGGCACTGTGAGCGGCGCGCTGACGGCCCGCGACTCTGTCGGCCGGTAGAAGATGTCGGGCGAGGCGAATTCACGCGCCAGTGCCAACCCCTGCGGCGCGCCTTTGATCAGCTCCAGCGGCTTGATCTTGGCCACGTTCCACGACCAGGCAAAGACAGCTGCAAACCCGGCGATCAACAGCAGCCGGATGGCGTTGCGGAGCAACGGATTGGGCGTGCCGATGATCGGCCGCCCCACGATGATGCGCTCGCGCAGCCAACTGGACAGCAGATCGAGCACGGCGACGACGATGATGATGGCGATGATGGCTGTGGCCATGGCCGACAGACGGTTCAGCCGAACCCACTGGACGACGAGGAAGCCGAGACCGGCGTCGCTGACCAGACCGATGACCGTCGACAAGCGGACGTTGATGTCGAAACGGTACAGGGTGAACGAGGTAAACGTCGGCAGGATCTGCGGCAGCACGGCGTAGACCACCATTTGCGTCCAGCTTGCGCCGGTGGCGCGGATGGCCTCAATGGGGCCGGGGTCGATGCTCTCGATCGATTCAGAGTACAGCTTGGCCAGCGCGGCGACGGTGTGGAACCACAGCGCCAGCGTGCCGGCGAACGGCCCCAAGCCCACCCAGACGGCGAAGATGATGGCCCACATCAGCGTCTCGATGGAGCGGATGATGTTGAGCAGCGCCCGGACGACGGTGTAGATAGCCAGCGTGACGGGGTTACCGCCCATCAGGTTGCGGGCCGCCAGGAAGCTGACCGGCACGGCGAAGACCACGCCCAGCACCGTGGCCAAAAAGGCCAGCGCGATCGTCTCGCCAATCTTCTCCAGCACCAGCGACAGCGTCTGCGTCGGCTGGAGCTCCCCGGTGGGGATTGCCTGGACGGCGCGCACGGCGTGGGTCAGCGTTTCGCCGGGGGCGGGTTGAGAGGTCAGCGGGACGGCCTGCGGCACGTTGATGATCGTCTCGAAGCGGCCGTTCTCATCGGCCGTGAAGTGTACCACCTGCCCCTCATACGTCGCCCGCCGCGGCGCGCCGAGCGGGTCGACCCACTGCATCTGCCCCGACTCGTTGGGCTCGAACCCTTCGCCCACTACCTGCAAGGTGTTGCCCACCTCGGTGCAGGGTGCTTCCAGGATCAAGACCGGCGACGTCGTCGCGTCGCGGTTGGGAGCGGGCAGCGGCTCGACGCACGGAACCATGATCGGCGTCAGGCCGATGACTTCGTCCGTGGGGTATTCGAACAGATCGGGGTTGAACAGCGAGCGGATGTAGGGCTGGACGTTGGGCAGGCCGGTGATCATGCGCTGCGGCCGCACGTCAGTTACGATAATGGCCGTGCCATAGAGCACCAGCCCGGCCAGCAGCAGCGACGCCCCCCAACTCGGCTGCTTTCCTTGGGCGATCTGGTAGGCGTCGCGCGCCGACCAGACGAACAACAAGCCCAGCGGCGCCAGAAGCGCGTACGCTTCCGTCCACAGCACCAGACCTAATAGCGTAATGACGGTGAGAAAAAGGGCCAGACCGCGAATGCGTTCCTTCAAAAGGAATTGGCCGCTCCCGGGAATGATAAGGGATAAGAGCGCCGGGATCCAGGGGTTTTGGGACTGACGGTTTTCAGACTGCATTGGGCGACGCTACCGAGACCATTTCCGCCTCTTCGCCGTACACCTCTTTAAATCGCTCGGGTGTCAACTCAGACGGCAGACCGTCGAATACGAGTTCACCAGCCTTCAGCCCCACGACGCGCGTGGCGTAGCGGTGAACCAGATCCAGAAAATGCAAACTGCACAACACGGTTATGCCGTCCTGCTGATTGAGCAGTTCCAGGTAGCGCAGGATCGAGTGGGACAGCACCGGGTCGAGGCTGGCCACCGGCTCATCGGCCAGCAACAGGCGCGGCTCCTGCATCAGGGCGCGGGCGATGCCCACACGCTGCTGCTGGCCGCCCGATAGCTGGTCGGCGCGGTTGTCGGCCTTGTCGGCGATGCCCACGCGCTCCAGGGCGGCCATCGCCCGGCGGCGGTCTTCGCCTGTGAAGCGGCCGAACAAACTCCAAATGGGATGCACGTAACCCAGGCGGCCGCTGAGCACGTTGGTCGTCACGCTGCTGCGCTTGACCAGGTTGAAATGTTGGAAAATCATGCCGATCTGCCGGCGGATTTGTCGCAGCTCGGAGCCGCTGGCGGCGGTAACGTCCTGGCCGTCCCACAGGACAGAGCCGGATGTGGGGTCGATGAGCCGGTTGATGCACCGCAGCAGCGTCGATTTGCCGGAGCCTGACAAGCCGATGATCGCCAGGAACTCGCCTTCGTGCACGTCGAAGCTGACGTCCTTTAGGGCGACGGTGCCGTCGGGGAATACCTTGGTCAGGTTCTTGATTTGCAGCACGGGGATTCTCTTTAGGCCTATCTATAAAGATACCCGGAGACCTTTCGATCTCCGGGTATCAGCAAACACAACGGGAACTTAGTCGGCCAGCGACTCGATGTCGATGCCGGCGCGGCTCAGGTCGGCGCGGAAGACATCGTAGAAGCCGTCGTTGGAGTCAACCAGGGTCTCGATGTTGTACAGCGTGTTGAGCGCTTCCTGGCCCTCGGGCGAATTGGCGATGTCGAGCAGGGCGGCCACAACGTCGGCGCGCATCTCTTCCGGGAAGTCCTGGATGAAGGAGACGCTGTCGTTGGGGATGTCGCTGGTGGTGGCCAGAACGACTACCTGGTCGAGCACATCCGGGAACTCTTCCTCGATGCCGGTGCGGGCGTCGGAGAAGGTGGCGCCGGCGTCGCAATCGCCGTTGTAGACCTGGGTCACAACGTTGTTGTGCGAACCGGCTTCGATCGTCTGGGCGAAGTCGGCGTCGGGATCGATGCCGTTGGCGGCCAGCATGATGCGCGGGATGATGTAGCCCGAGGTCGAGGCCGGGTCGACCCAGCACATGACCTTGCCTTGCAAATCTTCCAGCGTGGCGATACCGCTGTCGGCGCGAACGACGATCTGACCGGCATAGGTCGTGGCGCCGAAGCGGGAAGTCGCCAGGGCGGCGTCAACGCCACACTGCTCATTGGCCAGCACGTAATTGAACGTGTTCAGCCAGCCGATGTGGGCCTGACCGGCGCACATCGCCTCGCGAACGGATGAGAAGTCGGTGCCGACGTTGGACTGCACCACCAGGCCGGTCCGTTCGCTCAGCATCTGGGCCAGAGTGTCGCCGCTGGCGATGATGTCCTGGGTGTCGCCGGACGGGACGAAGGACATGACGATGGGGTTCTCTTCGGTTCCCAGGTCCGGGTCGCCGCCGCAAGCGGCCAGGGCGAGAGCCAGGACGGCAACCATGGCGAGCAACAAAATCAATCTACGGGCGTTCATTCTTACCTCCTCGCAATAAAAAGGTTGAAATGGGTGGACTCGACGGCATTGGCGCGCCAAGTGTCTCGCAGCGGAAACGACGTTTTTTGCGAGACGCAGGTATGATAAATGGACGGACGGACTTTGCCAACTAATTTTGACCGATTGGCCGCCCTATTTTTGCGGCCGCGGAGGTGGCCGGAAAACGCGCCGTCTGACCGACTATTCGGCGCTGCCGGAAGGGGAAGCGTATTCGAACCCGGTTAGCTCCCCGTCCGGCCCCTCGGCAAAGGTGAAGGTGGAGACGGACGCGTGGGCGGGGTAGGTGTCGACGATGCCGCAGTCGGTCAGCCGCTTGCGCCCCTCGGCCGTCAGCGGCAACCCGTTGGCCCACAAAATAGCAAAGGCGATCGGATCAGCGTGGCTGACGCCGACGACGTGGGCGTCCGGGTGCTCTCGGCGCGTCAACGCAAAGAAGGCGACCATCCGCTCCATCACGTCGATTGGCTCCTCATACGGTGGCGAGACATCGCCGTAGAAATCCCAGCCGCGGTTTTCCATTTCGGCAACCGTCCGGCCGTCATAGACGGAGTGGATCTCGTTGAGTAGCGGAGTCTCGACAAGCGGCGGCTCGCCGCCGCAGTGGGCGCGCACGATCTCGGCCGTTTGCTTGGCTCGCAGCATCGGGCTGTGGTAGATGATGGCGATGGATAGGCCCAGAAGGTGCTGCCCCGCGGCGGCCGCTTGCCGTCGCCCCAGCTCAGCCAGCGAAAAGCCCGGCAGCCGGCCGTAGTAGACCTGCTCCGGGTTGTGGACGAGGCCATGCCTGATGAGTGATACGGTCGTCATATGTATTTCTCTCTCGTGGCGGGCATGGCGTTGATGGTCTGGCAGCTGCTACCCGTGAAACTACTCCGCGCGAACGCTCAACTTGTACCCCCGCCCCCAAACCGTCTCGATCTCCACCCCGCTGCCGGCCAGACGGTCGCGCAATTGGGCGACGTGGACGTCGACGGTGCGCGTCTGCCCCTGGTACTCGTACCCCCAGGCCAGATCGAGCAGTTGGTCGCGCGAGAGCACCTGATTGGCGTGGTCGGCCAGCGTCAGCAGCAGGTCGAACTCGCGGGCCCGCAGCGCCACCGGCTCGTCGTCGATGAGAACCTGGCGGCTGGCGGGGTTGATGGTCACGCGGCCGAGCTGTCGGGGGCGGTCGGGGCCGGGTCGCCCGCCGCTCGTCCGCCGCAGGATGGCGCGCACACGGGCCACCAGCTCGCGCGGGTTGAACGGCTTGGTCAGATAGTCGTCGGCTCCCATCTCCAGGGCGACGATCTTGTCGATGTCCTGGTCGCGGGCGGTCAGGATGAGAATGGGCAGCTGGTCACCCTCGGCCCGCAGCCGCCGGCACACCTCCCAGCCGTCGAGCTCCGGCATCATCAGGTCGAGCACCAGCAGGGCGGGGGAGCCGTCGCGTGCTTTGGCCAGCGCCTGGGCGCCGTTGTCGGCCGTCAGCACGCGAAACCCCTCCTTCTCCAAATAGAGCCGCGCCAGATCGCGGATGCTGGCTTCGTCGTCGGCGACGAGGATCGTGTCGGCCATCTCAGCAAGGCGGGCGTGGCTGTCGGGCGAATGGGTGTTGGTGTTGTTGCATCACGCGCGGGGCGCGACGGCGACGCACTCGATCTCGACCAGCGCCCCCTTGGGCAACGCGCCGACTTCGACGGTGGAGCGGGCGGGGAACGGCTCGGGGAAGTGGCGGGCGTAGACGGCGTTCATGGCCGCAAAGTCGCCCATGCTCTGCAGGAAGACGGTCGTCTTGACCACATTCTCGAAGCCGGCGCCGGCCGCGGCCAGCACCGCCTTCAGGTTAGCCATGACCTGCTCGGTCTGCGCGGCCACGTCGCTGCCGCCGACCATCTCGCCGCTGGTCGGGTTCAGCGGCACCTGTCCGGCGGTGTAGATGAAGTCGCCGACGCGAATAGCCTGCGAATATGGGCCGACGGCCGCCGGCGCGTTGTCGCTGTGAATTCGTTCTTTGTTCATATGTATACCCCCTGTGGTTGAGATTGAGAATTAAACACGAACGGGACACGGACTTTACGGATGATATGGATATTTTTCTATTATCATCTTCTTTTCGCCTTATCCGTCTTATCCGTTTTATCCGTGTCCAATCCGTGTTTTGTTTCTTTTCTTATAAATGTTTCAACAACAACTTCCACTCATTCCGGGCCCTTTCGGCTGGGATGAGCCATAGCGCCTCACTGTCGAGATGCAGGTCGTAGTTGAGGCTGTGGAGATAGTCGGAGCGTTCGGCTTCCATGGAGACGATGACGAGGTTGAGCAGCTTGCGGGCGTCGTCGGGCGTCACCACCACCGGCTCGAACGCGGCCGTCTCGGGCGGGTTGATCGGGTTCAGCGGCGGCTGCTTCTCCAACAGTCGCTTGACCAGATCTCGCGCCTCGGCCAGGTCGCAATTCCAGGCGGGGACGTAGACGCGGCGCGGATCGGCCCAGAACTCTCGCGACTCCCGCTCGGCCGAACGGCCGCCCTGCGTCTGGCGTTTGATGATGTTGACCTGTCCCTTGTAGACCCAGAACGGCAGCCAGTGGGGCGGCGCCTCGATGGTGGGAGGCGCATAGAGTGTCGGCAACAGCGATAGTCGCTCCTCGCTGATGCCCACGGCCGCACGGCAGTTGGCGCACTGGACGACGTGATCGTCCTGGCCGGGCGACAGGGAGTGATTGCAGCGGGGGCAGCGCAGCAGTAGCAGTTTCATGGCCTCCCTATTTAGACCGCCCCTGACGGCTGATCTCCTCGATGTCTTCCAACACCGTCATGCCGGTCTTCATCACGCTCGACAGGCTCTTGGCGTTGATCGTCCCGCCGAAGAACCCCTTTTGCCGGCCGGTGGCCGCTTTCTGGAACTCCTTAGGCTTGTCTTCCACCTCTTCGCCATAGCGGAACTGGCGGTAGCCGTAAATAATGATGCCGATGCCCGCGGCGATGGGCAGCAGGATGCCGCCGATGCCGTCGTCGCTGTCGCTCGTGGCCAACGCGGCCAGGATCGTGCCGTCCACCAGCACCAAATTGCCTATCGCCAGCCCGACCACAAGCGCCAGCGCGCGAAAGAAGATATTGCCCGGCGCTTTGCCGTACATTACCTTGCCGCTGACGGCGTCGGTCACCACCTGGTAGATCCGGTTGCGGTAGGAGTAGCGAGTCAGCCAGACGGGATAGTAGACCAGCGAAAACTCCGGTCGCAAGAGCTGGATATTTTCGTAGGATGTGGACTTCTGCCCGGCGGCGTTGCGACTACGGTAAAGGAAGTGGCCGCGGGCTTCTTCCAGCGCTTCGGTGCGCGACTCCGACGGCTCGAAGACCATCGCCTCGGCGTGGAGCGCCTGGCTGTCGAATGGCACCAGGTCATCGCGCGAGACGACGATGCGGTGGACGCCGAACTCGCTAACGTCGACGGCCGCGTCGTTCCAGTGCATCGACTCGAAGACATAATGCTCGTCGGGCTTTGTCTCATCCTTGTCCTTGCGCACGCGGCCGAACAGCCAGCCGGCCACCGTGGCCTCGACGCGCCAGAAAGGCAGGTAGACGAGGATGACTTCCTCGATCTTGGCCGCCGTCCGCAGGTCGCGGGCCTTGCGCATGCCGGAGAGGAAGCCGCGCACGCTCTCTTCCGCGCCGGCACGGTCGACGCGGCGGGTGACCTGCCAACGGCGCACGCCCCGCTCTCCCTGCACGAGCGAGTATTGGCTGCAGTAGGGGCATTGGACGATGCGCACCCCCTCGGCCACCGGCACCACGCCGCTGCAGTTGGGGCAGACCAGCCCCTGCGCCTGCTCCTTGCGGGTTGTGGGACGCGTCGGGATGAAGGGGGCGGCCGTTTCGAAGTTGTCCGTCGGTTGAATCGTCATAGGCGATTAAAATTTCTTCGAAATCGAAGCGGCGGCGATGAAGATCGGCACGGCCAGCGCCACAGCCACAGCAATGTAGACCAGGATGCCGAGGCCAAGGCCGGCCGCGCCGCCGTCGAACACCGAAAAGCCGATGACGGGTATCAGCGCCGCCAGGAAGTAGGCCAGGCAGCCGAAGCCGCCGATGGAGACGTAGGGCAGCTCGAACTTCTCGGGGAAGATGGCGGCGAACACCTGCCCGGTGGCCGCGTCGACGAGGGCGGTGTAGGTCTCGTCCTTATAGCGGTACTTGAATTGGAAGAGCGGGATGTGGACGAGGGCGATCTCGCGAATGGCCCCGGCGGCCACGCGCTCATTGTCGATCAGCCAGGCGCGGACGGCCGTCACCGGCACCGTCGCCTGGATCGCCACGTCGTCGAGCGAATAATCATACGGCTCCAGATCGGCCGCGGGCACGCGCAGGTTGCCCAGCTCCATGATCGACAGGGCGGCGGCGGGCTTCAGATGGACTTCCTCGCGGCCGTCTACTTGTGTGCGCACCAGCCACATCGGAAACAGCTGGTACTCTTGCGACTCGATGCGCGCGTCGGCGTCCAGCCCCTTCACCGTGTGATTGCCGGCCATCCAGCGGCGCAGCGCGGCGGCGGCTTGGGTGTCGTCGATGGTGGGGCGCACCGCGTAATGGAGCACCGCCTCGCTTTTGTCCAGAAAGTTGACCGTGCCGCAAAACTCGCACGTGGCGTACGTTGCGCCCTGCTCGACCACCAGAGCGGCCGCGCACTGCTTGCATAGAAGTTGGGTGCTGGCTGCGATCTCCGTCATCTGGTTCGACCTCGCTCAAAATTGTAACATGGCCTGGCAAGTGGGGGTAGGCCAGCCACTCGGCCGCGCCTGGCCGTTGCCAATCGTAACCAAATTATGCTAAACTGTGTGAAATAGATGACATTATGTCGTGTAAACCAGGAGTAGAATAGGAACCAATGATCGATGTAAATCAGCTTCGTCGCGGCGTCACGTTCGTCCACGACGGCGCTTTGCTCAAAGTGACGGAATACTCGCACACCAAGCCCGGCCGCGGCAAGGCGACCATCCGCGTCAAGGTTCGCGATCTGCGCACCGGTACGAACAAGGAAGTCACCTTCAACTCGGGTGACCGTGTCGACGACGTGCGGTTGGAAAAGAGCGCCTACCAATATCTATACGACGATGGCGCGTTCTACGTTTTCATGGATTTGGATACCTACGAGCAGCGACAAGTCCCCCACAGCATTTTGGAGGGGGATACCAAGTACCTGCGCGACAACATGGAACTCGAGCTCCTCTCCTACGAGGGCGAGGTGATCGACTACGAACTCCCCAAGACGATGGAGTTCGACGTGGTGGAGGCGGAGAACGCCCTCGCCGGCGACACGGCTACCGGCGCGACGAAAGAAGTGGTCACCGACACCGGCCTGCGCGTGAAGACGCCGCTGTTTGTCCAGGTGGGTGATCGGATTCGGGTCAATACCGAGTCGGGCGAGTATTTGACCCGCGTCTAGGGTTCATCCACCGGCGGCCGGCCTCGCCACCAACAATTTTTTAATCCAGTCAGCAGTGGAGGGTCAACATGAAGTGGGTAGTGGATGTGTCCAGAGAAAAAACGGCCGGCCGGCTCGCGATCTTCGCGGCCCTGATGCTGGCTTTCCTGTTGCTGGCGGCCGCCCGACCGGCCGAGGCGCAAGGGGCCGGCGTGTTCCACATCGTCCAGCGCGGCGAGTTCATCTCACTCATCGCCCAGCGGTACGGCACGACGACACAGGCGATCCTGGCGGCCAACCCGCAGATCACCAACAGCAACCTGATCTTCGCCGGGCAGACGATCTTCGTGCCGTTGGGCACGCAGCCGACGCCCCCGCCGCCCCCGCCGCCCCCAACCCCGGCGCCACAACCTCCGCCGCAGCCCGCCTGCCGCTGGACTCATGTCATCGCGCCGGGACAGACGCTGTTGATGATCAGCCGCACCTACGGCGTTGACCCGTTCGTCATCGCCCGGGCCAACAACATCTTCAACCTGAACCTCATCTTCGCCGGCACGTCTTTGTGCATTCCGTAGGAAGAATCTTTCAACACGGATTGACGCGGATTTAGACGGAAAAACACGGATAAGATGGATGATTTGAATCCGTCTTATCCGTGTCTTCATATCCATGAAAATCCGTGTTGAAAGATTCTCTTCTCCTCTACCCAACCACGACATTGACCAGACGGCCGGGCACGACGATCACCTCGCGCACCGGTCGCTTGGCCATGGCCGCGCGCACCTTCGCGCTGGCCAGCGCCGCCTCGCGCAGCGCCTCGTCGCCGGCCGCCGCCGGCGCGGTGATGCGGTCGCGCAGTTTGCCGTTGACCTGGACGATGACGGTGATCTCCTCGTCGGCCGCCAGCGCCTCATCGTAGCCCGGCCACTCCGCCCGATGCACCGATCCTTTGCGCCCCAGCACCGCCTGCCACACCTCTTCGGTCACGAACGGGGCGATGGGAGCCAGCATCAGCGTCAGCGTGGCCATCGCCTCGCGCCACTGGCTGCCGCCGATCGGCCGCTGCCGGGCTGCGTTCAGCTCGTTGACGTACGCCATCAGCGCGGCGACGGCTGTGTTGAAACGGAAGCGGCTCATGTCGGCCGTGACGCGCCGGATCGCCTTGTGCCGCGCCAGCTCGAAGGCGGTGTCGACCGGGAGCCCGGCGTCGGGCAGCGACGCCACCTGGTTGGCCAGCGTCCAATACCGCTCGATGAAGCGCTCCACACCGGCGATGCCCCGCTTGTTCCAGACGACGCTGGCGTCGAACGGGCCGACGAACAGCACGTAGGCTCGCAGCGCGTCCGTCCCGTGGGCGGTCACTACCTCGTCGGGGGTGATGACGTTGCCCTTTGACTTCGACATCTTCTGGCCGTCGACCGGCGACAGCAGCATTCCCTGGTTTCGCAGTTGGGTAAACGGTTCGACAAAATCGATCAGCCCTGTGTCGGCCATGACCTTCGTCCAGAAGCGGGCGTACAGCAGGTGCATGACGGCATGCTCCGCCCCGCCGACGTAGATGTCGACCGGCAGCCAGCGGCGCACGGCCTCGGGGTCGAACGGCCGCTCCGTCTCGTGGGGGCTGGCGAAGCGCAGGAAGTACCACGACGAGCAGGCGAAGCCGTCCATCGTGTCCGTCTCCCGCCGCGCCGGGCCGCCGCAGGCCGGGCAAGGGACGTTGGCCCACGTCTCGGCCCGCGCCAGCGGCGAGCGGCCCTCGCCGGCCGGGGTGTAGTCGTCCACGTCGGGCAGCCGTACCGGCAACTCCTCTTCCGGCACGGCCACCGCCCCGCAGTTGGGGCAATGGATGATCGGGATGGGGGTGCCCCAGTACCGCTGGCGGCTGATCAGCCAATCGCGGAAGCGGTAGCTCACCTTCGGCCCGCCCAGCCCGCGCGCCGCCAGCTCCGCGCCGATCGCCGCCCCCGCCTCGGCCGACGGCAGGCCGCTGAACGAGCCGGAGTGGATGACAGTGCCCGGCTCTTCGACCACGGAGCTCGCCTTGTCCTCGTCGGCCGCCGGCGAACCGTCTTCCACTACCCGCACGATCTTCAGCCCGTAGCGGCGGGCGAAGTCGAAGTCGCGGGCGTCGTGGGCCGGCACGCCCATGACCGCGCCGGTGCCGTACGACGCCAGCACGTAGTCGGCCACCCACACGGGAATAGGCTCGCCGGTCATCGGGTGGGCGGCATACGCGCCGGTGAACACCCCCGTCTTCTCCTTGCCGGCGGCCATGCGCTCGATCTCGCCCAGCCGCAGTGCGGCTTCGGTGTAGGCGGCCACGTCGGGCGTTCGCTCCGGCGTGGTGATGCGCTCGACCAGCGGGTGCTCTGGGGCCAGGGCCAGGAAGGTGACGCCGTACAGCGTGTCGGGCCGCGTCGTGAACACGGTGATGGCGTCTGAAATGGGCTCGCGCACGGGGAAGACGACCTCCGCCCCCACGGAGCGGCCGATCCAGTTGCGCTGCATGTCGGCGATCCGCTCCGGCCAGTCGATGGTGTCCAGATCGGCCAGCAGCCGCTCGGCGTAGTCAGTGATTTTGAAATACCACTGCTCCAGCGACTTGCGCGTCACTGCTGAATCGCAGCGCCAGCAGCGGCCGTTCTCCACCTGCTCGTTGGCCAGGATGGTGCGGCATTGCGGACACCACCACTGGCTGCCCGGCGCGCGATAGGCCAGCCCCCGCCGGAACAGCAGCAGGAAGAACCATTGCGTCCAGCGGTAGTAGTCGGGATCGGTGGAGTTGATCTCCCTCGACCAGTCGTAGGAGCACTCCACCAGTTGCATCTGGCGGCGGTAGTTGGCCGCGAAGCGCTCGGTGGTGTCGCGCGGGTGGACGCCGTGGGCGATGGCGTAATTCTCGGCCGGCAGCCCGAAGGCGTCCCAGCCCATCGGGTGCAGCACATTGTAGCCGCGCATGCGGTGGAAGCGGGCGCTGACACAGGTGGGCACGTAGTTGCGGCAATGGCCCACCGACAGACCGTCGCCCGACGGGTAGGGAAAGTAATCCAGGATGTAGATGTTCGGCCGCTTCGGGTCCTCGCCGGTGCGATATAGATCCATCTCACGCCAGCGCGGCCGCCACTTTTCCTCCAGCGCCCGAAAGTCATACCGCCCGGCCCGCCTCCTCCTTCGCTCTTTTCGCTGCTTTGGTTCACCAATCATCTCAACACTCCTCAATGGCTACTGTTTGACTGACCTATTGCTCCACTGCTCTGCTGACCACTGATCCGCCCTCCCGCGGCCACTGAGAAACAAAAAAGCCACAGGGAGCGCCTGTGGCCTTTGCGTTCGGATGATCAGATTGAAAGCTTACGCAACTCGGGCAGGCGCGACGGAACGGGCGATTAAAGCACCGAGTAACAACAAGCCGTTCGTCTGCGTGAATTGCGTGTTCGTGTTCATCTCTTTCTGATTATCCCGCAGCGTATCATACGTCGATTGCAGTGTCAATACGTTTGCTGGCCGTCGCTGTCCCGTCAACTTCACTGTGATATACTTCCTACCATAAATACCTAATTGCAGGCGCATGCGGCTGTTTGCTCGCCCCAACTATTTCCGGCGATGCACCGGCCATCCCTACGGGATTGAGTTGGCCCCGCCGCTCGCCTGGGCATGATTTGGTCGGGCTCATTTGGAAATCTTCGACTCACTACTGGACAGGCTTTCCCTCATCAGCGTCGTCGATCTGTTCGACATTCTGCTAGTCACGCTCGTCATCTTCGGCGTGCTGATGCTCATCCGCGGCACGCGGGCCGTGCAGGTATTGCGCGGCTTGTTGGTGCTGGCGGCGATCGTCTTTTTCCTGGCCCAGATCTTCGAATTACGCGCCTTCAGCTGGCTGGTGGATAACATGCTGCCGGTGCTGTTGATCGCCATCCCGGTCATCTTCCAGCCGGAGCTGCGCCGGGCGCTGGAGCAGTTGGGTCTCGCCGGGCGCTATCTGCGCATCTTCCGGCGCGAGGAGACCAACCCCGTCGTTACGTCGTTCAAGGACGCGGCGCTGCGCCTCTCCCAGCGGCGGCATGGCGCGCTGGTTGTCTTTGAGCAAGATACCGGCCTGCAAGAGTACATCGACACCGGCGTCATCCTGAACGCTGACCCGTCGGCCGAGTTGTTCCTGACCATCTTCAACAAACACACCGAGCTGCACGACGGGGCCGTCATCGTGCGCGAGAACAAGCTGGTGGCGGCCGCCTGCGTGTTGCCCCTCTCCACCAGCAGTCTGTCCGACCGGCAGATGGGTCTGCGCCACCGCGCCGCGCTGGGCATCAGCGAGGTCAGCGACGCGGTGGCCGTTGTCGTGTCCGAGGAGACGGGCCAGGTGTCCATTGCGCACAACGGCCGCATTCTCCGCCGGCAGGACATCGCCCGGCTCGACACCATCCTGCACGCCTTTCTGGCGGGGCCGCAGCAGCCGGGATTTCTTGGGAGGAATCGCAGTGAACCGCGCGGGTGAGCTTCTGACAAATTTGGCCACGTTCATCCTGGCTTTCGTCCTGGCCGTCATCATCTGGACGTCGGCCTCGGAGACGCAAGACCCGGTGCGCACCCGCTTTATCGAAGTGCCCATCCAGTACGTCGGCTTGCCGTCCGACAGTACGCTGGTCAACACCGACCGCCGCCGCACGGTGCAGATCCGGCTGGAGGGGCCCGACTCCGTGCTGCAGCGCCTCATGATCACCGACTTCACGGCCACGGTTGATTTGAGCCAGGTGCCCTCGGGTGTGCGCACGAACGTCAACATCAACGTGACATCGACCAACACCGACGCAGAGATCTCCTTCATCACGCCGGAGCAGGTGGAGGTGCTGCTGGAGCAGCAGGTCACGCGCGAGATACCGGTGGAGCTGGACATTCGCGGCTCGGTGGCGCGCGGCCACACCCAAGGCCAGCCGCTGATCGAGCCGGAGGCGATCCGCGTCACCGGCCCATCGAGCGCCGTCAACGGCCTCAACTTCGCGCTGGTGACCATTTTTCTCAACAACGCCGTCGAGACGCTGAGCGAGACCTCGATCCCCATCTTCTATGATCAGGCGGGCCGGGTGGCCGGCGTGAACAATCTTGAGCTGAGCCACAACCAGGTCACTGTTACCGTCCCGGTGGAGGAGTCGGCCGGTTTCGCCGACAAGCTGATCACCGTCGTCTGGACGGGCGAGCCCGCCCCCGGCTACCGGCTGCTCAGCGTGACGGCCGACCCGCCCAGTGTCCTCGTCGAGGGGCGACCGGTGCAGGTGAACCGCCTCGTCTCCGTCGAGACGGAAGCCGTCGACATCGACGGTCTGACGGAGTCGTTCCAGCAGCCGGCCGTGCTCGCGTTGCCCGACGGCATCTCCGTCGACCCGGAGCAGACGGTCACCGTCCACATCGAGATCGCCCCCATCTTGACCACCAGCTCCTACAACCGCGTGCCCGACCCGCGTGGCCTGCGCGCCATCTACGAGGCCAGCGTGGAGCCGGAGCAGGTGCGAGTGGTGCTGTTCGGGCCGCTGCCGGTGCTCGACGAGTTGGCCGAGAACGACGTACGGGTCATCCTCGACCTGTTCGGCCTGACGCCGGGGACTTACAGCATCGTCCCCGAGGTCGACATCCCCGACCGGGAGATCGAGATTCGCTCTGTCCAACCGCCGACCGTCCAGGTGACGATCAGCGAGACGGTGACGACCACCAGCGAGATCAACCCCTCGCGCGTGGTGCGGGGCTCCTACGGCCCGGCGACGATTGCGGCTGCCTCATGGCTGCCCCCCTCGCTCCCGGCCATCTGCTACCTGGCGTCTTCGGCCAGTGCTATGTCCGGCTTGGACGAAATTTGCATCGGGAGACGAAGCGTAGAATGAGTCGAAAAGCATTGGTAGCTCTGGTTGGCCGCCCCAACGTCGGCAAGTCGACCTTGTTCAACCGCATCATCGGCCGCCGCCTGGCCGTCGTGTCCGACGTGGCCGGCACGACCCGCGACCGCGTCTACGCCGACGGCGAGTGGGGCGGGGTGGCCTTCACCGTGGTCGACACGGGCGGCATCGAAGTGACCGAAGGGCGCAACACCGCGCCGCTGTCCGAAGACTCGGATCGCTTTCTGCCCCTCATCCGCCAGCAGGCGGCCGTGGCCATGGACGACGCCGACGTCATCGTCCTCGTCGTCGACGGCCAGACGGGCATCACCGCCGCCGACCGGGAAGTCGCCAACATCCTGCGGCAGACCAATAAACCGGTCATCGTCGCCGCCAACAAGCTGGAGTCGAGCAAGCTGTGGGACAACGCCTACGAGTTCTACGAGCTGGGGCTGGGCGAGGTGTTCGCCACGTCCGCGCTCCACGGCTCGGGCACCGGCGATCTGCTTGACGCCATCGTGGAGTCCATCCCGCCGTCCGACCCCGATGATGAAGAAGAGGACACGTCGATCAAGATCGCCATCCTGGGGCGGCCGAACGTCGGCAAGTCGACGCTGCTCAACAAGATGATCGGCGCCGAGCGAGCCATCGTCAGCCCCATCGCCGGCACGACCCGCGACGCCATCGACGAGAAGTTGCGTTGGCACGGCCAGGATTTCACCATCATCGACACGGCCGGCATCCGCCGCCGCGGCAAGATCGATCAGGGCATCGAGAAGTACAGCGTGCTGCGCTCCATCAAGACGCTGCGGCGGGCCGACGTCGCCCTGCTGCTCATCGACGGCGAGGAAGGGGTGACGGCCCAGGACGCCCACATCGGCGGCATGCTGGTGGAGGAGAACGTCGGCGTCATCCTGCTGGTCAACAAGTGGGATCTGGTGGAGAAAGATACCTATACCATCAACGCCTACGAGACGAAGGTGCGGCAGGAGCTCAACTTCCTTGCCTACGCGCCGCTGCTGTTCATCTCGGCCGAGACGGGGCAGCGCGTGAACAAGATTCTGGAGACGGTGCTGGAGGTGCAGGCCGCCCGACACCACCGCCTGTCGACCGGCGAGCTGAACGACCTGATGCGCGACATCATCGCCCACCACCCGCCGCCGACGAAGGCCGGCACACAACTCAAGTTCTACTACGCCACGCAGGTAGGCGTCGCCCCGCCAACGTTCGTCTTCTTCGTCAACCGTCCCGAGATGCTCCACTTCGGCTACGAGCGGTACATCGAAAACCGGCTGCGCCAGCACTACCCGTTCAGCGGCACGCCGTTGCGCCTGTTCTTCCGCGGCCGAGGGGACGACGACCGCAAGTAGCGCCGCGCGTCGCCTAGCGCTCCACTAGCGTCAATAGCGCCTCTTTCATCTGGCGGCCGATGGCCGGGATGCTGTTGCCCGCCATATAGCGGGCGTGGCCGGCGGCGGCGATGCTTTCACGCAGCTCGGGATCGTCGCGCAGCTCGCGCAGCCCGGCGGCCAGCGCCTCGCCGCTGTTGCGCTCGATGAGGTACACTTCGCGCCGGTCGACCAGCGCCGCGCGGATCGTCGGCGAATCCCCCGAGATGACCGGCCGCCCCATGGCCAACCCTTCCCATACCTTGTTTTGGACGGTGAAGTGCGCCTGCCGCGTGGTGCCGAAGACGCCCAGGCAGACGTGGGCCTGGGCCAGGCTGTCGAGCAGCTCGTCCTGGCTGACGAAGCCGTGGAACGTCACGTTGGGCAGCGCCAGCGCCTCGGCTCGCCGCACGATGCGCTCCTTCTCCGGGCCGCTGCCATAGAAGTGGAAGCGGATGCCGGCGTCGTCGCGCAGTTGCTCGGCCGCGCCCAGGATCGCGTCCATGCCGTGCGACGGCAGATAGCCGCCGTGGTAGGTGACGCGAAAGTGGTCGTCCGGCGGCCGCAGCGGGCGGGGGTGGAACACCGTCTCGTCCGCGCCGTGGGGCACGTAGCGGAAGCGCTCGCGCGGCAGGGCGTACTTGTCGGCGATGTAGCCGCCATACTCCGGATTCTCGGCGATGAGCAAATCGGGTTGACGCAGCCCCGCACGCTCCAGCCGGAAGATGAGCCGGCCGGTGGACGGGTGGGCGGTTGTCAGCCCCCGCTCCTCGGCCACAAGGTGGAGCGACATCAGGATGTCGAGGGCCACCGGCTTGCCGCGCCGGTGGGCCAGCCGGCGGCCGAGGAAGGCGTCGAACTGGCCGGGGTAGCCGATGAGCATCACGTCATACTCCGGCATGGCGCGGTGGGCCCGGATCAGTTGGCGATAGGCGGCCGACACGCGCCCCCAGAAGGCGGGCCGCCGCCACCCGCCGCTGGCCTGATCGACGCGATCCTCGATGCCGCGCCACAGCGGCGCGTGGCAGACGTAGACGACCACGTCGGGTTGGGATTGCAACCCCTTGAGGATGATCTGATTGCGAGTGTACCCCGCGCGGTAGGTGCCGAAGTAGCAGACGCGCAGCGGCGTGCCGGGCGAAATGGGAGTCATGGCCGGGATTATAGCAGCGGCGGCGCGATTCTAGCAGCGCCGCGCGACCGCAGTACAATTGGCGCATGATCCTCATCACCGGCTCGACCGGGTTCATCGGCCGCGTGCTCGGCCGCGCGCTCGACCACACCGGCCACGCCTGGCGGCCTTTCACCGGGCGCCTGAACGCCGGTCAATCGCTGCTGCCCGAGCTGGAGGGCGTCGAGACCGTCATCCATCTGGCCGGGGCGGAGGCGCGCGGCAGCAATCGCCTGCTGCAGCAGGTGGACGTGGAGGGGACGCGCTGGCTGCTGGAGGAAGCGCGACGGGCCGGCGTCACCCGCTTCATCTACCCCAGCCGGCTGAACGCCGACGCCCACTCGATGCACCCGCTGTTGCGCGCCAAAGGGGAGGCGGAGCGGGCCATCCGGCAGAGCGGCATCCCGTTCACCATTCTGCGCACGTCGTCGCTGTTCGGCCGCGATGATCGCTTCAGCGAAATCGTGTTCAGTTTGCTGCTGTGGTCGTGGCCGCTCGTCTGGGCGCCGGGCGGCGGCCGCATGCCGGTGCAGCCGCTCTGGGTAGAGGATTACGTCCATTGCCTCATCCAGACGATCGACCGGCCGGACACGGTGAACCAGACGCTACTTGTGGCCGGGGACGAACTGCTCAGCTATCGAGAGATGATCCAGATCATCCTGAACGTGACCGGCAAGCGGCGTTTTATCGTGCCGCTGCCGATGACGCTGCTGCGGCCGGTCACGCGGGTGCTGCTGGGGTGGTGGTTCTGGCCGCCCGTCAGCCGCTTTTTCGCCGACCGCTTCTTCGTGCCCGACGTGACCGACCTCGACCTGGTGACGCGACAGTTCGGCTTCCGCCCCGCCCGCTTCCACGAGACGATCACCTATCTCAATCGCCCCGGTCTGCGCTGGCGCCTGTTTCGCCGCTGAGTTCCCGTCGCAGTTGGGCGATGATTTTGCGGTCCGTCACGGCAAAGGCGTACCGCTCCAGATCCGACAGCGTCACCCAGGCATGGTCGGCCACACCCAGATGCTGCGGTTCGCCCCCGCGCAGGGCAGCGTGGAAGGCGTGGAGCGTGATGCGGAAGTGGGTGTAGGCATGGGCGATGTCGATCAGGAACGGGCCCGGCTCCACATCCAGCGCCAACTCTTCGCGGATCTCGCGTCGCAGCGCGTCGGGCAACGTCTCGCCCGGCTCCACCTTGCCGCCGGGGAACTCCCACAAGCCGCCGAGCATCCCGTCGTGCGGCCGTTGGGCGATGAGGAAGCGGCCGTCCGGCGCGGGCGCTCCGTCGCGCCAGATGACGGCGGCCACGACGTCGTAGTGGGGCGTCCGCTTGCGCGGCGGGCGCACCGGCCGCTCCAGCTGCGTGCCGCGTCGACGCGCCAGGCAGACGTTGTTGAGCGGGCAAATGAGACAGCGCGGCGCCTGCGGCGTGCAGATCCGCTGCCCCAGCTCCATCAGCGCCTCGTTGAAATCACCCGGCCGCGCGGCGGGCACCAGCGCTCCGGCCAACGCCCACAGCCGGTTGCGCGTCCGCGGTTGCGTCACGTCCTCGGTCACGTCGTACAGGCGGCTGAGCACGCGAATGACATTGCCGTCGAGGATGGGGGTGGCTATCCCGTAGGCGATTGAGGCGATGGCACCGGCTGTGTAGCGGCCGATGCCGGGCAGCTTCATCAGTTTGGCCGTTGTGGGCGGCAGGCGGCCGTCGTGCTCCGCGACGAGCTGCCGGGCGGCGGCGTGCAGGTGGCGCGCCCGGCTGTAATACCCCAACCCTTCCCACAGCTTCAGCACGTCGTCGAGCGGGGCGGCGGCCAGTGCCTCAACCGTCGGGAAGCGGGTCATCCACCGCTCGTAGTACGGGATGACGGTGGCGATCTGCGTCTGCTGCAGCATCACCTCGGCCACCCAGACGGCGTAGGCGTCCTTGGTGCGCCGCCAGGGCAGGTCGGCGTGGCCGCGATCCCACCAGTCGAGGAGCGGCGCGCCGATCTCACGCGGGCCGGGATCGGGAATCAGCGGGTCGATCAATCGCCGTCGATTGTGCGCAGCACGGCGCGAACGGGGCTGCCGTCGCCGCCCAGCACCTTCAGCGGCAAGGCCACCATCTCGTAGACGCCGTCGGGCACATCGGCCAGATCGAGCCCTTCCAGGATGAGGATGCCGTTGCGGTGCAGCGCCTTGTGCCCCTCCAGATTCCCCTCCATGCCGTCCATCGAGGGGGCATCGGCTCCGTAGAGCACGACGCCCAGCTCGCCGAGGTGATCGGCCAGCTCGGGACTGGGGTAGACGAACTCCTCGTGGAAGACGCGGGGATCGGCGTCGCTGAGGCTCGATTTGACCAGCAGCCGCGGCGCTCGGCCCAGCTCGTGCCCGGCGAAATCCTCGGGCGTCAGCGGCCCCGACTCCTTGGTGACGCTGACGACTTGTGCCGGCCCCCAGTAGGCGGAGAGATCGACTTGCTCCAGTGTGACGCCATCCTCGGTGAAGTGATACGGCGCGTCGACGTGGGTGCCGGTGTGGGCGCCGAAGTTGAAGTTCGTGGTGTTGACGGGGGAGCCTTCGGCGATGGAGCCGGTGGGGTTCAGCTCGAAGCCGGAGTCGCCCGGCCACACAGCCATGCTCGAAAACATCGTGCGGGTGATGTCATACAGTCGTTGGCTCATCGTGCATTACTCCTTCGACGGATTGGAAACATGAGCGAGTATAGATTCCGCCCGACGGGGTGTCAACGGGGCCGGGGATTTACGAAGGGAAACCACAGATTACGCAGATTTTAAGAGGGAGAGAATAATCCGCAGATTTGGCAGATTTGGCAGATTATTGGGGATAAGACAGGTATCAGAGAGTAACACTTAAAAGCCGCGCAAACGCGTTTCGTCACTGTTCTGTTGTTAATCTGCGTAATCTGTGGTTCCTTCTTCCGGGCAACTGTGGCAGAATATTGGACGGATGAATAAGTTATCGGCGCGGCCGTTGCTTTTGGTAATCGTTGTGGTGGCTCTGTTGGGCCTGACCGTGCTGGTCGGCGCGCAGCCGGGCGGCCGCGTTCTTTTGCCGGTGGTGATGAGCGCGCCGCCGTCGTTGGGCGAGCCGGTAGTCAAGATCAACTTCCAGCCGGCCGAGGCCGAGGTGCCGCCCGGCTATTTGCCCGACAGCGGCGCTGCCTTTGCCAACAGGGGCAACGGCTTCACCTACGGCTGGCAGGGTGATAACAGCC
>CAYNOL010000029.1:0-2240 GCA_964398825.1 uncultured Ardenticatenaceae bacterium
TGGGCATCGAGATGCCGCCGCAGGAGCTGCCGCTGCTGCAAAAGCGCATCATCGCCGCCTGCAACGAGGTGGGCAAGCCGGTCATCACGGCCACGCAGATGCTGCAGTCGATGGTGGAGCACCCGCGGCCGACGCGCGCCGAAGCCAGTGACGTGGCCAACGCCATCCTCGACGGCACCGACGCGGTGATGCTCTCCGGCGAGACGGCGTCGGGCAAGTACCCTGTCGAGTCGGTGCTGATGATGAAGCAGATCGCCGAGATCACCGAGCGCGCGCTGCCCTATGAGCAGTGGCGCGACCGACTGGAAGCGGCGGGGGCCAACGGCAGCATCACCGAGGCCATCGGCCGCGCCAGCTGCTTCATCGCCGAAGGGATCGGCGCGTCGGCCATCGCCAGCGCCACGCTCAGCGGCTACACGGCGCAGCAGATCGCCCGCTTCCGGCCGCGCATCCCCATTCTGGCCGTGTCGCCGTCGGCCCACACGCAGCGGCGGCTGGCGCTGGTTTGGGGGGTCGATACACTGCTGGTTCCCGATTTCGCCAACACCGACGACATGCTGGAATCGACGGCCGAGGCGCTGCGCAATTACGGCCTGGAGGCGGGGCAACAGGTGGTCATCACCGCCGGCGTGCCGTTTCGCATGTCGGGCCACACCAATCTCATCAAGGTCCATCCCCTCTAACCCCGTTCGCCGGAGCTCACGTTGCCCCATTCGCCCTGGCTGACGGCCACCCACCCCCTCATCATCGGCCACCGTGGCGCCAGCGCCGACGCGCCGGAGAACACGCTGGCCGCCTTCATGCTGGCGCTGGAGCAGGACGCCGACGGCGTCGAGTTCGACGTGCAGCTGAGCGCCGACGGCGTGCCGGTCGTCATCCACGACTCCACCGTCGACCGCACCAGCGACGGCACAGGGCGCGTGGGCGAGCTGACGCTGGCCGCGCTGCGGGAGTTGCGCATCGACGGCGAGCACACCATTCCCACACTGGACGAGGTGTTCGAGGCGCTCGGCCGCCGCGCGCTGCTCAACGTCGAGCTGAAGGTATTGGGCATCGACGACGGTGGTCTGTCGGTGGCCGTGGCTGAGCGCATCCGCCGGCACGACGTGGCCGGGCGAGTGCTGGTGTCGTGCTTCAGCCCGTTTGTCGTGCGCCGGGCGCGTCGCCAATTGCCGCCCGGCGTGCCCCTGGCCCATCTGCGCCAGCACCGGCTGATGCGGCTGGCCCATGCGCTGGTGCCGGCTGAGGCCGACCACCCAGCGCGCGGCCTGGTTAACGAAGGGCTGATGCATTGGGCGCGGCGGCGAGGGGTGCGGGTCAACGTCTGGACGGTCGACGAGACGGCCGAGGCGAGGCGGCTCGTGGCGTTGGGCGTCAACAGCATCATCACCAACCGGCCGGGGGCGCTGCGGGCCGCGCTGGCCTAGGCATCGGCGGCAACAGAGAGGGATTCCATGCGCGTCAAAGTCATTCTGAACCCATATGCCAATCGATGGGGGGCGAAGGCGCAGGCCCAGGCGACGGCCGACGCCTTCCGCGCCGCGGGCGTGGCGTGCGAGCTGACCGTCACCGACACGCCGGGGCAGGGCACGCCGCTGGCCGAGGCCGCCGCGCGCGATGCTGGCTTCGACGCGGTCATCGCCGCCGGGGGGGACGGCACGATCAACGAGGTCATCAACGGCCTCATCCGCGCCGCCGGCGACGGCCCGACGCGGCCGTTCGGCATCGTGCCGCTGGGCACGGCCAACGACTTCAATCTGATGGCCGGGCTGCCGGACAGCATCGTCGAGAGCGTGGCCGTCATCGCCGCCGGGCACACGCGCCGCATCGACGCCGGGCAGGTGAACGGCCGCTACTTCATCAACAACAGCGCCGCGGCCATGGAGCCGATGGTGACGCTGGAGAACGTGAAGATGACACGGCTGACGGGGGAGATCCGTTACATCGTGGCGTTGCTGCGCGCGCTGGTGAAGCTGCGGCCGTGGGCGATGCGGCTGGCGTGGGACGGCGGCGGCTACGAGGGGCCGGCCTATCTGCTGTCGGTGTGCAACAGCCCGCGCACCGGCGGCTTCATGATGGCCCCCGGCGCCGAGCTGGACGACGGCTACCTCGATATGGTGTTCGCGCCGCAGGTGTCGAAGGGGACGGTCATCTCCATCCTGCTCAAGCTGATGCGCGGCGAGCACATCCACCACCCGGCCGTCACCTTCCGCCGCGTGACGGCCATCGACCTGACCAGC
>CAYNOL010000029.1:2340-26084 GCA_964398825.1 uncultured Ardenticatenaceae bacterium
CATCCACCACCCGGCCGTCACCTTCCGCCGCGTGACGGCCATCGACCTGACCAGCACCCCCGGCACGCCGCTGCACAGCGACGGCGAGGTATTCGACGAGGCGGCCGAGGTGGTGAGGTATCGGGTATTGCCGGGGAAGGTGTCGTTGTTGTGTCCGGTTGGGGAGTAGAGCAGTATTCAGTTTTCAGTAATCAGTGGGGAGTGTTATTGGCGTCTGTGACATTCGTGACACTTGTGACATTCGTGACATTCGTATGATGAGGTAGGCGATCTAAATTGCTTATTTCTGTGTAAATGGAATGTGCAAGGAACGAGAGTGATCCAGGCCTTCGCTGCGGGTTGAAACCCGCAGCTAGGAATAGGAAGTGGGTTAAAACGCACTAAAGACGCGGTGCGAGGCTCTTCCAGTGCGTTTTAACGCACTTCCCGCGCTAGCGGTGGGTTTCTAACCCACCGCTATGACGGTAAAACAGAGCGCGTATTAATAATTTGTATAACAGTGCAATAAAGAATTATCTATATCTTTGAATAAGTTCAGGCTATTATTGCTTAGATTGAGATAGCGCACCTCTCGGGCATGATGTGCAAAAACATAATGTGCCTGTCAGATTGTGAATGTCACGAATGTCACGAATGTCACGCTAACGATATTAAACCGCATCGCTCCAGTGCTCAATCCGACAGCTCCCCAATCCCCTCTTCAATTCGTAATTCCTAATTCGTAATTCGTAATTGAAAACAGACAGCGTTCCACCTCGCGCTCCCTCTTTCAGGAAGCCCGGTGAAACGGTCCGTGGGTTGTTGGATAACTAATGGGTATAGGGATGATTGCGCCCCGCCATGCCGTGAATGCCCTATTGTTTGAACCTGCTCTCGCAGGTGGGAATTTTGTCTCGAGGATAACTGCCTTGCCTTGCGGCTACTACATCCCCTCTTACGTATCCCAATTCCCAGGGAAATTAAAGTGGCTCAACGCTAGTAACATTCTCGTACACAGCAGGGTGAGCAGATAGTAACACAGTCACCAGGAGGTGACAATAGGACTTTCCCCATGTCGGGGCGTTCTCACCCGGTGTTCTCATCCGCCGCTATTTGCTCTACGAGGATGAGCTCGGCCAGATTACGGCCGATGACCTGCTCCACACCCGCCACCCGCAGCGTCAGCGGGCCGTCGAACGGGGCGGCGTCGATGAGCTCGACGGCCGCGCCCGGCACCAGCCCCAAGCTAGCCAGATAGCGCAGCAGCTCGCTGTTCGAGTCGTCGGCGATGCGCGCCACACGGGCCGGGACGCCAAGACCCACGTCGGCCAGCGCGGTCGTCTCCACCGTGGTCATTCTCCCCTCCGGCGACGGGATGGGCTCGCCGTGGGGGTCGATGGTGGGGTGGTTCAGCGCGGCGGCGATGCGCTCCTCCAGCTTTTCGCTGATGACGTGCTCCAGCGCGTCGGCCTGCTCGTGGACCTCGTCCCAGCCGAAGCCGAGCGCCTCCATCAGATACAACTCCAGCAGCCGGTGGTGGCGAATGACCTCCAGCGCCAGCTTCTCCCCCGCTTCGGTCAGCGTCACGCCGTAATGCTTCTCATAGTTGACCAGATTGAGACGCGCCAGCCGCTGGATCATGCTGGTGGCCGAGGCGGGCTTGACCCCTCGCGCGGCGGCGATGCGCGACGTGGAGACGGGGCTCTCGTCCCGGGCCAGCGCGTAGATGCTCTTGACGTAATCCTCAATGGCCTGGTGGCTCAGGCTGTCGCGCTGGGGGGATTGGCCGTCGTCGAGGGAATCGATTTTGGGCATGGGGGATGTTATCCAGACCTCAGAGGTGGGCGGCATGTACGCTTCATACAAATAAGACCGTTCGCGCCGCCCACCTCTGGGGTCTCACTAGAACTCCCGCAACAACTGCGCGTGCCCACGCAAGCTTTCGGCCATTTCGTCGAGGGAGATGCTCTCGCCGGCGGTGTGGGCCTGGGCCTCCTCGCCGGGCGCGAAGCCGAGGACGGCGATGCCGTAGGGGGTCATGTGACGGCCGTCGGTGGCGAAGCGGTAGCGCGTCAGCTCCGGCTCGCGCCCCATGCCCCGGCCCAGCGCCGCGCGCGCCCGCAGCACCAGCGGGCTGTCGGGCGGTGTATAGAAGCCGGTGACGATCTCGTCGGAACCGACTATCGGCAGCGTCACCGTTCCCTCGTCATATCCCAGCGTGTGGCTGTGCTCCCCGGCCAGCCGGTCGATGAACGCCCGCAGGCTGTTGACGCTCTCCGACGCGGTGCGGAAGTCGAGCAGCACGCGGGCCCACGCCGGGGTCACGTTGCTGCTGGTCGTGTCCACCTGCACGATCGTCGGCGAGACGGTCGTCGGCCCCAGCACCGGGTGTTCGCGCAGCTCGCCAGCGGCCGCCTCCAGCCGCGCCAGGAAGCCGCCCAGCGCGTAGTTGGGGTTGACGGCCCGCTCCGGGGCGCTGGCGTGGGCCGAGCGGCCGTGGAAAGTCAGCCAGAACTGGATGATGCCGCGATGCCCCAGTGCCAGCGTATTGGACGACGGCTCCCCCAGCAGGACGAGCTCCACCGGGTAGTCGAGGTGCTCGGCCCAATAGGATGCCCCCGCGCCGCCGATCTCTTCCTGAACCACGCCGCAGAAGACGACGTCGCGTCGTGGCCGCTCCCCGGCCCGCAACAACGCCGCCGGACTGTAGACCTGCACCGCCATCGGCCCCTTGATGTCGCTCGCCCCCCGGCCGATGAGCCGTCCGTCGCGGATCTCGGCCGCAAAGGGCGGGGTGGGCCACAACGACAGGTCGCCGGGATCGACGTGGTCGAGGTGAGTGTTGAGCACCAGCGCCGGCAGGCTGCGGTCCCGCCCGTGGACGCGGCCGAGGACGTTGCCGGCGGCGTCGCTCCATACCTCGTCGTACCCCAGCCGGGCCAGCTCCCCGGCCACCAGCCCGGCGATGGCCTGCTCTTCGCGCGGCATGCTGGGCGTGCGGATGAGGCGTTGGGCGAACTCTACGCACTCGTTGAACAGGGTATCCCAATCCATGCGCTACGCTCCCTCGACCGCGCTGCCCCAGGCCGCCAGCCGGACGATCGCCGCCACGTTGAGCAGCGCCTTGGGCACGAACGACGAGGCCAGGGCGTACTCCGGCTCCTTGCTGCCGTCGTCGCTGCGCTCCGACATGTGGGCGTTGCCCCCCTGCGGGCCGAGGCCGTCGATCGTCGGCAGCCGGTCCCACAACCAGTTGCCGTCGCTGAGGCCGCCGCGCGCCTGCTCGTCCACCGCGCCCAGACCAAGCTCGGCCGCGGCCGCCCGCCACAGCTCCAGCAGGCGCGTCGACCCTTCGTTATCCGGCCACGGAGGCCAACGCCCCTCCAGCTGCACGTTGACGCGGCACGGGTAGCCGTCGAGAGGGCTGCGGACAGAGCAGAAGTCGTTGAGCGCCAGCATGCGCCCCACGCCCTCCTCGAACACGTCCATGTCGAAGGCGCGCATCTCGACGCTGGCCGCCGCCTGGTGGGCCACGCGGTTCATCACCGTCCCGCCCATGACCGTGCCGACGTTGAACGTCAGGTCGCGCTCGTAGTCGGTATAGTCGGCTACCTCGCGGATGACGTCGGCCAGCTGGACGATGGCGCTGGCTCCCTTCTGGTGGTATGCGCCGGCATGGGCGCCGCGCCCTTCCACCTTGATGTGGTAGCGGGCCATGCCCTTGCGCGACGTGACCAGCTGGTAGCGGCCGTCTTCCACGTCGCCCCCCTCGAACACCAGCGCCGCCAGCGCCCCGTCCAGCTCGCGCCGGGCCAACTCGCCGAAGTCGGGAGCGAGGATCTCCTCGGCCGCGTTGAGCAGGATCTTCCAGGTGACGCCCTCGAACACCGCGGGGTGGAAGTGGCGCAGGCCGTCGAGAACCATGTAGATCATCACCGTGCCGCCCTTGATGTCGACCGTGCCGGGGCCGTAAATGCGGTCGCCTTCGATGCGGAAGTGGAAATCGTTGTTCTGCTCCTCGGCCTGGGGAAAGACGGTGTCGAGGTGGGAGATGAGGCCGATGAGCGGCGCGCTTTGGCCGTCGCGCGGGCGGCCGGGGCGGGTCAGCGTCAGATGCCGGCCGGTGTGGTAGTCGGCCGCGGGCGCGAACTCGGGCGCGAAGCCCAGCGAGGCGAAGATGCCGGCCGTCAGCCGGCCGAGCTCATTGACCCCGGCGGGGTTGAGCGTGAAGCTGTTGATGGCCACCATTTGGCGCAACAGGTCGAGATAGACGTTGAGATTTCGCTGCAAAAAGCTCTGCAGATCGGGTTGGGTGGGGGCGGGATTCATGGCCTTGTTATAGCACCGCGCGGGGTGGGCTACAAGGGAAATCGAGGGGGCAAACGCTTGTGTTTTGAGAACATTTGTGCTATTCTATCTGGTAAATACGCATGGAACGTTTGCGTACATGGTGTTATTATTTGCCTTGGCGGCCCGGGAGGATGACTCGGCCGAGAGCGCAAGGCACAACTTAAGGAGAATCGCAAATGTATCAGAAGATTGTGATTGTTGGCCGACTGGGCCGTGATCCCGAGATGCGTTACATGCCGGACGGTACGGCGGTGACCAACATGAATGTGGCGACCGACCGGCGCTGGACGGACAAGAACACCGGGCAGCCCGTCAGTGAAACGACATGGTTCCGCGTTTCCGTTTGGGGTCGCCAGGCCGAGTCGGTGAACCAGTATCTCAGCAAGGGGCGCATGGTCTTGATCGAAGGTCATCTGCGGCCCGATCCCCAAACCGGCGGCCCGCGAATCTACACCCGACAGGACGGCACCGCTGGCTCCTCGTTCGAGCTCTTTGCCGACACCGTCCGCTTCCTCGGCGGTCGAGAAGACGGCGGCGGCGGCAGCTCCAGCAACTACGACGACAACTTCGAAGGCGGCGGCGGCAAGCCCTCCGCCCAGGAAGAAGACGACATCCCATTCTAAACTGTAGCGCAGGCTTTCAGCTTGCGTCTTTCACCCACAACCAAACAGAGGCGCGAGGGACTTTTCCCCGCGCCTCTGTTTTCATTCTACTGGGCGAGCTGCTGCTATTCAACGGCCGCCGGGCCGGCGCCCTCTGCCACGTTCGCCCGCTCCGGCGCAAAAACGCGCATAATCCGGCCGCAGCAATCCACCACCTCATCCTGATTGAGCGAGTAGAACACCTGCTTGCCCTCGCGCCGCACAAAGACCAGCCCCGCCTCGCGCAGGATCGCCAAATGGTGCGAAACCGTCGGCTGGGTCACATCCCCCATCTCGCCCACGATATCGCCCACGCACAACCAGCGGCAGCACAGCAGGCCCATCACCCGCTGGCGCGTCTCGTCGGCCATGGCCTTGGCAAAAGCAACGGATTCGTCGGTCATATCGATGCTCATCAATGGAATAGTATAGCGGGGTTGGGGGGAGTTGTCTAGGGGTTACTCTTTCCCCCTCCCAAATCTCCCCTATAATCCTCCTCACCATGCTAACCAACCCCGCCCACCAACGCACCGCCATCATCGATCTCGGCTCCAACACCGCTCGCGTGGTCATCGTGTCGGAAGTGCCGGGGTATGCGTACCATCTGGAAGACGAGATCCGCGAGGTGGTGCGGCTGCGACAAGGGATGACGGAGTTCGGGCTGAGCGACGAGGCGATGGCTCGCGCGCTGGCCACGCTGCGCCTCTTCAAGCGCTTTTGCGACAGCACGCGCGTCGATCTCATCATCGCCACGGCCACCAGCGCCGTCCGCGAGGCGCGCAACGGCGCGGAGTTTGTGCGGCAGGTGGAAGCCGACCTCGGCCTGCCGCTGCGCATCCTCGACGGCGAAAAAGAGGCCTACTACGGCGTGTTGGGAGCGCTCAACGAGCTGCCGCTGGCCGACGGCTACGTGCTCGACATCGGCGGCGGCAGCATGCAGCTCTCCCGCGTGCGCGACCGCCGCTTCCAGCGCGGCCAGGCGCTATCGCTGGGCGCGCTGGCGCTGACGGAGCGCTTTGTGCGCCACGACCCGCCCTCGGCCGCCGAGCTCGACGCCATCACCGGCGAGATCGACGCCCAGCTGGCGACGCTGGAGTGGCTGGGGGAGCGCAGGAAGAAGGACGGCCGCCTGCCGCTGGTGGGGCTGGGCGGCACGGTGCGCAATATGGCCTCGATGGCCGCCGCGCGCCGGGCCTACCCGCTCAACACGCTCCACGGCTTCGTGCTCGGCCGCGCCGACCTGGACGAGAACATCCGCCTGCTGGCCACACTGCCGCTGGACGAACGCGAAGAGCTGCCCGGCCTCAGTCGCGACCGGGCCGACATCATCCTGCCCGGCGCGCTGGTGCTGCGGGCGGTCATGGCGTGTGTGGGCGTCGATGAGGTGACGGTGTCGGTCAACGGCCTGCGCGAGGGGTTGTTCTTCGAGCACTTCTGGCAACACCTCAGCTACCCCGTCGTCAGCGACGTGAGGCAGTTCAGCGTGCTCAACAAGGCGCGCGTCTACCAGTACCACAAGGCCCACGCCAGCCACGTGCGCTATTTGGCCGGGCGGCTGTTCAACCAGTTCGCGCCGCTCCACGGCTACGGCCGCGCCGAGTGGCAGCTGCTCGACGCCGCCTCGCTGCTCCACGACCTGGGCACGCTGATCAGCTACAACGACCACCACAAACATTCCCAGACGCTCATCATCAACAGCGGGCTGCCCGGCTTTCGCCCGCGCGAGACGGCGCTCATCGCCTTGCTGACGCGCTACCACCGCAAGGGACGGCCGCGCGTCGACGGCTACGAAAGCTTGCTGGACGACGGGGACGACACGCTGCTGACGCGGCTGTCGGCCATCCTGCGCCTGGCCGAGTTCCTGGAGCGGGGGCGCAACGCCAACGTCGACGATGTGGCCGCCCAATGGGACGACGAGACGCTCTATCTGACGCTGTTCGCCGACGAGTTCCCGGCGGTGGAGATTTGGGAAGCGGAGCGCAACGCCGTGGGGCTGATGAGCAAGGCGTTCGGCCGCCGAGTGGTGCTGGAGAGCACAGCCGCCCCCGGCGACTGGCGCGCGCCGGGGTAAGAGAAGAAATGAAACACGGATGGGACACGGATTAAACGGATTTTACGGATTAAATGCTTGCCTCCGACAATCGATCTGAATCCGTGACATCCGTCTCATCTGTGTCCATTCCGTGTTGAATTCTTACTGCATCCGCTGGTGTATTTCCAGCAGGTCGGAGAGCACGGCGTAGCCTGTCTCCACGCGCCCCGCGCCGGGGCCGACGATGGTCACGTCGCCGAGGATCTTCGTCACGAACGTCACCGCGTTCATCGCCCCCGAGACGGTCGCCAGCGGGTGGGCCTGGGGCAGGCGAATCGGCCGCACGCACGCTTTCACCATCTCCGGCGAGCGCTCCACCCAGCCGACCATCTTCCACACCTCGCCCACCTTCTGCGCGCGCACGACGTCCTTGCTGGTGAGGTTGCGGATGCCCTCGCGCTCGACGCTGGTCATTTGTAGCGGCACGCCGAGCAGCAGGTTGGACAGGATGACCAGCTTCACCGCCGCGTCGAAGCCGTCTACGTCGGCCGTCGGGTTGGCCTCGGCGAACCCCTTGACCTGGGCCTCTTCCAGCGCCGAGCGGTATGAGTCGCCGTCGGCCATGCGGGTCAGGATGTAGTTGGTTGTGCCGTTGAGGATGCCCTGGATGCGCGAGACGCCGGCCGTGGCCAGCAGCTCGCGGCCGACGCGCAACAGCGGCGTGCCGCCCATGACCGTGCCCTCGACGCCCAACATCACCCCCCGCTCGGCGGCGGCGGCCGACAGCTCGGGGTAGAACAGGGCGATGGGCCCCTTGTTCGTCGTCACCACGTGGCGATCCTGTCGCAGCGCGGCGCGGATATAGCCCGCGGCCGGCTCGCCGCTGAGCAGGTCGCTCGACGTCAACTCGACGATGACGTCGGCGTTGCTCTCATAGATGACGCGCGGCACGTCCCAACCGTAGTAAGGCGCGGGGATGTGATTGAGATGACCGTACTGCTCATAGGCGGCCAGCAACATGCCGGGATCGAAGCCGTCGGGGTTATAGATGCTGCCGTGGCTGCCGGTGTTGACCGAGACGATGCGGAACTCCGCGCCGTGCCTGTCGGCGATCATCTGGCCGTGATCGCGCAGGATCGTCGCCAGACCCTGCCCGACATTGCCGAACCCGATGAGGGCGAGGCGATAGGTGCGCATAAAGTACTGCCTTCCTTCCTGAGATTACGAGGCGATTGTATCACATTTGTTTGCCGTTCCGCCCCCTGTGGCCTTACACTACAGGGCTGGATGAATATTTTTACGATTGACCGGCGCCCCTTGCTGGTCTGGCTGTTACTTTGGTTGACTTTGGCCGCCGCCGGACCACTGGCCGCCCAGGACGAGCCGCCATCCACCGAGGAGCCGCCCGCGGGAGCCACGACAGAGCTAAGCCCGACAACTACGGAGCCGGCCGCCACCCCCACGCCTCTCCCCCGGCCGGGCGACATCCGCTTTGGCGTCGTCGAGAGCTATGAGGACCCGGCCGCGGCCGCCCGCCTCGGCGCGGCGTGGACGCGCGTGCGCTTCCAGTGGGCCGACGTGCAGCCCGGCGGCCCGCGCGATTGGGAGCCACCGCTGGACGACGACGCGCTGGCGGCCGAGCTCGACGCCGGGCGCGAGGTGGTCGGCCTGCTCATCGGCATCCCCCACTGGGCGCGCGACGGGCGCGGGCTGCCGCGCGGCTTCGCGCTGCCGCCCGACGCCCCCGGCAACACGTGGGCCGCCTTCGTCGACGCGGCCGTCTCCCGCTACGCCGGGCGCATCGACCGCTGGATCATCTGGAACGAGCCCGACATCGCCGACCCCGGCGCGCTGGGCCATACCTGGGACGGCGACATGGAGCAGTTCTTCCAGCTGCAGCGGACGGCCTATCTGGCGGCCAAGGCGGCCAACCCCGACGCGCAGGTGCATCTGAGCGCCTTCACCTACTTCTGGGATCCCGGCTACTTCGACCGCTTCCTCGACATCGTCGCCGCCGACCCCAATGCCGCCGCCCACAACCATTACTTCGACGTGGCCACAGCCCACCTCTACTTCCAGCCCGACGCCATCTACACCATCCTTGATACATACCGCCGGGCGCTCGACAGCCACAGCCTTGAGCAACCCCTCTGGCTGGTGGAGACCAATGCCCCGCCCATGGACGACCCGTACTGGCCGGTGTCGAACTGGACGCTGGCCGTGACGCTGAACGAGCAGGCGGCGTTCGTGCCCCAGGCGCTGGCCGCCGCCTTCGCCGGCGGGGCGGAGCGCGTGGCGCTCTACAAGCTGAAGGACACGGCCGGCGACCGGGCGGCCAACCCCGAACCGTTCGGCCTCATCCGCTGGGACAACAGCCGCCGCCCCGCCTTCGACACCTACCGGGTGGCCATTCGGCTGCTGGGGGGCATCACGGCCGCCGAGCGAGAGCGGTGGGATGCCGTCGGCCAGGTGTGGCTGGGGCAGGACGGCCAATCGACGACGGTGCTGTTCGCCCGGCTGCCCGCGCCGCAGCAGGCCGTCGTGGGGGCCACGGCCGAGACAGCCGAACTGATCGACATGTGGGGCAATCGGGAGACGATCGAGGTGCGAAACGGCGTGTTCGAGGTGGAGCTGCCCGGCGCGCTGTGCCGCCAGACGATCGCCGACTACTGCATGATCGGTGGCACGACGTATTACCTGATTCAGAAGGGGGAGGGCCGACCGGCGGCCGCGCAGCCAACGCCAACCGAGGCCGCGCCGACAGCTCCTGCGACTGCCACAACCGAGCCGACGCCGGAATCGACATCGACAACCGAACCTACACCGATGCCGCAGCCGTCGCCCACGGCCGCGCCCGCGATCACTCCCGTGACCGTTCACACGGCCACGCCGCCTGCGGCCACGCTGGAAGAAGCCGCCGCGACAACCTCGTCGGGACTGCCCGTGGGTCTTGTTCTGATCGGCGCGGGCGTGGTGTTGGCGCTGGGTCTGGCCGTCTGGTGGGTGGCCGGGCGAGGGGGGCGCGTTGGCCAGTAAAGAAAAAGCGCGCCCTTTCGGACGCGCTCTAACAAGCGAATTGAGCGATTGTCTACCGCTGGGGCTCGATGACGAAGCGGATGGCGGTGCGCTCCTGGTCGTCGATATCGACGTCGACGAACGAGGGGACACAGAAGATATTGACGCCTTCCTCAGCCAGATACCCCTTGGCGATGACGATGGCCTTGACGGCCTGGTTGACCGCGCCGGCGCCGATGGCTTGCACCTCGGCGTGTTCGGACTCGCGCATGACGCCGGCGATCGCGCCGGCCACGGCCGCGGTACGCGAGCGGGCCGACACCTTGATCACGTTCAGGGTCTTCGACTCGTCGCCATTCATGCTGTGAAACGACTCGTTGCTGATGATGTTGTCTATCATGTCCTTTTCTCCGTTGCCTGATGCACCATTGTCAAATGGCCATTTCCGATAGGTTGTCAGGATTGAAGCATAACATGATGCGCGCCGATTCCGTTAGGTCCATAATGCCTAATGTATCCAATAGACGAATGACGGAGGGACGGTTGCCGATTGCGGCAGATAGGCCATGAGCGGTTCGGATCATTCAGACCCCACAGACGCTCATCAAGAGCGTAGTCAAGTGTTTCGCGCCGCCGGGCTGGTGGCCGCGCTGTCGCTCGTCAGCCGCCTGCTGGGGCTGGTGCGCGAGATCGTCGTCCGCCAATTTCTGGGCGTCACGACGCTGGAAGCCACCGCCTTCGACGTGGCCGGCCGCTTCCCCGAGACGATCTTTCTGATCATCGCCGGCGGGGCCATCGGTTCGGCGTTCATCCCCACGTTCACGGCCTACTTCAGCCGGGACGACGAGCGGGGGGCGTGGCGGCTGTTCTCGGCCGTCATCAATCTGGTGCTGGTGACGACAACGCTCGTCTCCGTCGGCGTGATGATCTTCGCCGAACCGTTCGTCCTCTTCTTCTACGCCGACAATATCGCCCAAGAGCCGGCGCTGCTGCCGCTGACCGTCTCGCTGATGCGCGTCATGCTCCTCTCGCCCATCATCTTCGGCGTCAGCGGCATCATCATGGCCGCGCTCAATGCCCGCCGCCACTTCCTGCTGCCCGCTCTGGCTCCGTCGGTCTACAACATCGGCATCATCGCCGGCGGCGTGGTGGGGTACGTGGCCGGCGGCGGCGACCCGCATCAAACGGCGTTCGGGCTGGCCTGGGGCACGGTTGGCGGGGCGCTGGGCCATCTGCTGGTGCAGCTGCCGGCGCTGCGCGGCCGCGGCGTCGCCTATCGCCCCGTGCTGACATTGCGCGACCCCGGCGTGGTGCAGGTGTTGCGCCTCATGGGGCCGCGCGTGCTGGGGCTGTCGTTCAGCGAAGTCAACAAGTTCATTATCCTTTTCCTGACCGGCGCCATGGCCATCGGGACGCTGCCGGCGCTCAGCACCGCCTTTCGCATCCTCATCATGCCGCAGGGCATCCTGGGTCAGGCGCTGGGCATCGCCGCCTTCCCGACACTGGCCGCGCTGGCCGCCCGCGAGGCCTATGGCGAGATGCGCGACATCCTGAGCGATTCGCTGCGCCTCATCCTGTTCCTGGGGCTGCCGATCACGGTGTTGTTCATCTTCCTGGCCGAGCCGTTCATTACGATCCTGTTCGAGGGCGGCCGCTTCGATGCCGAGGCGACGACGCTGGTGACGTTCGCCCTGCAGTTCTACGCCATCGGCCTCATCGCTCTGACGGCGATCGAGGTCGTGGCCCGCGCCTTCTACTCCCTCAGCGACACGCTGACGCCGGTGCTGGCGGGCGGGCTGCAAATCCTGCTGATGTGGGGTCTCAGCCTGTGGCTGCGCGACGCCGTCTTTCCGGCGGTGGGCTGGCTGCCGCTGGGCGGGTTGGCGCTGGGCTTCAGCCTGTCGAACGTCATCGAGGTGGCGGTGCTGCTGTGGCTGCTGCGCCGGCGGCTGGGGGGCGTCAACGGCCACGAGCTGCTCTCCGGCGCGGCGCGGATGGGCGTGGCGGCGTTGGTCATGGGCGGGGCCGTCTACGTGGTGCTGGCCTGGCTGCCGGAGCTGGCCGTGTGGGTCGACGCGATCATCGGCACGGCCGCCGGCGGAGCGGTCTATCTGCTGATGTGCCTGCTGCTGGGTGTGGAAGAGTTGCAGCGATTCGCGCGGACGGTTCGGCGACTGTTGCCGTGGTGACAGCAATCCTCAACCTGACAAATCTATCAAAAGCAAAAGGCCTCGACGGGCCTCGCATTCGCGTGATTCAGTTTTTCGTCGGGTGGGGGGTTAGTTGCCCGCGGAGACGGCCGCGTCGTTCATCGTGGCCGACGCCTGGCCCATGAGCTCGCCGTTGACCCAGATCTCGAGGGTGTAGCGCCCCTCGCCGAAGCCCTCTTCGGGGCTCAGGTAGATGTAGCCCGGCCCCTCGTCGCCATAGGCCCACAGCTCGTTGCCGCCGTCGATGACCTGGCCGTTGTGGCGCCAGACCCACGACCACGCCATGCCGTCGGCCATGTCCTTGTAATCAAACGTAGCGTATAGAGTGTAGAATCCTTCGCCGAAGATGGTGCCGGGGTTGATGGCCTTGTACTCATCGGTGACGGTGCTGGAGAGGACGACGGTGCCCAGTTCGGTATCGGGCAGCAACTCGGCTCGCGGCTCCACCTGGTCGTAGGCGGCGGGCAGCTGGGGGTTCAGCGTGGCGGCGTCATTCATGCCGAGCAGGACGTTGGCCACGCCGCCGCTGCGGTTGGGCGTTGTGTCGGCCACGGCCGTGGCCCGTTCGGACACCGACGGCTGGGCCATAAGCTCCTTGATCTCTTGCGATGCCGGTTTGGCGCGCGTCAGCACGGCCATTCGCACCGTGGCGTCTTCCGGCTCCTGCCACCCATAGACGCCGACACCGCCCGCCAGGATCAGCAGGACGGTCGCCACCGAGAGATACGATTGCATCCGCTTGGCGGCTTGCTGGCGCATAAAAAAGTAGGGCGACCGCTTGGTATCTCGCCATAACTTCATGGTCATCAACAAGGCCATGAAGCCGAGTACCAGCAGCAACCCTAGCAGCCAGGGCAATATAGTTCCAGACAGCAACAAGTTGAGACTACTCAAACAGTTTCCTCTTCCAGATTCCCCAACATTATAGAAAATGGTCCTACCAATGGCAAGTCTTGGCGCCTGGCGCGCCCCCTTCCACAGCCAAATGTCCCTAAAGTGCCGCTATTTTGACTCTTATTTGGTCCATTATGAGCGAGGGATTAACGGGCGGATGTGCCGGGATCGCCGTTGTTATCGGCCAGGCGGAAGCCGCGGAACTCCTCTCTGTCGAGCCATTGGCGCACCGATTCGGCCACGCCGATCTCGCCGCGCAGGATGCGCTCGCGGTAGACGGCCGACCAGCGCGTGCGCACGTCGACGCTCATGCGAAACTGAACCAGCGACAGCTCCCCCTCGGGGCCGACGCCGCCGACGAAACCGGAGGTGAAGTAGGCGCGCTCGGCCGCGGCGCGGTCATAAGCCACGCGGACGATCTCCGGCCGCCAGCCATGAGTGGCGTGCCAGGTGATGCGGCCGTAGGAGGCGCGATAGTCGCCGTCGCCGGGGATGCCGACGGAGCCGGTGTTGACCAGCCAAGCGCCGTCGAGCCGGCGGATGTGGGGGATGTGGGTGTGGGCGGTGACGAAGACGGCCGCGCCGGGGCCGATGCGGCGGCGCACTTCGTCGTCGGTCGTGAACGGGTAGATGCCGGCGCGGATGCCCAGCCGCGTGCCGTGCATGGCCACCAGCCGGGAGCCGTCGGGCGCGGTCCACTCCCACGAGTCGGGCAGCGCCGCCAGCGCCTCAACCTGGCCGTTCAGCTGCTCGAACGTCCAGCGGCTGACCTGGGTCAGGTCGGCCAGCGGGCCGTGGCGGGGCTTGTTCGGGTCGAGCCACTCGGCGACGTACTCCTCGTGGTTGCCGCGCAGCACGCGCCAGCCGTCGGCCGCCCGCCGCCCGGCCACGTAGGCCCAGCACGCCGGGCTGCTCGGCCCGTCGCTGACCACGTCGCCGTTGACGATGACCTCGTCCGCCCCCCAGGCGTCGATGTCGGCCGCCACAGCCGCCAGCGCCGGCAGGTTGCCGTGGATGTCGGACAGGATTGCAAACTTCATCGTGAGTTATGAACGACGAGTAACTCCTCGCTACTCCTGCCAGCTAGGCCTGCGCTTTTCCAGGAAGGCGCTCATCCCCTCGCGCCCTTCTTCTTCGGCGCGCATGCGGGCGATGGTGCTGGATGTATAGTCGCGCATGTTTTCCTTGGGGCGGAAGGCGACGGTGCGGATGAGTTCCTTGATCACGGCCTGGGCGCCGGGGGCGGCCATCAGCAGTTGGGCCACGCGGTCGGCCACGGCCGCGTCCAGTTCGTCCTCGGCCACGACGTGGTGGACCAGGCCGATGGTCTGGGCGCGACGGGCGTCGAACCGCTCGCCGGTCAGGAACAGCTCGCGCGCGGGGCCGGGGCCGGTGCGGGCCAGCACGAAGGGGGAGATGACGGCCGGCACGATGCCCAGCCGCGCCTCGCTGAAGGCGAACGAGGCGCGCTCGACGGCCACGACGATGTCGCAGCAGCTGACCAGCCCCGCCCCGCCGCCGATGGCCGCGCCGTTGACGCGGCCGATGACCGGCTGGGGGCAGCTGTCGACGGCCAGCATCAGGTCGAAGATGGCCTGGCCGTCGGCGATGTTTTGCTCGAAGGTGTAGTCGGCCGCGGCGCGCATGAAGGCCACGTCGGCCCCGGCGCAGAAGGAGCGGCCGTTGCCCGTCAGCACCACCACGCGCACGTCGCGCCGCGACGGCAGCTCCTTAAAGACGGCCGTCAGCCCTTGCATGATGGCCGGGTTCATGGCGTTGTGCTGCGCGGGCCGGTTCAGCGCCACCGTCAGCACGCCGCCCACCTGCGATACGGCGACTGCTGGTTCATTCGTCACGTCACTCATCGGCTCTCTTCCTTTGGAAATACAAGGCGAAATCAGACCCGGCCCCGCGGGCCACGCCGGTCTCGATTGTGGTCACAGGATCAAACGGTTTGCGGGAATGATACGGTGTTCGGGCGAATGTGTCACCCTTCGGCCGGCAGGCAGCCCCCCGCCACAGCCGGCCAAACCCCCAACGCGCTCAGGAGTGCAGCTCGCCGTGGAGCTCGTAGCGGTCGCCGCGGCACCACATCTGGCGATATTCGACGGGAGAACCGGCCTGCCGGAAGAAGACGCGCTCGACGTAACACAGCGGCGCGCCGGCGCGGACGTCCAGCAGATCGGCCGTCGCCTTGTCGGCGGGGATGGCCCGCGCGGTCTGGCGCGCTCGCGAAAGGCGGATGCCGTACCGCTCGAACAGCGTCCCGTGCAGCGATCCGGCCGCGTAATCGCCGTCGAGCAGGCCGGGGCAGATGTGGTGGACTACCTGTGAGCGCTCCACGCTCATCGGAACGTCGTCGGCCAGTCGCAGGCGCTCGATGACGGCCAGCTCGCTGCCCGGCTCAACGGCCAGCATGCCGGCCACGTCGGCCGGGGCAGGCTCCAGCCGCGAAGCCAGCATGCGCGTTCCCGGCTGCATCCCCAGGCGCGCCATCTCTTCGGCGTAGCTGACGATGCGGTTGAGGTTGTACTCGACGGGGGTGGAGGTGACGAACGTGCCGCTGCCGCGCCGGCGGAAGACGAGACCGTCGTTGACCAGCAGCTCGACAGCCTGCCGGACGGTGATGCGGCTGACGCCATAGTCGGCCATTAGCTCGGCCTCGGACGGCATGCGTTCGCTCGGCTTCCAAACACCGCCGAGGATCTCCTGGCGCAGGATCGCATACAGCTGTTGATAATAGGATACGGGACTATCGGCTAAGAGGGCGGTCATTATACTCCCTCGATGATGGAATGATAGGCTAAACCGGCACGATTATCGCTACATCTCGATACATTATGCCTAATGATACTGTAAAGCCTGGCGATTAGCACGTCAAGTGGCAAATGTCACGTTGGGGGCTAAAAGGAGCGTTCGTACAGTTGGAAGGTTTGTGGGGCCACGGCTGCGCGGCCGTCGAGGAAGGCGGCGGCGACCGACTGGCCCGACGGCGGCAGCCAGAGCGGGCCGGCGACCAGCGACGCCCAGCCGCCACCGGCCGCGGCTCGCAGCGCCCGCTGCCATAGCTGCCGGCCGATGCCCTGCCGCCGCCACGCCGGATGCACCGCGCCGAAATGGAGGCGGCCCGCCGTCTCGCCCCGCCCAAAGAGGGTCGGCGCCACGCCATAGGCTGCGCGACGCCACAGCGAGCGCTCGCCGCGGGTGGCCCGCAGCCGCGCCGCCTCGTCCGGCCCCAGCAGCACAAAGCCCACCGGCTCGCCGTCGACTTCGGCCAGCCAGCCGAACACACCCGGCCCCAGCAGCCGCAGGAGCAGCGCCGCCTCGACCGCGTCGGGGGGTGGGAAGGCGGCTGTGGGGTTGTCGGTGGCGGCCACGAGCAGCGGCAACAGGTCGCCGGCCAGTCGCGCGGGCTCCAGCGGCCGGAGCGCGGCCGGGCCGGGGGCGTCGCCGGGGGGCTGTGTCGTGTCGGCGCGATAGAGGCGGCCGTGCTGCAGGGGGCGGAAGCGGCTCTCCAGCAGTTCGGGCAGATAGGGCGGGTTAGTGGGCGTGTGCTGCGGCGGCCACGCGTCCCACGCGCCGGTCAGCAGGCCGGAGTCGAGGTGGGGCGACAGGCCGACGGGGGCGACGAGGCGATGGTAGCCCCGCTCCGACAGGGATTCGACGAGGTAATAGTAGAGGGTGTCGAACGCCTCTTTGTCGGCGCTGAGGTGGGACAAGGCCAGGTGGGCAGTCGTGCCCTTGCGGCGCGGGTCGATGAGGGCGATGGCCGCGGCCAACGGCCGTTCGATGACGCTGACGAGGGGAATCTCCTGCTGGTCGGTGCGCGAGCGGCGGACGCCGGTGCGGTGCAGCGCCTCGACGTGGATGAGCGTGGCCTCGAGCCGGGCCAGGTGTTCGTTGTGGCGGGGGTTCAGCGCGCGCCGCAGGCGGCCGTAGGGGGGCGGCGTCCAGCGGGCGTCGTCGCCGTATAGGCTCCACCACGCACCCAGAAATGCCCTACGCTCCCACCAGGACGCGGTGGCGGCGCTGATGGCGTTGATGGTGTAGTTGAAGTAGGGCATGGGGATTACGAATTACGAATTACGGATGAAGAGGGGATTGGGGATTGGAGATTGGGAGAACCTACTGAACACTGACCTACTGGCCACTGCTCACGGCCACCGCGCCGACGGGCAAATATTATTCAACGGACACGCCGGGCAGTCGGGCTTGCGGGCGGTGCAGAGGCGGCGGCCGTGCCAGATGAGCAGGTGGGCGATCTCGATCCAGCTTTCGCGCGGCACGAGAGCCATCAGGTCGCGCTCGACCTTCACCGGGTCGGTTTGCGTCGTCCAGCCCAGGCGGGCCGACAGCCGCTTGACGTGGGTGTCGACCGTCACGCCGTCGGCCAGGCCGAAGATCTCGCCGCGCACGACGTTGGCCGTCTTGCGGGCCACGCCGGGCAGCGTCAGCAGCGCGTCCATGTCGGCCGGCACCTCGCCGCCATGCTCGGCCAGCAGCCGCGCCGCCGCCTCGCGGATGTAGCGCGCCTTTTGGCGAAAGAAGCCCGTCGGCCGCACGAGCGCTTCCAATTCCGTGGGATCGGCCGCGGCCAGCGCCTCGGCCGTCGGGTAGCGGGCGAACAGGGCGGGCGTAGTCTGGTTGACGCGCTCGTCGGTGCATTGGGCCGACAGGATGGTAGCGACCAGAAGCTGGATGGGCGTCTCGTAGTCGAGCTGGCAATGGGCGTCGGGGTACGTCGCGCGCAGCCGGTCAATGACCTCCGCCACATGGACGGCCGAACCGGGGGTCAATTCTTCGTTCAAATCATTCACCTCTCCTTTGATGTTACAAAAAGAAAGAGTAGAAGCCACCGATTACACAGATTTTCACAAGAAGGGATTAGAATCTGTGGTTCCAACTCTTAATCTGTGGTTTCACCTCTTTTCAAGTTATAGTAGACATCTGAGTCAGGGAGTATGATGCATGGTAATTGATTTCGGCCGCGAGGTGTGCGGCGATCTTTCTGTGGCGACGAAGCGGGAGTGGCTGGTGGCCAACGGCATCGGCGGCTTCGCGTCGGGCACCATCGCCGGTATGCTGACCCGCCGCTACCACGGCCTGCTGATGGCCGCGCTGAAGCCGCCGCTGGGGCGCACGCTGATGCTCGTCAAGCTGGACGAGACGGCCGAATACGACGGCGTCTACCCCGACAGCGGCCGATTCTACCCGCTCTACACCAACCGCTGGGAAGACGGCACTATCGAGGGCCACGGCTACCGTCATCTCGACCGCTTCCATCTGGAAGGCACGACGCCGGTCTGGACCTACGCCCTGGCCAACGCGCTGCTGGAGAAGCGGGTGTGGATGCAGCCGGGGGCCAACACGACCTATATCCAGTACCGACTGGCCCGCGCCACCGGCCCACTGGGGCTGTCGCTCAAGGCGCTGGTCAACTACCGTGACTACCACAGCACGACCATCCTCAACGACTGGTATCCCGATGTTGAGGACATCTCGGTAGAAGGCGGCCGGGGGCTGAGCATTCGCGTCCACGACGAGGCGACGCCCCTCTATCTGCTCAGCGACAGGGCGGAGATGACCGCCCAGTTTGACTGGTACGAAGACCTCTATCTGGCCGTCGAGGAGTATCGCGGCCAGCGGGACATCAGCGAAGACCACATGCTGGCCGCCCGACTGCACGTCACCCTGCGGCCGGGCGAGGCGATGACCGTCGTGGCCACGACCGACCCCGCGGCCGAACTCGACGGCGGCGCGGCCTACGCCGAGCGGCGCGCCTATGAGGACGGGCTGCTGGCCCGCGCCGGGGAGCTGCCCCCGCCATTGCGCCAACTGGTGCTGGCGGCCGATCAATTCGTCGTCCACCGTCCGACGGCCGCCGACCCGCACGGCAAATCCGTCATCGCCGGCTACCACTGGTTCAGCGATTGGGGGCGGGACACGATGATCGCCCTGCCCGGCCTGACATTGGCCACCGGCCGGCCGGAAGTGGCCGCCAGCGTGCTGCGCACCTACGCCCAGTTCGTCGACCAAGGCATGCTGCCCAACCGCTTCCCCGACGAGGGAGAGACGCCGGAGTACAACACCGTCGACGCCACGCTATGGTACTTCGTCGCCCTGTGGGAGACGGTGCACGCCACCGGCGATACGGCGCTGCTGCGTGAGCTGTTCCCCACGCTGGTGGAGATCATCGCGTGGCACCGGCGCGGCACCCGCTACAACATCCACATGGACGCGGCCGACGGGCTGCTCTACGCCGGGGAGCCGGGCGTGCAGCTCACCTGGATGGACGTCAAAGTCGACGACTGGGTGGTGACCCCGCGCACGGGCAAGGCGGTGGAGATCAACGCGCTGTGGTACAACGCGCTGCGCATCATGGAAGCGTTCGCCGGGCAGTTGGGCGAAGACGCCGCCCCCTACGCTGAGCTGGCCCGGCGCGTCGGCGACGGCTTCGGCCGCTTCTGGAACGGGAAGATGGGGTATTGCTATGACGTCATTGATGGGCCTGAGGGGGACGATTTGAGCCTGCGTCCCAATCAGCTGTTGGCCGTCTCGCTGCCCCACTCGCCGCTGTCGGCCGAGCAGCAACGCTCCGTCGTCGACACCTGTGCCCGCCATTTGCTGACCGCCCACGGCCTGCGCTCGCTGTCGCCCGACGACAAGGAGTACGTGGGGCAATATACCGGCGACCGGCGCAAGCGGGACGGGGCCTACCACCAGGGGACGGTGTGGGCGTGGCTCATCGGCCCGTTCGTCGCCGCCCATCTGCGCGTCTACGACGACCGAACGGCCGCGCGCGCCTTTCTGCAGCCGCTGCTGCGCCATCTGGCCGACCACGGCGTCGGCAGCATCAGCGAAATTTTCGAGGGGGATGCGCCATTCGCGCCGCGCGGTTGCATCGCCCAGGCCTGGAGCGTGGCCGAGGTGTTGCGCGCCTGGCGATTGACACAGGATAGGGAGTCATTGTGACCGATATCAGCGAACTCAAGCGACAGGCGGCCGAGCAAGCCGTCGAGCACATTCAGTCGGGCATGGTCATCGGGCTGGGGACGGGCAGCACGGCCGTCTTCGCTGTGCGGCGCATCGGCGCGTTGGTGCGCGAGGGGCGACTGCAGCGCGTCGTGGGCATCCCCACGGCCGAGCAGACGGCCCGCGAGGCGGAGCGCGCCGGCGTGCCGCTGGGCACGCTGGACGACCACCCCACCGTCGACATCACCATCGACGGCGCGGACGAGATCGACCCCCAATTGAACCTGATCAAGGGGCTGGGCGGGGCGCTGCTGCGCGAGAAGATCGTCGCCGCCGTCTCGCGCCGCTTCATCGTAGTGGCCGACGACAGCAAGCGCGTGCAGCAGCTGGCCACCCGCGCGCCGGTGCCGGTCGAGGTGGTGCCGTTTGCCCGGCGGCCGGCGGCCGACTACCTGGCGTCGCTGGGGGCGCGCGTCGTCATCCGCCAGCGGGACGGCCAACCCTTCATCACCGACGAAGGCAACATCATCCTCGATTGCCACTTCGCCGGGCTGACCAACCCCCAGGAGATGGCCCAGCTCATCCGCGCCCAGCCGGGCGTGGTGGAGCATGGGCTGTTCCTGGGCATGGCCACGGAAGCGATCGTGGCCGGCGAGCGGGGGGTGGTGGTGTTGGAGCGGTAGGTGATACGAGACCTGACAGGTGGGCAGCGCCGCGCCGCCCACCTGTCAGGTCTTGTTGAAACCCTACGGCGCGCAGTAGATCGCCGTCTGGTTGTCGAAGTAGTTGTAGCTGTAGAACGGCCCGTCCACTTCCTCAGCGCGAATCTGAATGCGGTCCAGCCCGCGCAGGGCGGCGGGGATGGTGTAGGTGGCGGTGATGACCCCCGTCGGGCCGGTGTTGAAGCCGCCGACCACGGTGCCGTCGATGCCCAGCGTGCCCATGTGGTTCATCATCACCACGAAGTCGCGGTTGGGCAAGAAGGTCGGGTTGGTGCGGATGACTACGATGTCGTCGCGCAATACGCCGCAGATGTCGAACGTCGGCGTCGGCAGCGGCTCCGTCTGGTTGTCGAACCAGTTGTAGGCGTAGTATGGGTTGCTCTGGGCGCGAATGGCGATGCGCTCCAGCCCCTTCAGCAGGACGGGGATGGGGAAGGTGGCCGTCATCTCGCCGCCTGCGCCGGAGTAGAGTGTGCCCACCGGCGTGCCGTCGATGCCGAGCGTGCCCATGTGGCCCATGGTCACCAGGAAGGTGGTATCGGGCGGGAAGTTGCGCGTGCGGATGGTCACCGTCTCGTTGACGTTGACCGAGTCGATGGAGATGGTCGGGATGGGCGTCGGGGCGGGCTCGGTCATGTTGTTCCAAAACCAGTTGTAGCTGTAGTATCCCTGCGGGCTCTGCAGCCGGACGGCGATCTGGCGCGCGCCGATCAAATTCGGGGGGATGGGATAGGTGGCCGAGAAGGCGCCGAACAGGCCGGAGTTGGTGATGGCCACCGGCGTGCCGTTGATGCCCAGCGTGCCGATGGGGCCCATGGTGACGACAAACTCCTGGTTGGCCGGGAAGTTCTGGGCCAGAATGGAGACGCTGCCGTCGACGATGACGTTTTCGATGGTGAAAGTCGGCACCACTTCATCGTCCTGCGCGGCCGCGCTGCCCAGGGCGGCCACAAAGACGACCAGCAGCGCCAGCGGCAACAGGAGCCCAAGTCGCGCCCGGCGGCCCTTAACTAGTTCGGCAATGGTTTTCATGATGTGTGAACCCTCCAACGGTAGGTAATCGTTCCGGAGCCTCCGGACAGGTGTTTAATGGTTACGGGGCTGCGCCGCCGGTGGGGGAGAGCGCGGCCCAAGAGTCGCACCGCGCCGCCGGTCAACAGGCAAGGGTCACCGGCACAACGCGGACGACCCTCACTCGAATCATGCCACAGCGCAGAGAGAGGCAACATGAATCAGGCGTGAAAAAATCACCCTTCAGCCTGAAATGGGGGTGTTTTACAGAGGGAAATAGGTACCAGGGGGTTCAGCGGCCGACCTGAAGAGTGGGCGCTCGACGCCATTTGGCAGAACGAGGCTTTTTTGCGCCCATCTGTCAGGTGCAGGACGCCTACGGCAATATCCAGCGAATCTGATCAGCCGGCGGCGGCTGGCCCAGGTAGTAGACGTCGACGTAGCCGCGCCACGACTTGAGCGCCCCCTCGTCGTACCCCAGATCGATGAACCGCCCCTTGATGCCGCCGCCCGTGTCGCCGGCGAAGGCGGTGCCGTAGCCGGGCACGTAGACGTAGCTGCGAAACGGCACGACGGTCGGGTCGACGGCGACGACGCCGAAGCCGGCCTGCACGCCGCTGGCGGTGATGCCATAGGCGGGGTGGTCGGGCGCCTTGCCCGAGGTAGCGGCCGTGTAGGACGTGACGCGCATGCTGACCTTGCGCCAATACTCCACCGGCCCATCGGGGGTGTCGAGGGTGCGCACGACGATGTTGGTGCCGTAGCGCACCACACGGTTGACCGGCGGGATGGTGAGGATCTCGCCGTCCGGCTCGCGCCCTGCCTCGACGCCGTTCTCCAGCCGCACGCGCGTGCGGCGCTGCAACACGCCGTTGCTGCCCGTCGACGCCTCGACGATGGTATCGATCTCCAGGTCGGGCGCGGCCTCATAGACCGTCTCGAACGGCACAGCCACGTCCTCGATGTCGATGCGCTCGGTGACGCGGACGATGTCGATGGCGTCGCCGGGGGCGATGGTCGTATCGGCCGCCGGGCGCGTGTAGTCCAGCGGCCCCAGCACGATGCCGTTGCCGGCCAGGATATCGGCCACGCGCGTGGCTCCGCTGCTGACGCTGAGGGTCTGACCGTCGACGGTGACGACGTAGGGGGCGGCCCGCTCCACGGCGATCGACATCTCGGGCACGAGCGCCGTCTGCGGCGGCGGCACGACGGCATCGAGCGCGCCAAGGGCGACGCCCGACTCGGCCAGCGCCTCGCCGACGGTCAGCGCGGTGGTGCGGTGTGCGAAGCGCCGGTCGCCGTCGGTGATGATCACCCGCTTGTATGGGTCGAATATGACGCGGGCGGGCAGCGAGACGTGGGCCACGGCATTGGCGTCCACCGGCACGCCGTCGGCCAGCAGCCGCGCGCCGGGTGGCGGGGCCAGCCGCGCCTCGGCCAGAAAGTCGCCCAGCGTCTCGGCCTGGGTGCGGTAGGTGGTGACGCTGTCGGCGTCGATGACCGTCACCTCGGCGGCGCGGTCGACGGCGATGGGCGTGGCCGGGTCGGCCGGGGCGTCGAGCGGCGGGGCAATGTCGTCCTCGGCCGCCAGCGACAGCCCGGCCGCCGCCACCACATCGGCCACCGTCTCGTAGCGGCCGTCGACGGCCACGGCCGCGCCGTCGTCGTCGATGGTGTAGGTCAACTGGGCCGGGGCGCAGGCAACGGCCAACAGCCAGACAACCGCCAGCACTCCGGCGATGACTTTCAGCTTGAGGTGGTGCAAGGGGGAATCAAGTGCGCTCACGTGGGGGGCCGTCTACCAGTCAACTAACCACTGGTAAAAAGCGGAATGCGCCCATAAGTCCGGTGACCTCCCAGGTTGTCCTGGGCACCCGGAAGAGACATCTTAGTGCTGCTTCCTTCCGGACCTGACACG
>CAYNOL010000030.1:0-16300 GCA_964398825.1 uncultured Ardenticatenaceae bacterium
CCGCAAGACGCGCATCGAGGACGGCATCTACAACCGCTGGTTCATCAGCGCCGTTTACGGCCGCCACTACCCGGCCGACATCGTCGCCCACTACATGCCCTACTTCCCCGACGGCATGACCTTCATCCGGCCGGGCGACTTCGAGGCCATCGCCGTGCCGACCGACTTCCTGGGGGTCAACTACTACACCCGCGCCATCATCCGCGACGAGGAAGCGGCCGACAACGAGCCGCAAACCCACTTCCCCGACCTGCCGCTGACGGAGATGCCCAACTGGGAAGTGTACCCGCAAGGTCTCTACCACATCCTCAACCGCATCCACTTCGAGTACGGCCCGCCCAAGATCTACATCACCGAGAACGGCGTCAGTTATCTTGATGGCCCCGACGAGAACGGTCGCGTGGCCGACAGGCGACGGCAGGAGTACCTGCAACTCCACTTCACGGCCGCCCACCGCGCCATGCAGAACGGTGTGCCGCTGGCGGGGTACTTCGTTTGGTCACTGCTGGATAACTTCGAATGGGCTAAGGGGTATCGCCAACGCTTCGGCCTCATCTGGGTCGATTACGACACGTTGGAGCGTATCCCCAAGGACAGCGCGCTGTGGTACCGGCAGGTAATCGCCGATAACGGGCTTGAGAGGCTTGACTGGTGAGCGGGATGCCCGTCGAACCCACGCTGAAGGCAACTCCACCCAAATCAGAGCCGTCAGGCGCGTCCGCCGGGGCGCTGGTGGCCATTCTGCTCATCGGCCTGATGATGACCGGCCTGGCGGTGATCCTCTTCCCGGCGCTATGGTTCGTCGAGCAGCTGACCATCATCCAGGGCGAGACGATCGGCCGCGCGTCGTGGCTCGGCGGGCTGGCGACGCTGGCCGTCGTGGTGGGGCTGCCTGCCCTATTGGCGCAGGCCGCGGCGGACTCGGAGCGGGTCAAAAGCGTCTACCAGGCGTGGGCGTGGGCCGCGCTGTTCATCTTGTTGATGATGCCGGCCCAGCTTGCTCCACCCAATGCCCAGCAGTCGGCGGCCGTGTTGCAGATCGCCGGGTGCGCGGTGTTCGTGGTGCTACTGCGGTGGCGCGGCCACGGCGAAGCTGTCGCGAGTCGCGGAACGGCGTGGCCGCTCGTCTGGGCGGCGCTCATCGGCTGGCCGTGGGTCATCTGGGGGGCGCTCGGCTCGTGGCTCGACACGGCTCTGAATCTGGCGGCGGCGCTGGTCTTCGGGCTGGCGGCCGCACGGCTGATCGCCCACTTTCACGCGCCAATGGGCGAGGAGCGGCCGCTGCCCTTCGGCATCCGCGGCTTCGTCGCCGGGGCCACGCTGCTGGTCATGGGCGCAGCGTTCGGCCACAACGGGCAGCAGGTGATCCTCATCTTCCTGCTGGGCAGCCTGGGGTGGCTGGCCGCGGCGATGTTCGGCGGCCGGGCGGGCGCGGCGGGCATGGGGCGGCCGTGGCTGCTGGTTGGGCTCGTGGCCGCCGCGCCTCTGCTGTTCCACGATCCCGAAGAGCTGTCGCTGCTGCTCAATCTCGGCTCGCGCGACGTCGGCTACTACGCTCTCTACGCCACACTCATCGGCAGCGTCTCGGCGTTGGTGCTGGGCGTCGCGGTATGGCTGCTGGGGCGAGCGGCGGGCGAGCGGAGGGCGCTGGGGCCGGTGGGCGCGGCCGTGGCGCTGGCCGGGCTGCTGGCTGCCTACTTCCTCGTTGGGCAGCCGGGATGGCACGGCGAGCGCCTTTACGTCGTACTGAGCGAGCAGGCTGACCTGTCGGCCGCGGCGAGCGTCGATGATCCGGTGGAGCGGCGGACGGCCGTCTACCGAGCTCTCGTATCCCATGCCGACACGACGCAGGCGGGCCTGCGGCAGGTGCTCGACCGAATAGGCGTCGATTATCGCCCCTACTATCTGGTCAACGCGCTGGAAGTGGACGCGGGGCCGCTGATGCGGCTGTGGCTGCAGTCCCGGCCAGAAGTGGATCGCGTGCTCGACAGCCCCGAGCTGCGGCCGCTGCCCGCGCTGCCGTCCATGGCTCTCGGCACGGCCGACGCGCCCACCGAGCCGCAATGGAATCTGACCGACATCGGCGCGCCTCGCGTCTGGGCCGACTTCGGCGCGCTGGGCGAGGGGATCGTCGTCGGCCAGAGCGACTCCGGCGTCGACGGGGAGCACCCCGAGTTGAGCGAACAATACCGCGGCAATCAGACAGATGGTGACGCTCCCGACGCCTATAACTGGCTCGACCCCTGGTACGCCACGACCACGCCCACCGACATCGGCGGCCATGGCACGCACACGCTCGGCTCGGCGCTGGGGCGCACCGTGGGCGTCGCGCCCGAGGCGAGCTGGATCGGCTGCGTCAACCTGGGGCGCAATTTGGGCAACGCGCCGCGCTACCTCGACTGCCTGCAGTTCATGCTGGCTCCCCACCCGCAGGGCGGCGACGCGCTGGCCGACGGGCGGCCGGAGCTGGGGGCCCACGTGCTCAACAACTCGTGGGGCTGCCCCGAAGAGCTGGAAGGGTGCGACGCGGGGGCGCTGCTGCCGGCCGCGCAGGGATTGCGCGCAGCAGGGGTGTTCGTCGTCGCCTCGGCCGGCAACGACGGGGACAGCTGCGAGACGATCCGCTCGCCGCTCAGCCTGTACGCGGAAGTGTTCACGGTGGGAGCGGCCGACGCCGACGGTGGAATCGCCCCGTTCAGCAGCCGCGGGCCGGTGACGGCCGACAGCAGCGGCCGGACGAAGCCCGACGTCGTGGCTCCCGGCGTCGACGTGCTCTCCGCCTATCCCGGCGGCACATATGAGTACGCCAGCGGCACCTCGATGGCCGGGCCGCAGGTGGCCGGCGTCGTCGCCCTGCTGTGGTCGGCCGATCCGTCACTCGTCGGCGACATCGAGCGCACCGAGCGAATCCTGACCCAGACGGCCAAGCCGGTTGCGCCCGAGGGATGGAATACGACGGAGTGCAGCACCGCCGGCTTTGACACACCCGACAACGGCGCGGGGTATGGGATGATCGACGCTTACGCGGCCGTTGAGCTCGCCCTAAGCGAGCGGGAGTAGTCCAGCTGATTAGAGCAGTTCGACGATCGTCGCTTCGCCCTGCCCAACGCCCACGCACAGTGTCGCCAGCCCGTAGCGCATCGACTCCCCGGCCGCCCGCCGCCGCGTCATCTCGTGCAGCAGCGTCGTCAGGACGCGCGCGCCGGAGCAACCCAGCGGGTGGCCCAGGGCGATGGCCCCGCCGTTGACGTTGGTGATCTCCGGCCGCATGCCCAACTCGCGCATGACGGCCAGCGCCTGGACGGCGAACGCCTCGTTGAGTTCGATGAGGTCGATATCGTCGAGCGTCAACCCGGCCCGATCCAGCACCTTGCGCGTGGCCGGCACCGGCCCCAAGCCCATCGTGCGCGGGTCGACGCCGGCCGCGGCCGAGCCAATCCAGCGCGCCACCGGCTTGAGCCCCAGCGCCGCGGCCCGCGCGGCTGACATCAGCAGCAGCGCCGCCGCGCCGTCGTTCAGGCCGCTCGAGTTGCCGGCCGTCACCGTGCCCCCCTGCCGGAAGGCGGGCTTCAGCTTGGCCAGCGTCTCCATGCTCGTGTCCAGCTCGTAGCCGTTGTCTGTGGCCTTGATGCGCGGGTGCTCGTCGGTGTCGAAGACGATGGAGTCCCCCTTGCGCTGGGGGAAGACGACGGGCACGATCTCCTCGCGGAAGCGGCCGCCGTTGATGGCGTCCAGTGCCCGGCGTTGGCTCTCCAGCGCGAAGGCGTCCTGCTCCTCGCGGGTGATGACGCCGCCGGCTATCTCCTCGGCCACGCTCATCTCGTAGATGTTCTCGGCCGTCTCGCCCATCGCTTCCAGCGGGAACAGCGCTTCCATCCTGGGATTGGGGTAACGCCAGCCCAGCGTCGTGTCCCAGGCAGTGACATTGCCCGACGGCCCGAACGGGCGGCTGTTCTTGGGCAGCGAGTAGGGGGCGCGGGTCATGCTCTCCACCCCGCCGGCGATATAGACCTCGCCCTCGCCGCTGCGAATGGCCCGCGCCGCCTGGTTGACGGCGTTGAGGCCGCTGGCGCACAGGCGGTTGACCGTGACGCCGGCCACGCTCTGCGGCAGTCCGGCCAGCAGCGCCCCCATGCGGGCCACGTTGCGGTTGTCCTCGCCCGCCTGGTTGGCGCAGCCGAAGTACACTTCTTCAACTGCATTGCCGTCGATGCCCGTGCGCTCGACGACTTCCTTGATGACCAGCGCCGCCAGATCGTCGGGCCGGACGGCCGACAGCGCCCCCGCGTGGCGGCCGATGGGCGTGCGCACGCTATCGATAATGACGACATCTTCCATGTCAAACCTCGTGAAGAATTAAACACGGATGGGACACGGATATTACGGATTTGACGGATTGATCTTTAATCAGGAAGTGTTCCAATCCGTTACATCCGTAAAATCCGTAAAATCCGTGGTTAAAAGATTAAAACCAACTCCCAAGCCGGAGAGCGTTATTTTGGCCGTCCAACTCATGGTGCTTACAATAGGCAAAAGGATTGTACCCCGGCTGCGGCCGTCCTGACAGGTTTAGCGGCAGCGCGGGGTGATGGAGAACGCCCAATGGTAACGCTGGACACCGTCCGCAAGGACGAGCAAGTCAAAAGCCTGATCGAACACACGAACCAATATTTGCGCGCCCTCGGCTATACCGAGCACAGCACCCGCCACGCCGCGCTGGTGGCCGAGAACGCGCGCAACATCCTGCTGCAACTCGAATACCCGGAGCGGCTGGCCGAACTGGCGGCCATCGCCGGTTACCTGCACGACATCGGCAACTTCATTCACCGCGAGGGGCACGCCCAGAGCGGCAGCCTGCTGGCGCTGGGCATTCTTTCCCGGCTGGGGATGGCGTGGGACGAGTGTGCCATCATCAGCAACGCCATCGGCAACCACGAGGAAGAGCGCGGCTACGCCACCACCCCCGTCTCGGCCGCGCTCAACATCGCCGACAAGGCCGACGTCCACCGCACCCGCGTGCAGGCCGAGGGCATGGAGACCTTCGACATCCACGATCGCGTCAACCACGCCACGACGCAAAGCAACATCGTCGTCGACGCGCCGGGGAAAATCATCAGCCTTGAGCTGACGATCGACACCGGCTTCGCCCAGGTCATCGAGTATTTCGAGATCTTCCTCGATCGCATGGTCATGGTGAAGCAGGCGGCCGAGTTCCTGGGCAGCCACTTCCGGCTGGTCATCAACGGCACGGTCTTCTCGTAGAAGCGTCCCCGGCCCCTACGCCATCCCCAACTCCGTTTCGACGGCGCGCTTGATGGTGCCGTCGGCCACAAGGCGGCGCGCCTGCTCGATGAGGGGCGAGAGGGCCACGTCGGCGTCGACGAACGGGATGTGTTCGCGCATCAGCCGGTAGGCGACGGCCGTGCCCGCGCCCATCTGCGCCGGCTCCAGCCCCGTGTCGCGGCGGCGGAAGTCGATCCCCTGCGCCGCCAGAAGCAGCTCGATGCCGACGATCGCCTCGACGTGATCCAGAATCTGGCCCGCGTGGCGCACGGCGGCCGCGCCCATGCTGACGTGGTCTTCGACGTTGGCGCTGGTGGGGATGGTGTCGGCGCTGGATGGGTGGGCCAGCACCTTGTTCTCCGAGGCCAGCGCGGCGGCCGTGTATTGGGCCATCATCAGGCCGCTCTCCAGCCCGCCCCGCGCCGTCAGAAACATGGGCAGCACGCCGCCGTTGCTGTCGGCGTCGACCAGCCGGGCGCAGCGCCGCTCACTCATGTTGCCCAGCTCCGTCAGCCCCAGCGCGGCGTAGTCCATGGCCAGCGCCACCGGCTCGCCGTGGAAATTGCCCGCCGATACCACGTCGATCTCCCCGGCATCATCGACGAAGATGATCGGGTTGTCGTTGACGGTGTTCAGTTCGATGTCGATGACCCATTGGGCATAGGCGATGGAGTCGCGCACCGCGCCGTGGACCTGGGGCACGCAGCGCAGCGTGTAGGCGTCTTGCACGTTGTTGGGGTCGTCGTCGCGCAGATAACGGCTGCCGGCCAGGACGCGGCGCAGGAAATCAGCGCAGTTGATCTGGCGCGGGTGGGGGCGCAGGGCGTGGACGCGGGCGTCGTAGGCGCGGGCGGTGCCGTGCAGCGCCTCGAGCGACAGACAGGCGGCGATGTCGGCCGTTAGCACTAAATTGATCGCTCGGCGCACGACGAGCGCCCCCATGCCCACCATCTGGGCCGTACCGTTGAGCAGCGCCAACCCCTCTTTGGCCAGCAGTTCCAGCGGCCGTAGACCGGCGGCGGCCAGCGCCTCGCCGCCGGGCATCAGCCGGCCATCGACGCGCGCTTCCCCCTCGCCGATGAGCACCAGCGCCAGGTGGGCCAGCGGGGCCAAATCGCCGCTGGCGCCCAGAGAACCCTGGGCGGGGATACGCGGCGTCACCCCGGCGTTGAGCATGCCCAGCAGCAGGTGGACGATCTCCGGCCGCGCCCCCGAGTGGCCCAGCGCCAGCGTGTTGGCCCGGGCCAATATCATCGCCCGCACCACTTTATCGGGGAGGTCGGGCCCGACGCCGACGGCGTGGCTGCGCACAAGGTTGAGTTGCAGTTGGCGCACTTCGTCGGTGGAGATAACGCGGTCCTTGAAGCGGCCGAAGCCGGTGGTGATGCCGTAGACGACGCGGCCCTCGGCCACCAGGCGGTCGACGGCCGCTCGCGAGCGCTCCATGCGCGGTACGGCCGCCGGGTCAAGCACAACCGGCCGCCCCTCGGACACGGCCACTACGTCATCGACTTTCAAATTTTCCCCGGAAATGAGCAAAGGATTGGTCGTGGGAATGGTCATAGGAGCGATTATAACAAAGGGCGCGTTTTCGGCTGATTCGGGGTACAATTCCCGCCATGCACACCCTCGCGCCGGGCTGGCGGCGGATCGTCGGCCACGACTGGGCCGTCCGCCTGCTGAGTAACGCCATTCGCCACAATCGCGTCGGTCATGCCTACCTCATCGCCGGGCCGGAGCAGATCGGCAAGATGACGCTGGCGCGCACGTTCGCCATGGCGCTGAACTGCACGGGCGACGCCGACCTGCGCCCCTGCGGCGAATGCCGCGCCTGCCGCCTCATCCTGGAAGACAAGCACCCCGACGTGCGCGTGCTGCTGCCCGAGGTGAGCGAGCGGGGGGCGCAGTCGATCAAGATCGAGCAGATACGCCGCCTGCAGCAAGACCTGAGCCTGTCGGCCTACGAAGCGCGCACCAAAGTCGCCATCCTGAAGCGCTTCGACACCGCCAATCTGAACGCGGCCAACGCCTTCCTGAAGACGCTTGAGGAGCCGCCGGCCAACGTCGTGCTGCTGCTGACGGCCACGGACAGCGACACGCTGCTGCCGACGATCAACTCCCGCTGCCGGACGATCGGCTTGCGGCCGATCCCGGCCGAATTGATCGAAGAGACGCTGATGACCGCCCACCGCGCCGACCCCGACCAGGCCCACCTGCTGGCCCATCTGGCCGACGGGCGACTGGGGTGGGCCGTGCGCGCCCACGCCGACCCCGCGCTGCTGCAGGAGCGACAGAGCCAGTTGGACGCGCTCCACAAGGCGCTGCGCGGCTCGCTGGTGGCCCGCTTCGCGCTGGCCGAGACGCTGGCCCGCAAGACGGAGACGCTGCCGCCGCTGCTGCGCACGTGGCTCAGCTGGTGGCGCGACATGGCGCTGTTGGCCTACGGCCGGGACAAAGGGGGCGGATTGACGAATATCGACCAGATGGAGATGATGCACGAGCTGGCCGGGCGGCAGCCGCGCGCGGCCGTGCTGGCCGCGCTGCGACAGACGGAGACGGCCCTGCGGCAACTGGGCCAAAACGCCAACGCGCGGCTCGTGCTGGAGAACGTCCTGCTCACCTACCCGCGACGCGAGTGAACCTATGGCCCAGCGCTACTATTTAGGGAGAATCGGCAAGCTCAACATCACCGCCGGCCCGTCGGCCGGGGTGGGGTTTCTCATCTTGTGGCCGCTGTTCAGCCTGTTGGGGCTGAAGGCGTTCCGGCTGCGGCCGGGGATGGCGCTGGCCGGCGGCTTTCTGGCGACCATGCTTCACTTCGCTTCGGAATTGCTGCACCAGCTTGGCCACGCGCGGGCGGCCGAGCGCACCGGCTATCCGATGGAAGGGGTGCACCTGTGGGGCGTGCTGGGCTCGTCGGTCTACCCGGCCGACGAGCCGGAGTTGGCGCCCGAAATCCACGTTGAGCGGGCGCTGGGCGGGCCGCGGGTCAGCGCGCTGCTGGCCGCTGGCGGCGGCGTGGCGGCGCTCATGACGCATCGGAGCGGCAAGTTGGGATTCATGGTCAGCTCCCTCTTCGCCCTCGAAAATCTGACGGTGTTCACGCTGGGGGCTTTGCTGCCCCTGCCCTTTATCGAGACGGACGGCACGATCCTGCAGCGCTATCGGGGTGCACACCGCAAGCGCATGGTGGTCATCCAGGAGTGAGCGAGCCGATGACGCCGGACGATCCCACCCTCGACGATCTGCTGGACTTCGCCCTCGACGCAGCGTGGCGGGCGGGGCGCGTCACGCTGGCCCACTTCCAGACGGGGCTGGCAGCCGAGCGCAAGGACGATAACTCGCCTGTCACCATCGCCGACCGCGCCGCCGAGCAGACCTTGCGCGAACTCATCACCAACCGCTGGCCCGGCCACTCCATGATGGGCGAGGAGTATGGCCACACGGCCGGGCAAGACCAGACGAGCGGCTACACCTGGGTCATCGACCCCATCGACGGCACGAAGTCGTTCGTCAGCGGCGTGCCGCTCTACGCCGTGCTGCTGGCGCTTGTCCACGACGAGACGCCGCTGCTGGGCGTCATGCACTTCCCCGGCCTCAACGAGACGGTCTACGCGGCGCGGGGGCGCGGCTGCTACTGGAACGGCCGTCGCGCCCGTGTCTCGTCCATCGACCAGCTCAGCGACGCCGTGCTGCTGGCCAGCGACATCGACACCTTCGCCCGCTACAACCGGGAAGATGCCTTCCAGCGCCTCATCCGCGAGACCTACATCCAGCGCACGTGGGGCGACGCCTACGGCTACGCGCTCGTGGCCACTGGCCGGGCAGAAGTGATGCTCGATCCGGCCATGGCCGTCTGGGATTGCGGCCCGCTGCAGGTCATCATGGAAGAGGCGGGCGGCACCTTCACCGACTGGAAGGGCACGCCGACGATCTTCGGCGGCGAGGCGATCGCCACCAACGGAGCGCTGTACGAACAGGTCATGGCCATCGTGCGCGAGGAAGGGGCGTAGGGCGGCCGTGTGGCCCGCCTCGCCTTTGTGCTACAATTCCCCCTCACTGATATGGAGCAGACCCCCGATCGTGTGTCGCCCGCCGGCGACCGCCCCCAGGCGCGTCTATCACTCCCCGACAGCATGGCTGCCCTTCGCCGGCTGGCCGGCGCGCTATGGCCCGAGCTAATGCCCGTGCTGGTCATCGGGCTGGCGGCCGTCATCTTCTTCTGGCCCGTGCTGACCGGGCAGGGATGGCTGCCCAAGGGTGGGGGCGACTCCGTTTCGTTCATCTACCCGATGTACCGCTTCGCGGCCGACAGCCTGCGCGCGGGCACCATCCCGTTCTGGAACCCGCACCAATACGCGGGGGCGCCGTTCCTGGCCGACAACCAGTCGGGCATCTTCTACCCCGTCAATCTGGCGCTTTTCTTCCTCTGGCCTAACTTCAGCTACCACGCCATTCAACTGCTGGTCATCGGCCACTTCTTCTTCGCCGGGCTGGCGACCTACATCTGCCTGCGGCTGATGAAGTGGGGCGCGCCCATCGGCCGCCCGGCGGCGCTGCTGGGGGCGCTGGCCTTCATGTTCTCCGACGTGTTCATCACCCACGTCGGGAATCTAAACCTGATCGCCGTGGCTGCCTGGCTGCCGCTGGCCTTTTTGGGGCTCCATCGGGCCGTCCGCGCCGAGGGGGTCCGGCCGCGGCTGGCGTGGGCCGTCGGCGGCGGGGCGGCGCTGGGCGTCGGCACGCTGGCCGGGCACGGGCAGATGACGTTCCTCATCGCGCTCTTCCTCGGCGTCTATGCCGTCTACGAGACCATCGCCCACCGGCAGCTGTGGGCGTTGCCGCTGCTGGCGGTGGTGGGGCTGTTCGCCGTGGCGCTGGCCGGAGTCAGCCTCTTCCCCGCGGCGGAGACGCTGCAGCACACACTTCGCGCCGAGTTCGACTTCGAGCGCAGCACCAACTACGCCCTGCCTCTGCAAGCAGCCATTGGACTGTTCGCGCCCGACTTCTACGGCCGCAGCACCTCGTTCTGGGGTGATTGGCTGCGCGTCGAGGCGGGGTACGCGGGCGTGCTGACGCTGCTGATGGCGGCGGCCGGTGTAGTCTTCCGTCCTCGACGGCAAACGCTCTTTTTCGCCGTAGCGGGGGTGCTCTTCTTCCTGCTGGCATTGGGGCCGGCCACGCCCGTCTACCCGCTGCTGGCCCGGTTGCTGCCCGCGCTGCCGTTCCAGGTGCCGGCGCGCTTTGTGCTGCTGCTCGATTTCTGTCTGGCGGTGTTGGCGGCCGTGGGGCTCGATGCGCTGCTGCGGCGGGAGCGGGCGGCGCGGCGGGGGCGGTGGCTGCTGGCGGCGTCGGCGCTGGCCGTCGTGGGCCTCGCCGCCGCGCTTCTGTTCCAGCGCAACACGCTGATTGACGCCAACCCGGAGCGGGCGGGGCAGATGCTGCGCGCCGTCGCCGTCTTCGTCGCGTTGGCGGCCGCCGGGTGGGCGGTGCTGGCGGCAGGGATGTCGGGGCGCGTCCGGCCGGGCGTGGTGGCTGTGGTGGCCGTGCTGGTGCTGTTCGTCGATCTGTACGGCCTCGGCCGCCATGTCGAGATCGACTGGAATGACCCGATGCCCGGTTTCGCCCAGGGCTCTCCGGCGATGGAATTCCTGCACAGCGACCCGGGCATCGACCGCGTCGATATCATCGCCGGGGCGTGGCAACCGAATCTGGCGATGATCGAACGTCTCTACGCCGCGAGAGGGGTCTACAACCCCTTGCAATTGGCGAATTATAATGTTTATATGGGAGCAGTCGGCTATCGGGGCTCGCCTCTGTATAATTTGCTGGGTATCAAGTATTTGATCGGCGGCAAAAAGGAGCCGCCGGGCGACACGGGTTTCATCGTCCCTGTCCTCGATGCGGACCCGTCCGTCACCGTTTACCTGAATACGCGGGCATTGCCGAGGGCGATGGTCTTGTTTAATACGCAGGTCATAGCCGATCATGATGCCGTCTTCGACGCCATCCACGCCGACGACTTCGATCCGGCCGCATTGCTCATCCTCGAAGGCGGACGGGAACTGGCGCAGGAGCCGGGCGCGGCGACGGTTGAGGTGGCGCGCTATGACGCCAACGAGATCGCCTTCAATGTGGCGACGGATCGGCCGTCCTATCTGTTTGTGAGTGACGTATTCCACCCGGATTGGCGGGCGTCCGTCGACGGAAACGCCGCCGTCATCGAGACGGCCAACTACGCCTTCCGGGCAGTCTATTTGGAACCGGGGAACCACGTCGTCACCATGCGCTTCATCCCGTCAGGGTGGCGCTTGGGCGTGGCGGCGACTTCGCTGGCGCTGGCGGCGCTGGCAGCCCTGGGAGCGGGAATAATCATGGGTTCCACGCGCGCGACGCATCCAACTCCGGCAACAAGCCAGAATCGCGCGACGAACGATGGAGGAGATACCGAATGAACCATTTCTATCAACCGAAGCAGGCGCTCGCCCCCAGGTGGGCCTGCCTGGCCGTACTCATCATCGCGCTGGCCGTGCTGGCGGCGTGTCGCCCGGGCACAGAAGCCACGGCCACGCCGACGGCCGGCCCCACCCCGGAGCCGACACTAGAGTCCACCGAGCCGGTGCGGGGCCAGGCACAAGTAAACAACATCGACGTACTGATCCTGGAGTCCTTCCCGGTGCAGGTCAACGTCGTCGCCCGCGGCGATTTGCCCGACTCGTGCACGCAGATCGATGAGATCATCAGCCAGCAGTCGGGGCAGATGTTCCGCGTGGCTGTCACGACGCTGCGGCAGCCGGCGGCGGGTTGCGCCGAGGCGCTCGTCCCGTTCGAGCAGTCTATTTCGCTGGATGTCGTCGGCCTGCCGGCCGGTACGTATGACGTGCTGGTCAACGGCGTGGAGGGCTCCTTCACCCTGGCCGTCGACAACATCCTGGAAGAAGGGACGACGGGCACGGTAGCCGAGCCGGGCATCAGCGGCCTGGTATGGCATGATGTCTGCAGCCAGACGGGAACCGACGCCGAAGGCGCGACGCCGAACGAGGGGTGCGTGGTCTCCCCCGCGGGCGACACACTGCAGGCCAACGGCGTGCTGGACGTGGGCGAGCCGGGCATCCCCGGCGTCAACGTGCGGCTGCTGGCCGGCGACTGCACCTCGGCCACCGAGGGGGACGAAGTGATCGCTACGACGGATGAGTCGGGCGCCTATCGCTTCGAGAACGTGACGGCCGACACCTACTGCGTCTTCCTGGACACAGCCGACGAAGAGAACGTCGCCATCCTGGACGAAGGGATTCTCACCTTTCCGCTCAGCAACGGTGTGGGGACGAACAGCATCACTGTGACGCTGGAAGAAGGGGATGCACTCGCCGACATCAACTTCGGCTATGACTTCATGTTCCTGCCCGAGCCGGAAGCGGCCGCCGATTGCACCAACAGCTTCGAGTTCGTTCAGGATTTGACCGTCACCGACGGCACCGTGTTACCGCCGGGCGTCGAGTTCGAAGCGGCGTGGCGATTGCGCAACAACGGCACCTGCCCGTGGACCGACGAGTACGCCGTGGCATTCATCGGCGGTGATCCGATGGGCATCACCGGCACCGTGACGCTGGAGAACACTGTCGCCCCCGGCCAGACGGAAGATGTGTCGATCACCCTGACCTCGCCCGAAACCCCAGGCACCTACCGCAGCAACTGGCAGTTGGCCGATGCTGAGGGCACTGTCTTCGGAATCAACGGGGCGATCGAGGATGCGTTCTGGGTCGACATCATCGTCGAGGAAGGGGCTGAGTTCACCGGCCCGCCGACGTCCGGCTCGGCCGTCATCGGCGGTGTCGTCTGGGATGATGTCTGCTTCCTGACCAACGGCAACCCGTCGCGCGGCTGCGTCGAGACGGCCGAGGGCAGCGGTTTCTATCGCGGCAACGGCAGCTATGACACCAACGAACTGCCCATGCCCGGCATCACCGTCATCCTCGGCCGCGGGGCGTGCCCGACGGAGGGCGGCGGCATCCCGTCGCCGGCCAACCGGCTGGCGACCACGGTGACGGACGACGAAGGGCTCTACCGCTTTGAGGGGCTGGACGCCGACATCTACTGCGTGGCTATTGACGCCCTGAGTCCGGAGAACGTGGATGCGTTGATCCCCGGCAACTGGACGTGGCCCGCCCCCGGCACCGGCCGCATCGGCATCCGGCTGGCCGGCGGCGAGCAGCGGCTGACCGTCGACTTCGGCTGGGATCACGCAGAGTAACCACCCGGCGAGTGAGACCGGTCAGGGGGTAATCTGTCCGGTCTCGCTCGTTCTCGCCGGTGAGTAAGCTTCATCGTAAGAGTGGAAGCCTACGATCGGGAAGGTGGGATCTTCCCGTCGGAGTTTGGAGTATTGAGCCTTGAGTAGAATTGAGCCAAGACCATGGCGCGGCATTCGCGTCGTGGAGAAAGTGATCCTATTTCTGCTGTTCGCCCTGGCGGCTGTCGTCCTGGCGCTGCCGCTGCTGGACCCGGTGATGGTGCGGCGAATGGCGCGGCTGCCCGGCACACGGCCGATCGTCGTCTGGCTGATCAACGACTACAACACCTGGATCGTCGGCGGCGTGATGCTGCTTTTGTTCGCGTTCTTCGTGCTGCTGGTCAGGCGGCGGCTGCTCAGTGACAGACATCTCTGGTTCGGCACGGGCTGCCCCGAATGCGAGGAGCGGGAGTTGATACGTGTCACGCGTCAAACCTCGGACCGCCTCTACGGGCTGATCGGCGTGCCGGCCTATCGATATGCCTGCCGCAACTGCACGTGGCGTGGTCTGCGCATCGCGCGGCGCGAATACACGCCCGAGCAGATCGCCGAGTTGGAAGCGTCGCTGTTGCGCTTCGATCCCGATAGCCCCCCTATCGTCATTGAGGACGCTGAGTCTGTGGCTGAGGCTGCTCCGGTATCGGCCGCTGAATCAATCTCAGCCGCGGAAACGGCCGCTGACCCTTGGTCGGCTGTGCAGCCCGTCTCGGAAACCCTGGCAACCATCGAGCCGGACGGCGTCGATGATGACGAAGCCGACACCGAGGAAGTGTTCGTCGACGACAGAATCGTTGACAATGACGCCGATGCCGATCCCGAAGAGGATTTCGACGACGAACTGGCCGAAATTCTGGACAGAACCAACCAAAACGCGAGCGCCGACGGCCCAGCCGGCTCGAACCACAAAACCGATGCCACGCCCAGCGACGAGCTGGGGTGGCTCTGGCGCGACGACAGTGACGATTAATCGAGACCTGACAGGTGGGCGGCGTGAGACGTTGGTTTGACCGAACGCATTGGGCGCCCACCTGTCAGGTCTGGCTCCCCCTTCACTCCCCATCTTCCATCGTTGAACCAACCGACTGCAGACGTTATAATGAACAAAGGTAACGTGGCAGGAGGTATGTATGGCCAAAAAAACGGGGAACGAGAGCGAGGCCGGTTCTCTCACAGCAGGCTTTGGCAACAACGCGGGGGAACTTGAGGTCCTGCGCGATCTTATTTTCGGCAATCAGGCGCGCGACTTCACCCGCCGCATAACCGATCTGGACAGCCGTCTGGAGGCGGTACGACGTGAGCTGAAGAGCGAGCAAGATTCGCGCGCTCAATCCATCGCCAAAACCGCCGCCGACCAGACCCAGGCGCTTCGCAAGGAGGCCGGTAGCCGGCTGGACAAGGAAGTCCAGATCATCGGCGAGCGCATCGATCAGATGACGGCCGACCTCCAGACTCTCATCGAGGATACTCGCCGGACGGTAGAAGCTCGCCTGGACCGGATGCAGGAGGACGCCAACGAGCGGATGCGCCTGCTGGAGGAAGATGCGCGCCGTCGCGACGACGATTTGCGCGCCGAACTGCTGACCCTCACCGCCTGGCTGGAGGACAAAAAAGCGTCGCGCCATGATCTGGGCCAGATGCTGGAGGAGATTGGCCAGCGCTTGCAGGCCGGCGACGAAGCGGCCGAGACGGCGTCGCCCAACGGGAAGTAGCCTCCGCCCCTATGGACCACGCGGATCAAGCAGGCGCCAGCCAATCCGGCTCGCACCCCCCCAAGCCGAACGGGGACGATCCATCCCTCTCCTCGATTCGCCGCATCCTCTTCGCGGCCGAGATCGAGCGCATCCACCAACTTGAAGACGAGAAAAGCCGCCTGGAGGCCGACATCGACGCGCTGCGGGAGCGGCTGGCGACGCTGCAGGCGGAGATGGCGGCCACGGAGACTCGTCTGCGACAACAGACCGAAGCATTGGCGGCCGACATCGACGACATCATCGCCGCCAAAGCGGAAGCCTCGCCGGAGGAGATGGCCGAGGCGCTCGGCCCGGTCATGGCCGGGGCGCTGCGGGTACAAGACCGGCACGGCCGGGACGACCTGGTCGACGCGGTCAGCCCTGTGCTGAGCCAGGCGATCGAGGTACAGATTCGCGAGTCACGCCAAAGCCTGGTGGAAGCGCTGTTCCCCATCATCGGCGAGATGGCCCAGCGGTACATCGGCGAGTTCTTCCGCGAGCTGCAACGCAACATCGACGCCCAACTGAAGACACGCTTTCCGCTGCGCCGGACGGCCCGTCGCATGGGAGCGCGGCTGCGCGGTGTGCCGGCATCCGAGTTGGAGATGCGCGACGCCTTGCCGTTCAAGGTCCGCGAGATCTTTCTCATCCAGAGCGGCTCCGGCCTGCTGCTTGCGCGGAGCGGCAGCGATGTGGCGGTGGATTCCGACGTGATCAGCGGCATGTTAACAGCCGTGCGCGATTTCATGCACGACTCGTTTAACCGGCAGGAAGCGGCCGCCACGCTGGACGAGATTCAGCATGGCGAGCAGCGAATTATTATCCAGGACGGCCGGCTGTGCTTTCTGGCCGTGGTCATCAGCGGTATTGAGTCCCCCGGCTTTCGCGCCGAGCTGCGCCGCTTCCTCAACCGGCTCCACAGCGAGCAACACATCCTGCTGAGCGCCTTTGACGGGGACACGAGCACGTTGGGCGAGCTGCCGGGCTCGGTCAGCAA
>CAYNOL010000030.1:16400-24792 GCA_964398825.1 uncultured Ardenticatenaceae bacterium
GCCACGCCGACAGCCACACCCACCGCCACACCGACGGCAACTTGGACGCCCGCCCCGACCGTGATACCCTTCTCCGTGCTGACCAACCGGCCGGTGTGGTTCTTCGCCGAGCCGTCGCTCGACTCAGCGCAGGTAGGCGTCGCACCCCAGGGCGAGCCGTTGTCGGTGATCGCCTATGATGAACCTTGGCTACTGGTTGAATGGACGGCCGACACGGGGCCGCAACAAGGGTGGGTATCGCTCACCTGGGTTGAGTTCGTGGGGACGCCGCCGCCCGACTTCCCCGCTATTCCGTAATGCTCACCACATCAAATCCTTCATCGCCAACAGAGGTGTATCATGAGTAACGCGGCGACTTCACTGTTCGAAAATTACGATCCGGACGAGGAGATCGCGCGGCTGCGGCTGGAGCTCGACGCCATGCGCTCTCTGCACGAGCAAACCCAGAAGCGCAAGACGAGCATCTTGGCCATGGCGGTTCACGACTTGCGCACACCACTGGCTATCGTTCAAGGGTATGCCCAACTGCTGGAGGCAGACTTGATGGCCGACGCGGACTCGTCCAACCGGGAATACCTGACGAACATCCTGGCCTATGCTGAGGCGTTGGGGAAAATGGTGGACAATCTGCTCGCTCTGGATCAAATCGAACGGGGCGAACTACGCCTTTCCCGAAGCAAGGTGAATCTCAACGACCTGGTGGAAAACGCCATCGCCCAGGTTGAGGGACTGCTCGGCGTCAAAAACCTCGCCATTCGCTACTCGCCGCCCATCGCGCCGTCGTGGGTGTCGGCCGATGAGGACCAGATGTACCGCATCTTCTACAATCTGCTGAGTCATGCGATCAAATATGCGCCGCCGGCCGCCCAGCTGACCATCAACGTGGAGCGGAACGCCAACGCCCACCGGCTCCACATCCACGACCCCAACCGCTACCTGCCGCCCGACGTGCTGGCCCGGCTTTTTGATTTTGCCGAGGTCAGCAAGGACGGCCCAGCCGCGTTGCGCGGCATGGACATGGGGCTGATCCTGACCCGGCTGATCGCTGAGCTGCACAGCGGCCGTGTCGAGGCCCGCAGCAAGAAGGACCACGGTCTGACGTTGACGCTCCATCTGCCCGCCTTCGAGGAATAATTTCCCCCATGAGCTATAACCCGATTGACCCTATTCCGTTCGACGAAGAGACTTGGCGACAGATGCCCGACTTCCTGGGCCAACTGCCGGAGCCGGTGTGCCTCCACATATGGGGGGACGAGGCGGCCGGCGCGGCCGAGCGCGAGGCGGCGCGGCTGGCTCGCCTGTTCGCCGAACAGTTCCCCGACAAGCTCTCTTATCGCCTCTTCCCCCGCCGGATCAATTACCGTTACTATCCGGTGATCGGCGTCATGCTGGGCACGGCCGAGGAGTCGACCGACCTCGGCCTGCGCATCATCGGGCTGCCGATCGGCTTCCAGATGACGTCACTCATCGCCGCCATTCAAGCGGCTTCCTTCCGCGGCCAGACGCTGGAGCCGCTGTCCCGCCTGAAACTGCACAAGATGATGAGCGCGGCACAGGAAGAGGTAGCTATTGAGGTGCTGACGTCGGCCGAGGACGAGGCGGGCGCGGTGGTGGCCAAATCGGCGTTCGGTGCGGCGGCCTCGACGGAGCGGGTGCGCGCCTTTCTCATCGTCACCGACTTCTTCCCCGAAGCGGCGGTGCGCTACTCGGCCGCCTACTTGCCCCACACGATCATCAACAAGCGGCTCCACTTCAACGGCGAGCTGGAAGAGGAAGAGATGATCCGGCAGATCGGCGCGGCGCTGAAGGCGGGGGCCGGCGCCAGGTCGAGCGGCTAAATCAGCCGCTCTCGCCGTCCCGGTTCGGCCGGGTGACGGCCACTTCGATGCGTCTCTGCAGCCGCCGGATGCGGGAGCGGCCGCGGGCGACCATATATCGCAGCCGCTTCCACTCGCTGTCGGTGGTGTCCACGTCCGGAGGCGTCACGTCCCACTTCACCAGCGACGCCCCCCAGGTGAGCCCGCCGCCGAAGCCGACGAAGACGACGTTGTCGTTGGGACGCAATCGCCCCTCGCGCACGGCGTCGCACAACGCCAACGGGATCGAGGCGGCCGAGGTGTTGCCGTTCGTCTCGACGTTGAGGTAGAACTTCTCCACCGGCACCTTCAACTTCTTGGCCGCCGTCTCGATGATGCGGGTGTTGGCCTGGTGGGGGATGATGAGCGACACCTCGTCGATCGACATCTCCGCCTTGGCCAGCACTTCGTTGACCGAAGTGGCGATGACGTTGGTGGCGAAGCGGTAAACCTGGCGGCCGTCCATGTCGATGATGTTTTTGTGGTGGCCGTTGCTGGAAAACTCCGCGCCGATGATAGGAACAGGGTTGTGATAAAGGGCGGGCAACGACAGCAGGTCCGCGCCTGAGCCGTCGGAGCGCAGCGTTGTGGCCATGACGCCGCCGGGCACGCTGGAGCCTTGCAGCACCACCGCCCCCGCGCCGTCGCCAAACAGCACACAGGTGCTGCGGTCCGACCAATCGAGCACACGCGACATCGTCTCCGAGCCGATGACCACAGCGTTGCGCACCGAGCCGGTGGCAATTGATTGCGCGGCCATCTCCAGGGCGTAGACGAAGCCGGAGCAGGCGGCGCTCAGGTCAAACGCTCCGGCACGACTGGCGCCGAGGTAATCCTGCACCTTGCAGGCCGTCGACGGGAAGACGTACTCCGGCGTCGACGTAGCAACGATGATCAGTTCGACCTGGGAGGGGTGAAGGTCGGCCACGGTCAGGGCGCGGGCAGCGGCTTCAAAGGCCAGCGTCGCCGTCGTCTCGTTGGCGGCGGCGATGTGGCGGGCGCGGATGCCGGTGCGCTGGTAGATCCACGCATCCGACGTGTCGACCATTTGTGAAAGCTCGTCGTTGGTCACCACCCGCTCCGGCAGATAGGCTCCCCAACCGACGATGTGGGCATTACGCATCATAAAGTTTCAGCCGTTGAACATGCTCTACGGTTAGTTACAACACCCCCTCGGGTGAACAGTTGCGCCGGCGATCGAGGGGTGGTTACAATCGCCAGAGATATTAGGCGATTATTCAAGATAAATCATTAAACCACGGATTGGCACGGATTTTTGCGGATGACGCGGATTGACGCCGTTTGTCCGTGAAATCCGTTTTTATCCGCGTCCATCCGTGGTTAATTACTTTGGAAGAGCGCTAGAGCGCTTGCTACGAACCTGATGAGTGATTTTCGTAAAGATGCGGGCGGGCGAGTGGGCTTTATGATAGCCGCCGTTGTCGTCCTGGCGTTGTTGGCTGTCGGGGTTTATGTGTTGCGGCAGCGGGCTGAACCGGTGGCGATGTTGACGGTGACGCCGTCGGCCACGGCCAGGCCGGGCGAGCAGCCGGCCACCGGCAAGGTGGTTCCCACGGCCGTCTCATCGCCGATGGCCGCGTTCCCGCCCGTGCCGCCGACGGTCGTGCAGCGCCCCGCGCCGGAGCGAGCGGAACGGGATTTCGCCGCCCTTTTCGCCGTCTCGCCCCCCGTCCACGACTACTTCGACACCGCTGAGGCGCTTGCCCGCGCCGACTACGGCGAGCGGACGGTCGACGGCCCGACCGACGCCCTCGGCGACCGCCGCACGTTCTTCACCAACGACGGCCCGCGCCCGGCGGAGTTGGTCTACGAAGACGAACTGGCGACCTATTGGGTTGAGGTGGGGCTGGCCGTCGACCGGACGGCCCTGGCGGCCGCGGCCGAGCGTCTGCGGAACGAGTACTACCCGCTCCTCGCTCGCTCGTTCGGCCAGGAGTGGCGGCCAGGTATCGACGGCGACCCGCGCTTCGCCGTGCTCCACGTCCTCGGCGCGCCTGACACCTACGAGTTGGGCTACTTCGTTGACGAGAACCAATATCCCCGCGCCTTGTTCGATCGCTCCAACGAGCGGGAGATGATCTATCTCAACATGGCCCAGCTGGATCAGGGGGCGCTCTACGACGGCACGCTCGTCCACGAAGTACAGCACATGATCCAGTGGAATCTGGACGCCAACGAGGACAAATGGCTCAACGAGGGGCTGGCGCAGGTGGCCGAGACGCTGGTGGGGCTGGACACGATTGATCCCCACGCCTACATGGAGCGAACCGACGTGCGGCTGGATCGCTGGACGGAGCAAGCGCCTGACATCCACGCCCATTACGCGGGCAGCTACCTCTACCTGCTCTACTTCTGGGAGCAGCTGGGGGACGCGGCGCTGAGCGAGCTGGCCCGCCACCCGGCTAACGGGCTGGCGGCCGTCCGCGCCGTGCTGGCCGGCCATCGGCCCGAGCTATCGCTGGAGCAGTTCACCGCCGACTGGGCCACGGCGCTGCTGCTCGACGGCGCGGCGGCCGACGCCCGCTACCAGATCGACGGCGCGACGCTGGCCCCGCCCTTCTTCGCCAACCGGGTGCGCCGCCTGCCGTTCGACGCGGTGACGGCCATGGAACAGTACGCCATCGACTACATCGATCTCGACTTCAGCGGTTGGGCAACGGTTACCTTTGCCGGGGACAGCGCCGTCGGGTTGCTGCCCCCGCCGCCGGACGGCGAGACGGTTTGGTACGCGCCGCCGGCCAATAGCGCCCGCTCGCAACTGACGGCCGAAGTAGACCTGCGCGGCATGGCCCACGCGACGCTGGAGTTCGACGTCTGGCACGATTTGGAGCCCGCCTACGACTTCGCCTACCTGTCGGCCTCGACCGACGGCGGGCAGACGTGGCGGCCGCTGCGCTCCGATAGCTCGCTGCTGGGGGCGTATGGCCCGGCCTGGGGCGGCCGCAGCGGCGACACGGGCGCAGAGGAGCCGGCGTGGAGGCGCGAGTCGGTCAGCCTCAACGGCTACACGGGGCGGACGGTGCTGCTGCGCTTCGACGTGGTGACGGATTTCGAGGTGTCGGGGCGCGGGTTCGCGGTGGCGGGGCCGGTCGTTCCCCAGTTGGCCAAGCAACCGGCGTGGGAGCCGGCCGGGTTCGTCGAGACGGGGCCGACGCTGCCGCAACGGTGGGAGGTCAGACTCATCCGCGAGGGGCGGACGCCGGAGGTGATTCCAATGGCGCTCGACGGTCTGAACCGGGGGCGGCTCGACGTGGAGCTGGGGCCGGACGGCGGCGTGCTCGTCGTCACGCCGCTGACGCCGTTTGTGGAAAGCGAAGCTAACTACTGGCTATCGGTCACCCGGTAGCCGCCGGCGTTCAACGAATCAGGAGCGCCTGGCGATGTTGAACTGAGTTTCCAATTCTCGCTTGCGCTCTTCCATGGCCAGGCGTGCCTCGCTCTTGGTCAACTCCCAGCGCGATTCGATGTCTTGAACCAGCTCCGTGCCGGACGCCGGCGTCAACAGCAGGGCGGTAATCGCCCCCACCAGCGCGCCACAAACCGCCCCGGCCATGAATCCCATTACTTTGTTCATACGCTTGCCTCTCGTTGATATGGCGCAATTATACTCGTCCTTCGGCCGTCGACCTAATGCCTTGGAGTAGAAGACGGATAAGAATTAAATAGGGGTAGTCCGCGTTCATCCGCATCATCCTCATTCTATCCTTACCCCACCACAAGGTATAATGGCCTCGGAGGATAGTTTGCAATGTCGGAGTATATGGATATCGAAGCGGAGTGGGGTGACGATGGCGAGCTGCTGTTCCACACCAACCTGCGCCTGACCACCGACGGCCGCGAGGAGCGCTATGCGTCGGTGGCGGAAATGGAAGTCGGCTCGCCGGTGGCCCAGGCGCTGTCGGCCGTCGAGGGGCTGGCGACGTTGTGGATGCGCGGGGGCGAGATCGCGGCGACGACGCAGCCGGATGCCGACTGGCATGTTGTCATCGCCGACGTGACGGCCGCGCTGAAGGAGTTTTTCCTCTAGCGCGGCCGTCGCGTCTTGTGGCTATTCCGCCTTGACCGGCTTTTCGACGACGGCCAGCTGAAGCTCTTCCAGCTGGCGGGGCAGCACATAGGACGGCGCGTCGGCCATCAGATCGGCCGCCTGGGCCGTCTTGGGGAAGGCCATGACCTCGCGGATGTTGGGCTCGCCGGCCATGAGGGCCACCAGCCGGTCGATGCCGGGGGCGATGCCGCCGTGGGGGGGCGCGCCGTACTCGAACGCTTCCAGCAGGTGACCGAATTGCTCCCGCGCCTGCTCCATGGAGAAGCCGATCAGCGACATGATCTTGCCTTGCAACGCCTGATCGTGGATTCGGATGCTGCCGCCGGCGACTTCGAAGCCGTTGCACACCAGGTCATACTGCTGGCTGAGCACCGCGCCGGGATCGGTGTCGAGCAGCGAGATATGCTCCGGTTTGGGCGCGGTGAACATGTGGTGGCTGGGGGCGTAGTGGCCGTCCTCCAGCTCTTCCTCGAACAGAGGAAAGTCGACGACCCAGGCGAAAGACAGCTCCTTCTTGTCGGTGTAGCCGAGGCGGCGGGCCAGCTCAGCGCGCAGCGTGCTGAGTACGGCGTTGACGATCGGCCTGGTGTCGCTGGAGATGAGGATGAGGTCGCCGGGCTGGGCGCCAAGCCGCTCGGTGATGGCGATGAGTTGATCCACCGTGAAGAACTTGGCGATGGGGCCACGCATCTCGCCGGTGTCGGCCTGAATGGCCAGCCAGGCCAGCGCCTTGGCCCCCTGCCCACGGGCGATGCTGTCCAGCTCGTCGAGCTGCTTACGACTGTAGCCCGCGCAACCGGGGGCGCAAATGGCCTTCACCGGCTTGCCCTCGGCCACGTTTTCGGCGAAGACGCGGAAGGCGCTGCTGCCGGCGATATCGCTGATGTCCTTCAGCTCCATGCCGTAGCGCAGGTCGGGCCGGTCGGTGCCGAAGCGCTCCATGGCCTCGGCATAGCTCAACCGGGGAAACTCGGTCGAGGCCAACGGCACGAAGCTGACGGCCTGGACCATGCCCACCATCAACGCCTCGATCAGGTCGAGGATATCGTCCCGCTCGGCGAAGCTCATCTCCAGGTCGAGCTGGGTGAACTCGGGCTGCCGGTCGGCGCGCAAATCTTCGTCGCGGAAGCAGCGGGCGATCTGGAAGTAGCGCTCATAGCCGGCCACCATGAGCAGCTGCTTGAGCTGCTGCGGGCTCTGCGGCAGAGCGTAGAACTTGCCGGGGTGGACGCGGCTGGGGACGAGATAGTCGCGCGCGCCTTCGGGCGTAGACTTGAAGAGGATCGGCGTCTCGACTTCGATGAAGTCCCGTTCGGTCAGGAAGTCGCGGATGAATTTGACCGCGCGATGGCGCAAGATGATGTTGCGCTGCATGCGCTCGCGGCGCAGGTCGAGGTAGCGATAGCGCAGGCGCGTCGTCTCGTCAATGGCGTCGTCGCGGTCGATGACAAACGGCGTTGTCCGCGCGGTATTGAGGACGACTACCTGGTCAACCAGCACCTCGATCTCCCCGGTGGGCAGGTTGGGGTTTTCCTGGCCCGCGGGCCGGGGGGAGACGACGCCGGTGACCTGGACGACGTATTCGCTGCGGATCTCTTCGGCCGCGGCGAAGCCCTCGGGCGTACGCCCGGCGTCGACGACGGCTTGGGTCTTGCCGGCACGGTCGCGCAGATCGATGAAAATGACGCCGCCCATATCGCGCCGCCGGTTGACCCAGCCCGCCAGCGTTACCGTCTGGCCCACGTGTGCGCTGCGAAGCTCGCCGCAACTGTGCGTTTTGAGCATATGATTCCTTCCTGAATGAAAAAATATACGGTGTTTACCCGCCCTTTAACAAACGGGAGCGACCGGGGATTATACCAGTTTCTAAAGAGATTGGGGATTGGAGATTACGTCCTCAAAACTCGGTTTCGAGATTTCTAGCTCTTCTCGTTCGTATATCGCCGTTTCCATTCGTGCAGTTTGTTGATCGCCTGAAGCGGGGTCAGCTCGTTGACGTCGAGTTGGTTGAGCTCGTCGAGGAACGGGCTGGACTCGGGGAAGAGGGCGATTTGTTGGCCGGTGGAAAGGCGACTGGGCTCGACGGCCGCCGTCGGCGCGTGGCGCTCCAAGTCCTTGAGGATCTCCCCCGCACGCGAGATGACGTCGCGGGGCAAGCCGGCCAGCTGGGCGACGTGGATGCCGTAGCTGCGGTCCGCGCCACCGGGAATGATGCGGTGCAGGAAGGTCACCTCGCCGCCGTCCTCGGCCACGTCGACATTGTAGTTGACGACGTTGGGCAGGAAGTCGGCCAGACCGGTCAGCTCGTGGTAGTGGGTGGCGAACAGCGTGCGCGGGCTGAGGCGCGGGTGGTTGTGCAGGTACTCGACAATGGCCCAGGCCAGCGACAGGCCGTCGTAGGTGCTCGTCCCCCGGCCGATCTCGTCCAGGATGAGCAGCGAGCGATGGGTGGCGTGGTGCAGAATCT
>CAYNOL010000031.1:0-5006 GCA_964398825.1 uncultured Ardenticatenaceae bacterium
GCGCGGCAACGCCGTCAGCGCCATTCGCGTGCGCGACCACACCACCAACAAGGAGTACGAGATCGGCGGCGACATCTTCATTAACGCCGCCGGCGCATGGAGCGGCCGCGTCGGGGACATGGTCGGCGTCGATGTGCCCATCCGGCCGTCGCCGGGCGTCATGCTGGCGGTGCGCGGCCGGCTGTGCAACATGGTCATCAACCGGCTGCACGAATCGGGCGACGGCGACATCATCGTCCCCCAGCGCGCGCTGTCGGTCGTCGGCACGAGCTCGTGGGTGGTGGAAGACCCCGACAATCTGGGCCTGCCGCAAGACCACATCGACATGATGGTCAAGTATGGCTCCGAGCTGGTGCCGGCGGTGCGCACTGCCCCGTTCCGGGCGGCGTGGTCGGCGGCCCGGCCGCTCATCGGCCCGCGCGGCGCCGACACCGGCCGCGAACTCAGCCGGACGTTCAAATGCTTCGACCACGTCGACGAAGGCGTCGAGGGGTTCGTCACCATTACCGGCGGCAAGGCAACCACCTTGCGCGGGATGGCCGAGGCGACGGCCGATGTCGTTTGCAAGAAGATGGGGCTGGACATGCCGTGCACCACGCGCGACTCCGTCCTGCTTCCGCATACGGCCTATTATTCGTAGACCGGCGGCGACCGATGGGCGACCGTCGGTCAGCGGCGGTCTTTTGGAAGTGAGGTAACCAGATGGCCGAAAAAAATATTGAATTCAAGGTCTTTCGATACAAGCAGGGGCAGGAAGCGCCGGAATACGAGACCTTCCACACGCCTTGCGACGAGAACACGACGGTGCTGGTGGCGCTGCAGGACATCCGGCGCGACCAGGACAGCTCGCTCGTGCTGCGCCACTCCTGCCACCACGCCAGCTGCGGCACGTGCGGCATGATCGTTAACGGAAAGGAAGAGCTGGGCTGCGTGGTCAAGGTGCTCGATCTCGATTCGCCGGTGGTCACTGTCGAACCGATGCGCAACATGCCGGTGCTCAGCGACCTGGTCGTGGACATGGATCCGTTCTTCGACCGCTTCAACCGCGTCGGCCTGCCGTTCATTCGCCAAAGCGAGTACCTGGAAGAGGCGGAAGTGGCCGAGGGGCTGGAAGCGTACCAGCGGTGCGAGAACTGCATCGAGTGCAATCTGTGCGTCTCGGCTTGCCCGATCATGGGCAGCGACGAGGCGTATCTGGGGCCGGCCACGCTGGCGGCCGCCTGGCGCGTCGTCGAGGAGCCGCGCGGGCTGGAGACGAAGCCACTGCTCGACTGGGTGGACAGCGAAAACGGCTGCTGGCGCTGCCACGTGGCCTATGAGTGCAACGTCGCCTGCCCCTCTGAGGTGTATCCCGGCGACAAGATCATGGCCCTGCGCCGCGATCTGACCAAGCGCAAGCTGCGCGGACTATTCGGCAGAAGATAAACGGCTACGGATTTGGACGGAAAAACGGATTTTCTCAATTCATTAAAATCCGTTTCATCCGTTTCAATCCGTAGACCAATCTTACAGGAGAAGCAATCATGCCTGATATTCAACCGACAACTGATCCGGCGCGGCCGAAGACTCCGTTGAAAGCGTGGTTCGACCCGCGCGGCCGCAGCATCAGCACCATCGCCTTCGCGCTCAACCGGCTGACGGCGGTGGGGCTGACCGTCTACCTGTTCCTGCACCTGGGCATCCTCAGTCTGCTGCTGCGCGGGCCCGAGGGGTGGGACAGCTTCGTGGCCGTTGCCAAAACGCCCCTCTTCCTGACGCTCGACGTCATCCTGCTGTTCGGCGTGGTCTACCACATGTTCAACGGCATCCGCGTGGCGATGGTGGGCATGGGCGTGGCCAACAAGCAGCAGAAAGCCCTGTTCTACGGGTTGGTGGGGCTGGCTCTCATCCTGTTCGTCGTCGGCGGGATCATGATTTTCGCCATGTGACGCGGGTCACCAATAGGAGTCATTCGCATGGATAGCACGATTTCTCGTCAATCGCTGGAGCAAATGGCCGCCCGGCGTGACCGCTCCGGCACGCTCTGGCTCATCCAGGCCTTCTCAGGCTTGCTACTGGTGGCCATTCTCGGCCTGCACATGATCGTCCACCACTACGTCGTCGAAGGGGGCCTGCGCAACTTCCAGCAGGTGATGGATTACGTCGGCAATCCCCTGGTCACGCTGGTGGAGATCGTCTTCGTCATCGTCGCCGTCGTCCACGCCCTGCTCGGCGTGCGCGCCATCTTCATGGACATGCGCCCCGGGCCGCGCGCGCTGCGGGCCATCAACTGGGGCCTGGGCATCTTCGGCGCCGTCGCGATCGTCTATGGGGTCTACCTGGCTCTCGCCTTGCACCGGATGGCGGGGTAGGGCGCTATGAGCAAACGAGAGCAAAGCCCACCCCCCGACGCGCCACAGAAGAAGCCGAGCCGCTACCTCATCGTCAATTGGCGCCGGTACTGGATTCGCAACATCATCATCTCCGTCGCCTTGTTCGTCATCATCCTGTGGATGCGGTATCCGGCCCACGGCCCGAGCGCTTTCCTGTGGGCGTTTGGCATTGCCGGCGGGGTGCTGGCCTACTTCGCCGTCAGCTACTACTTTCTCAGGAAATAACCGCCGTGATAGCACCGGCCGACGCGTCGCAATGGGAGGAGATGTGGGCGCCTTATGACGAAGAGACGTATGAGCGCGCGCTCGCATTCATCCCCGACGGCGCGGTCGTCCTTGACATCGGCGCGGGTGACCTGCGGCTGGCGCGGCGCGCGGCCGCTCGCGCCCGGCTGGTCTATGCCGTGGAGCAGCAGCCGCGACTGTTGGCCGGCGCGGGGCCGCTGCCGCCGAACCTGATCGCCGTTTGCGCCGACGCTCGCCTGCTGCCCGTGCCCCCCGGCGTCGACACGGCCGTGCTGCTGATGCGCCACTGCCGCCACTTCGCCCACTACCTCAGCCCGTTGGAAGCCGCGGGCTGCCGGCGGCTCATCACCAATGCCCGCTGGGGGATGGACGTGGAGTGTATCGATCTGACGCGCCGGCCGCGCCCCTATGCCGAGCTGCCGATGGGCTGGTATGCCTGTCGCTGCGGCGCTACCGGCTTTCGCCCCGGCCCACCGGAGCATCTCGACACGGCCATGGCCGAGAGCGTGCATGAAGTAGATCAATGCCCCGAGTGCATTCATTATGGTCGGACTAGTCATCGTATCGCATAGCCTGAAATTGGCGGAAGGCGTCCGCGAACTGGCCCAACAGATGACCCAGGGGCGCGTCCCGCTGGCCGTCGCCGGGGGAATTGACGATCCCGACGATCCAATCGGCACGGACGCGATGAAGGTCATGGAAGCTATTGACGCCGTCTATAGTGACGACGGCGTGGTGGTGCTGATGGATTTGGGCAGCGCGCTGCTGAGCGCGGAGACGGCGCTCGACTTTTTGCCCGACGAGCAGCGGGCGCGCGTCTTTCTGAGCCAGGCGCCGCTGGTCGAGGGGGCCATGGCCGCGGCCGTGCAAGCCATGGTCGGCGCGCCGGTGGAGCAGGTGCTGGCCGAAGCCGACAGCGCGCTGGCTGTCAAGCGGGAGCAGCTGGGCGGCGAGCCGGAAGCGCCGGCCGCGCCGCCGGCCGAACCACCGCCAAGCGGCGGCGAGTCGATCACCCTGCTGGTGGGCAACCGGCTGGGGCTCCACGCCCGCCCGGCGGCACGCTTCGTCACCACCGCCGGGCAGTTCGAGACCGACGTGCGCGTCAGCAAGGGGGCGCGCATCGCCAACGCCAAGAGCATCAACCAGGTGGCGACACTGGGCGTGCGGCAGGGGGACGAGATCGTCGTCACAGCCGACGGCCCCGACGCGGCCGACGCGCTGGCCGCGCTGAAAGCTCTGGCGGATGAGAACTTCGGCGACCCAATTGAAGAAGAGAGTGGGAGACTCGGAGACTCAGAGATTAGCGATTCCCCCCCGCTCCCCTTCTCCCCCTCGCCCCCTCTCAAAGACGGTTCGCTGCGCGGCATCGCCGCCTCGCCTGGGGTGGCCGTGGGGCCGGCGGCGCTCTACCGGCCGCGGCTGCCCGAGGTGGTGGCCCGGCGTGTGGAGCAGCCCGCGGCCGAGTGGCGGCGGCTACAGGCGGCCGTCGACGCGGCCCGGGGGGAGATCGACTCGCTGCGCCGCCGCGCCGTCGAGCAAGTCGGCCGCGACGAAGCGGCCATCTTCGACGCCCATCTGCTTTTCCTGCAAGACCCGACGACATTGGACGCCACGCGTGAGCTGATCTTCGCCGAGTCGCTCAACGCCGAAGCGGCCTGGCAGCAGCGGACGGTGGCGCTGGCGGCCGAGTACACGGCCATGGAAGATGAGTACATGCGGGCGCGCGCGGCCGACGTCGAGGATGTGGGCCGGCGGGTATTGCGCCGGCTCATGGGCGTCGAGCCGCCGTCGCTCGACTTCGATGAGCCGTCGATCCTCATCGCCGCCGACCTGACACCGTCGGACACGGCCCGGATGGATCCTGAGCGCGTGCTGGGCATCTGTACCGAGCTGGGCGCCTACAACGCCCACAGCGCCATTCTGGCCCGCGCGCTGGGCATCCCGGCCGTCGTGGGGCTGGGCCATGCCGTGTGGCAGGTGGCCGAGGGGCAGCAGGTGGCGGCCGACGGCGACGCCGGGGCCCTCTGGCCGCAGCCCGACGAGGAGCGGCTGGCGGCTTTCGCCGCGCGGCGCGACGCCTGGCAGGAGCAGCAGCGGCAGGCCAAGGCGAGCGGCCAGGGCGCGGCCGTCACCCGCGACGGCGTGGCCGTGGAGATCGCCGCCAACATCGGCAGCCCCGGCGACGCGGCCGTGGCCCTCGACTATGGCGCTGAGGGTGTCGGCCTGTTCCGCACCGAGTTCCTTTTCCTGGAGCGGCGTGAGGCGCCCACGGAAGAGGAGCAGTACGAGGCGTATCGCCGCGCGGCCGAGGTTATGGAGGAACGGCCGCTCATCATCCGCACGCTCGACGTGGGCGGCGACAAGCCGCTCGCCTACCTGCGCCAGCCG
>CAYNOL010000031.1:5016-9932 GCA_964398825.1 uncultured Ardenticatenaceae bacterium
CTGCCCTACATCGACCTGGGGGACGAGGAGAACCCTTTCCTCGGCTGGCGGGCCATTCGCTTTTGCCTGGAGCGGCCCGACATCTTCTTGCCCCAACTGCGGGCCATTTTGCGCGCCGGGGCGGCGGGCAACGTCAAGATCATGTTTCCCATGGTGGGCACGGTATCGGAAGTGCGCCGGGCCAGAGAGATGCTGGAGCAGGCGCGCCGGCAGTTGCGCGACGAGGGCGTGGCCCACGGCGAGCACATGGAAGTGGGCATCATGATCGAGGTGCCCTCGGCCGTGGCTGTGGCCGACCAGCTGGCCCGCGAGGTGGATTTCTTCAGCATCGGCACCAACGACCTGACCCAATACGTCATGGCCGCCGACCGGGGCAACCCGCGCGTGGCCGGGCTGGCCTATGCCTACCAGCCGGCGGTGCTGCGCATGGTGCACGACGCGGCCGAGGCGGCCCACGCGGCGGGCATCTGGATCGGCATGTGCGGCGAGCTGGCCGGCGATCCGCGGGCAACGCCGGTGCTGCTGGGCGTGGGGCTCGACGAGTTGAGCATGAGCGCCCCAGCCATCCCGGCCGTGAAAGAGGCGGTGCGCCGCCTGACGCTGGCCGAGGCGCGCCGCATCACCGACGAGGTGCTGGCGGCGGAGTCGGCCGAGGCGGTGGAGAAGATATTGGAGGGTGCGAGAGTGGGGGAGTAGGAGAGCGGGAGAGTGGGGGAGTAGGAGAGCGGGAGAGTGGGAGATTGGAGATTAGGGATTGGGGATTGGCTACGGATTGGGTCGGATGAGCACGGATTTATTTTGGCGATGAATCCGTTTTTCCGTCAGAATCGATAGCCAATTCTTTTCTTTCATTGAGGTTTTGAATCGAATTTGTTATCCTACGCCAATCACCGATTCGCTATCACAGGTTAACCATCATCCAACAATAAAGTCTCCCACTCTCCCGGTCTCCCAGTCTCAAAATCTCCACTCTCTAATCCCTTCTTCCGCCACGAGTGCCCATGCAACTAGACATCATCGAATACGCCCTCATCGCTCTGGCGGCGGCCGCGGCCGGGGCGGCCAATGCCCTGGCCGGCGGCGGCACGCTCATCACCTTTCCGATGCTGACGGCCGTCGGCCTCACTACTGTCTCCGCCAACATCACCAACACCACCGCCCTCGGCCCCGGCTACTTCGGGGCGATGCTGGCCCAGCGGGGCGACCTGGCCGGGCAGCGGCGGCGAATAATCGTCCTGCTGCTGCCGGCCGTCCTGGGTGGCTTGTTGGGCGCGTTGCTGCTGCTCAACACCAGCGAGCGCCTCTTCCGCGTGCTGGTTCCCTATCTCATCCTGCTGGCCTCGCTGTTGCTGGCCGTGCAGGAGCCGATTCGCAACCGGCTGTTGGCTCGCGCGGCACAGGGCGGCCGTCGCGCCATGCCCGAATGGGTGGCCATGGCGCTCGTTTTCGTGGCCACGATCTACGGCGGCTACTTCGGCGCGGGCATCAGCGTCATCGTCCTGGCCGTGCTGGGGCTGGTGATCGATGACTCGCTGACGCGGCTCAACGCCCTGAAACACGTCGTGACCTTCTCGGCCAACATGGCCGCCACGGCGTTGTTCCTCTTCTCCGGCGAGGTGGTTTGGCTGGCGGTGTTGATCATGTCCGTCGCCGCCGTCGTCGGCGGGGGGCTGGGCGGGCGGCTGGCCGGCAGCATCAAGCCAAGCACCCTGCGCTGGACTGTCGTCACCATCGGCATTATCCTCTCCATTATCTACTTCGTGCGCGGGTAGCCGCTGGGCTGCGGCGCGGATCATAAGGGGCGGCGATGAGCCGCCTTTTTGCTTTCCGGCGATCGTCCCACAGGCCAAAAGTGCCTGAAATATGCCACCCGCTGTACCTCATGCATATTGAGAAGAGACGGGGGGCGGCATTAAGATAGGGACATAACCACTTTTAAATCCCGCGCACAAAAGGAGAGTGCATATGAACGATGACATTTTCGGCGGCAAATGGAACCAGTTGAAGGGCAAGATCAAGCAGCAATGGGGCGAACTGACCGACGACGACCTTGACCGCATCAGCGGCAAGCGCGACGAGATCATCGGCCTCGTCCAGGAACGGTATGGCTGGGAACGCGAACGCGCCGAAGCCGAATTCGAAAGCTTCCTCAAAGGAAAGGACTGGTAACTCAACTCCTCTTCCAGATTCAAATGGCGAACCCTTCCGCGGCCGACCCTGCGGAAGGGTTTCCGTTTGGATGTGCTGCAAACTCTTGAGTGTTTGGGCGGTGGGGTTGGAGATTTGAGATTGAGAGTGAGAGATTGGCAGATTGAAGAGTGGCTACGGATTTTGACGGAAGGAACGGATTGATCGCAGATGAGGAATCCGTTCTTCCCGTGTAAACCTTTGGCTCATTCTTCCAGGAGACGGCACGATATGATTTCGGAGATGGAGAGGCCGGCGGCCCGGAACGGCACGGCCATTCGCACGCACGAGCTGACCAAGAAGTTTGGCGATGTAGTAGCGGTGGATAAGGTGACGATGTCGATCCCGCGCGGATCGATTTTCGGCTTCATCGGCCCCAGCGGCTGCGGCAAGACAACGACGATGCGCCTGCTGTTGGGCATCTACCAATCCAGCGGCGGCGTGGTAGAGGTGCTGGGCAGCTCGCCCGACGACTTCAACGCGGCCGACCGGCAGCGAATCGGCTACATGCCGCAGATCTTCGTCATGTACCCCGACCTGTCGATTTGGGAGAATCTCAACTTCGCCGCCTCGCTCTACGGATTGTCCCTGCGCCGCCACAAGCGGCTGGGCGAGCTGCTCGACCTGGTGGAGCTGACCGGCCACGAGCACAAGCTCGTCCGCAACATCTCCGGCGGCATGCGCCAGCGCCTCAGTCTGGCCGCCGCGCTGGTCCACGACCCCGACATCATCTTCCTCGACGAGCCGACGGCGGGCATCGACCCCGTGTTGCGCAACAAGTTCTGGGATCACTTCAAGCATCTAAAGGCGCTGGGCAAGACACTGTTCGTCACCACGCAGTACGTGGGCGAGGCGGCCTACTGCGACTATGTGGGGGTGATGAGCAACGGCCGCCTGCTCATGGTGGAGACGCCCGACAACCTGCGCCGCCGGGCGCTGGGCGGCGACGTCATCACCGTCAAGCCCGACCGCCTGCTCGACTACCAGGAGATGCGCGAGTTGCGCGGCGAGCCGTTCGTGCGCGATCGCAAGGTGTCGATCAACAACGACTTGTCGCTGCAGATCGTCGTCGAGGAGCGCAGCACCGCGCTGCCGGCCATCATCAGCTGGCTCGACGCGCGCGGCTTCTCGGCCGAGGCCGCCGGAGAGTACAACCCGCCGTTCGACGACGTGTTCGTCATGCTGCTGGAGCAGCACAACGCTGCCAAAGGTGAGGACGACGTCGCATGATCGCTTTACTCCAATATTTCATTCGCATCTCCGCTTTCGTCAGCAAAGAGATCATCAATATCCTGCGGCAGCCGCGCCTGGTCTTTTCGCTCATCCTCGGCCCCTTCCTCATCCTGCTGCTGTTCGGCATCGGCTATCGTGACGCGCCGCGCAGCTTGCGGACGCTCTTCGTCGTGCCCGACGACAGCCCGATGCGGCCGGTCATCGAGGAGTATTCGACCCGTCTGGGGGAGCAGATCACCCCCGAGGGCATCATCTCCGACGCGGCCGAGGCCGACCGGCGGCTGCGTCGCCAGGAGGTCGATCTGGTCGTCGTCGTGCCGCCCGAGCCGTCGACCAACATCCGCAACAACGAGCAGGCGGTCTTCAGCCTGTACCATTACGAGATCGATCCGTATGAGCGCACCTACATCGAGATTTTGGGGCGCAACTACACCGACGAGATCAACCGCATCGTGCTGCTGACGGCCGCCGACGAAGGCAAAGCCGAAGCCCGCTCCGTGCAGGAGCAGATCGGCGGCGCGCGCGAGGCGGCCGCCCTGACGCGCGTGGCGCTGGAGAGCGGCGACGCGGCCGCGGCCGCCGAGTCGTCGGAGCAGCTGTCCGAAGACCTGAGCCTGCTGGCGCTGGCCGCCGGCTCGGGGCTGGCGCTGCTGTCCGGCGTCGACAGCACCACCGGCGTCGAGGATATCCAGAGCCGCATGGAGAACCTGCAGCAGCGGGCCGACACCCTGTCGACGAGTGGAGATTTGGCCGAGGGCGCCCGGGCGGCGGCCGAGATCGAGGCCGATCTGGCCCTCCTCGACGAACTGCTCGTCGAGTATCAATCGCTCGACTCACAAGTGCTCATCTCTCCCTTCCGCTCCGAGACGTTGAGCATCACCGACACCAGCATCAACGCCACCGACTTCTTCGTGCCGGCGGTCATTGCCCTGCTGATGCAGCACATCGCCGTCACGCTGGCCGGGCTGTCGATCGTCCGCGAACGGCAGGACGGCCCTCTCGAACTGTTCCGCGCCTCGCCGGTATCATCCTTCCAGACGCTGGCCGGCAAGTTCATCAGCTTTCTCATCCTGACGCTGGTGCTGGGGGCTATCCTGACGGCGCTGGTGGTGTTCGGCCTGGGTGTGCCGATGCTGGGCAACTGGTGGCACTACGCGCTGGTGCTGTTGGCCCTGCTGTGCGCCTCGCTCAGCCTGGGCTTCTTCGTCTCGCTTTCGGCCAAGACGGACAGCCAGGCCATCCAGCTGTCGATGGTCATCCTGCTGGCCAGCATCTTCTTCGGGGGCTTTTTCCTTGCCCTCTATCGCCTGTGGGAGCCGGTGCGGGTCGTGTCTTGGATGTTGCCGGTGACCTATGGCATTGAGTTGCTACAATCGGTGATGTTGCGCGGTCAGTTCCCGAGTTTATTATTGTTAGGCGGTTTATTCTTGTTCGCGGTGATATTCTTTCTGCTCGACTGGTGGCGGCTGGGGCGGCTCATGGCGCGACAGTAGTCG
>CAYNOL010000031.1:10032-24496 GCA_964398825.1 uncultured Ardenticatenaceae bacterium
CAGTAGTCGCGGCGCGGCAGTAGTCGCGGCGCGGCAGTAGTCGCGGCGCGGCAGTAGTGCCCTCGCCCGGCGCCCGGCGGATTTTGGCGATCTTCAACAAACAAGGAGCGGCAGCCAATGGCGAACGGCAAGACAAAAATCAATCTGCCTCCACTTTCGGCGCGGGAATTGATGATCGCCACTCTGGCGGTAGGAGCGGTGGTGCTCGCCGTCGTGGGGCTGTTCCGCTTCCACGAGGTGGTGCTGGCGGTGCTGGCGGGCATCATCATCAGCATTGCTCTGGAGCCGGCCGTAGCGCGGCTGAGGGCGCGGGGCATCGCGCCGGGCGTGGCCGTGGCGTCGCTCTATGGCGTGATGTTCGTAGCCGTCGTGCTGGCCGTGCGCTTCGGCGCTCCCGTGTTGGCTGAGCAATTGGGCACCATCGGCCAACAGCTGAGCGAGGGATACGTCTCGATCGTCGGCACGCTGCGCTCCACGCCCAATCTGCTGATCCAGCGGTTGGCCGGTGTGCTGCCCGAACAGCTGGCGCTGCCCGCCACCCCCACCGCCCCGCCGACGACCGACGTGCCCGACCCCGGCCCCTGGGCCACCGTCCTCGGCTACGGCGGCCTGGCGCTGAAAACCATTTTCCAAACCGGCATCATCTTCCTCATCGCCTTCTTCTGGACGATTGAATCGGAGCGCATCAAGCGCACCGGCGTGTCGCTGTTGCCGCTCGACAAGCGGGACCCGGCGCGCGAGCTCATCACCGAGATCGAGCATCGCGTCGGTGGCTACGTCATCGGTACGCTGACACTGAGCGCTATCATGGGCGCGCTGGCGCTGGTATCCTATCTGATCATCGGCCTGCCCTACGCGCCGCTGCTGGCCATCTTCGTGGGCTTCATGGAGATCATCCCCGTCATCGGGCCGATCATCGGGGCCGTGCCGGCGCTGATCATCGGTTTCACTATCTCCCCGCTTACGGCCGTGTGGACGGTTGTCGCCTCGCTCATCATCCACCAGCTGGAGGCCAACGTCTTCGCCCCGCGTGTCATGAACCGGGCGCTGGGCATCCGGCCGCTGGTGACGCTGCTGGCGCTGACGGCGTTCGGCACGCTGTTCGGCGTGCTGGGGGCCATCGTCGCGTTGCCGCTGGCGTCGGTGTTGCAGCTCTTCTTCGACCGCTTCCTCATGAGAACGCAGGCGCGACCAAACGGCACGGCCGAACGGGACCGCATCGGCGTGTTGCGTTACGAGGTACAGGAACTCGTGGAGGACGTGCGCAAGATGTTTCGCGAACGAGAGGAAGAAGACCCGGAAGAAGAGCGGGAAGCCGAGGCGGTGGAGGACGCGCTGGAGGCAGTAGCCCAGGATCTGGACAGCTTCCTCGCCAAATTACGCGAACCGGAGGGAGCGATATGAGACGGCTGCTCTTCTACGCCATCGTCATCACCCTGACGCTGGCGCTCATGGTGTTGCTGTGGCAATTCCGTAGCGTCCTCATCCTGCTCATCCTCTCGTTGGTGCTGACAGCCGCGCTGCGCCCCAGCGTCGAGTTCCTCACCGACCGCGGGCTTAGGCCCGGACTGGCCCGCCTCCTGACCTATGTGCTGATGCTCGGCGTCATCGGCCTATTGCTCTACTTCATCGCCCAGCCGCTGCTGAACGAACTGCGTGTGCTGAGCAACTATCTCGTCGTCGCCTATCAAAACATATATCGCGCCTGGGAAGCGGGCACGAGCACGCAGCAGGCCATCGCCGCGCGGCTGCCGGGGCCGAACGAGCTGGGCGAAATGGCCGGCGGGACGGCCGGGGCCACGGCGCTGGAGCTCCTCTTCGGCGTCACGGTGAACGCGGCCACCGTCGTCGCCGGAATGGTCATCATCATCGTACTGAGCCTCTACTGGAGCGCCGACCGCAGCCATTTCGAGCGCCTGTGGCTGTCGCTGTTGCCCGCCGGACGCCGCATCCAGGCCCGCCGCATCTGGCAGAAGACAGAGGGCACCATGGGGGCCTATATGCGCAGCGAGATCATTCAGGCGTTTCTGGCCGTCGTCCTGCTCATCATCGGCTATACGCTCGTCGGCAACGATTTCCCGATCCTGACCGGCCTGCTGGCCGGAATCGCCTGGCTCATTCCGCTGGTGGGTTTCGTGTTCGGGGCGCTGGTGTCGTTCCTGCTGGGGCTGGCCTCCACGGGCGGCCTGTTCCCGGCCGTGGCCTCGCTGGTGATGACCGGCGTCGTGCTGGCCTTCCTGGAGTTCGTCGTCGAGCCGCGTCTCTTCCGCCGCAGCCAGTTCAGCGGCGTGCTCATCACGGTGCTCATCGCCGTCATGGTCGACGCCTACGGGCTGATCGGCTTCCTCATCGCCCCGCCGTTGGCCGTCGCCCTGCAAGTGTCGGCCGGGCAGGTCATCCAGGCGTACCGCCGGCCGCAGATGGCGAACGTGGAGTTGGAGACACTGCGCAAGCGGCTGGGAGAGATCGACGCCATGTACCCGCCCAAAGCCGACGGCAGCCGCAGCATGCCGCCGGAGATCGCCAGCCTGTTCGCCCGCCTGACGGAGTTGGTCGAAGACGCGCGCCGGGCGGCCGTCGAAGAAGGCGTGCCGAGCGTCTAGTCGCGCTCAGCCGTGGGGCGAGGGCGGCGGGCCGGCGGGCGGCTGGGGCGGGTTCGTGCTGTTGCGAATGCGAGCCAAAGCCCGCGCCCACAGCCCGCGCACGCGGCCGACCGCCTGCTCACGCTCCAAAGCGTCGGCCGATTCCCCCGTGCCGGCCGTCCGCAACAACACTGTGACCCAGCGCGTGCTGTCGAAGCCTTCCATGATGCTCAAGATGAGCAACGTCAACGGCGTGGACAGAATGGCCCCCACCGCGCCCAGCAACCAGCCCCAGACGAACAGAGCGATGACCACGACGGCCGGGGAGATCTTCAGCTGTTGGCCCAACATGCGCGGCTTCAGCAGGTTCTCCACTGAGCCGTTGATGAGCGTGTAGCCGAGGAAGACGGCCAACGCCGTCATCGGCCCGCTGTCGATGAAGGCCAGCAGCAGCGGCGGCAGCATGGCGATCCAGAAGCCGATAGCCGGGATGTACCCCATGAACACCGACAGCAAGCCCCACAGCAGGGCCAGGTCGACGCCCAGGATGAACAGAAAAATGGTATTGCCCAGGCCGATCAGGAAGTTCATGGCTGTGGTCAGCGTCACATAGCGCCGAACGTCTTCGGTCAGGGCTGTCACCCGCTGGATGATGGGGTGGTCGGTGGTTAGCCCCATCCGGGCGCTGCTGGGCAAGGCCAGCGCCGAACTGAGCATGAAGGCGAAGATGAGCATGACCAGGAATGCCTGCGACAGGCCGGTGAAGATGGCGCTGATGAGGGTTGTGGCGATGCTGGTCAGCCGCTGGCTGGTGACCAGGCTCTGGACGGCCGATTGCAGCTCCTGATACTGAAAGCCGAGGAACAGCGGCGCGTCGACAGCCGCCGTCGTGCTGTTGGCCGCCGCGGCCGCCAGCGTCGGCACCACCCGGTTCAATTGGGCCAGACCGACGAACACCAGCAGCAGCACCAGGCCGATCATGCCCAATACAACCAGAAAGGTCAGCACCAGCGACAGCCAACCCGGCACACCCCGCCGCGAGAACCACCCCGGCAGCGGGATGAGTGTCACAGTGATGACCAGCGACAGCAGGATCGGGTTCAGGATGAAGGCCAGATCGCGAATGCCGGCGATGATGATGAAGACGCTCGCCAGTCCGACGAGGAAGAAGAGCAGTGGCTTTGATTGTTCGACCATGAATGAACCCGTCGCCCTTTTTCTTGTTATTGGGGGTGTGCCGGAGGAATTATATCCACACACCGGGCATTCGCGTCAATCACCACCTCTGTTATTTGCACCGCCGTCAACATCCGGCATAATATTCCAGTCCAATGGTAGTTAGTGGGAAAAATAATAGTTGTCGTTCGCCGGTGCACTATGGCCACAATTGATCACGACGTCACAGCTGGTAAACGATGGATGAAGGAGGTTCGTAGCGCCCTCCGCCCCGACCGACTCATTCCCGTGCTGCTGGGAGGCTTGCTGATCGGCATCCTCCAAATCGCGCTGGCGACGTCGTTCGCCGCGCTGATCTTCAGCGGCGAATTGGCGCCCCACTTGTCGCGCGGCATCGGCATGGGCCTGTTCTCGACGGCCGTCGGCATCACGATCACCAGCCTGCTCACCTCCTACCCGGCTATCCAATCGGGCAACCAGGACGCCCCGGCGGCGATCGTCAGCGTCATGGCCGCCGGCATCACGGCCATGGTAGTCGGCGGCGAGGCGCGCCTGGCGACGGTTATCATCGCCACGGCTCTGACCACGCTCATCACCGGGCTATTCCTGCTCGGCCTGGGCACGTTCCGACTGGCGGGGCTGGTGCGCTTCCTGCCCTATCCGGTGGCCGGGGGCTTTCTGGCCGGCACGGGCTGGCTGCTGCTTATCGGCGGCATCGGCACGATGTCGCGGCAGCACTTCACGCTGGCCAATCTGCCGACGATGTTCGAAACCGGGAATTTGGTCTTCTGGCTTCCGGGGCTGCTGGCGGGCATCTTCATCCTCGTGCTGTCGAACCGCGTGCGCCACTATCTCTTCATGCCGGTAGTGATCATCGCCATCATCGTCGTCTTCTACATCATCGCCACGCTGATGGGTATGTCGCCCCAGGCATTGAGCGACGCCGGCTGGCTGGTGGGGCCGTTCCCGTCGGGGCGGCTGTGGCAGCCGGTGAGCAGGGGCGAACTGGCGGCCGTCGAGTGGTCGGCTCTGTGGCCGCAACTGCCCAATCTGGTCAGCGCGGCCGTCATCAGCGCCATTGCCCTGCTGTTGAACGCCACCGGGCTGGAGCTGGCCCGCAACCGGGACATCGACCTGAACCGGGAGATGCGCGCCGCCGGCTGGGCCAACCTGGCGTCGGGGCTGGGCGCGGGGCCGGTCGGCTATGTCCAGCTGAGCATCTCGACGCTGGCCGAACGACTGGGCGCGGCCAGCCGCCTGACGGGGCTCATCTCGGCCGCCGTCGCCGGGGTCGTGCTGTGGTTCGGCGGGGCCGCGCTGGGCTTTGTGCCCACGGTGGTCTTCGGCGCGCTGCTCGTCTATCTGGGCCTGTCGTTCCTGTGGGAGTGGGTGGTCGAGACCCGTTCCCGTCTGCCGCGCGTCGATTACCTCATCATCTGGCTCATCCTCATCGTCATCGCCGCCGTCGGCTTCCTGCCGGGGGTGTTGCTCGGCATCGTCGCCACGGTCACGATGTTCGTCGTCAGCTACAGCCGCACGAGCATTGTGAAGCACGAACTGACCGGCTCCAACTTCAGCAGCCGCGTGACGCGCAGCTCTGAAGATCGCGCCCTGCTGGAAGCGATCGGCGATCAGGCGTACTTTCTGCAGTTGCAGGGCTTCATCTTCTTCGGCACGGCCAACAGTTTGCTGGAGCAGGTGCGGGCGCGGGTTCGGGCGGTGCCCACGCGCTACGTGGTTATCGACTTCCGGCAGGTCAACGGCCTCGACTCGACGGCGCTGCTCAGCTTCATCAAGATGCGCCAGTTGGCCCGCGACAAGGGCATCACGCTGATTTTCTCCGGCCTGTCGCCCAAGCTGCGCCAGCAGTTCGATCGCGGCGGCCTGGTCGAGGAAGCCCATGTGCTGCGCTACGCGCTCGACATCGACCGCGCGGCCGAATGGTGCGAAGACCAGATCTGCATGACCTATGCCGACAGAGAGGCGGGCAAGTCTCTGGTCAACCACCTGCTCAACATCGTGCCCGGCCCGGCGACGGAGCGGCTGGTGGGCTACATGACGTGCGAGCAAGTGGACGCGGGCGAGTACATCATCCGGCAGGGGGAAGCGGCCGATCACTTGTTCTTCATTGAGTCAGGCCAAGTCACTGCGCAGCTGGAGCCGGACGGCGGGCCGTCGATGCGACTGGAGACGATGCAGGGCGGCCGGACGGTGGGGGAGTTGGGCTTCTACTTGGGCACGCAGCGCAGCGCGGCGGTGATCGCCGATCGGCCGAGCGTCCTCTACCGGCTAACGCAAGAAACCTTGTCGCGCATCGAAAAGGAAGACCCTGAGGCGGCCTACGCCTTCCACCGCGCCATCATCCACCTGCTGGGCGAGCGGGTGCTGCATTTGATGAAGGCGGTGGATGCATTGCAGTCTTGAGATTGGGGATTGGGGATTAGAAATTGGCGATTGGGGATTAGAGATTGGCGATTACGCAATCGCTAATTCCTGATCTCTAATCCCTTCCTACGGTATCCAAACTCGCACAACATCCATCGGCATGCTGCCGGACGTTTCGCCCGTTTCGGGGTTGAGGGTGTGGACGGCGGCTTCCCACGTGGGCCGGGCCTTGTTGATGTCCATGACGTAGGTATAGGGCTGGTCGCAGTCGTATTGCGCGGCCGTGCCGTCGATGATCACCGGCTCGGGGGAGTTGCGAATGGCGCAGGTCAGGCCGCCGGCCAGTTCGAGGAAGAACGACACGGCCTGGTCGGGCGAGGCGGGCAACACCGACGGCAGCGTGTTCGTCGGCTCCACCAACAACCCGGCCGCGCCGCCCACCGGGTCGGGATCGCACACCAGTCGGGTGCCGCCCAGCGCGAAGCACGGCTCGGCCGGGTCACCCTCGCCCATGTCGCACCGGTAAGCGCCGGGCACAATGGCCGAGGCCACGCACTCGCCCGGCGTGGGCGCGCCATCGGTGGGGATCGTCGCCGGGTCGAACTTGATGACCTGGGTGGCGTTGGCGATCTCCTGTGGCCCCACCACGCCCGACGATTCGACACCGATGACGTCGCCATCAGCGCCGCAACCGGCCGCCACAATGAGCACGAACAACAACAGAATGAGCTTATTCATACGTAATTCCTGATAATCAGACGAGGGGGATTATAGCTTAGATGGAAGGAGACTGGGAGATTGCGTGACTGGGAGACCTTGGAGTAGGCCAGTAGGTCAGTAACCAGTGGCCAGGTTCCAATCGCCAATTTCTAATCCCTCAATCTCCCAATCTCTCAACGAGGTACAGCAATGACCGACTACGAATTATTCATCAACGGCGAATGGCAGGCGAGTCGTTCGGCCGAACTCATTGAGGCGATCGATCCGGCGACGGAAGAGGTGATCGCCACCGTGCCGCGTGGCAACGCGGCCGACACCGATGACGCCGTGGCCGCCGCGCGCGCCGCCTTCGACGGAGCGTGGTCCCGGCTGCGGCCAAAGGAGCGCGCCCGGCTGCTCTACGATCTGGCCCGCGCCATCGAGCACGAGGCCGAGGCGCTGGCCGAGCTGGAGACGCGCGATACCGGCAAGCCGCTGCAGACATCGCGCAGGGAGACGCTCAGCACCGCCCGCTACTTCGAGTATTACGCCGGGATCGCCGACAAGCTCCACGGCGAGCAGATCCCCCTCGGCCCCGACTACGTCGACTTCACCATTCGCGAGCCGCTGGGTGTCAGCGCCCAGATCGTGCCCTGGAACATGCCGCTGAACATGATCGGCCGCGGCGTGGCTCCCGCGCTGGCCGCCGGCAACACCGTTGTCGTCAAGCCGGCCGAGCAGACGTCGCTGACCGCATTGCGGCTGGCCGAGCTGTTCCGCGCCGCCGGTTTCCCGCCCGGCGTCTACAACGTCGTCACCGGCTACGGCGCGGAGGTGGGCGCGGCGCTGTCGGTGCATCCCGGCATCGACGGCATCACCTTCACCGGCTCGGTGGAGACGGGGCGGGTGATCATGCAGGCGGCGGCCGTCCACATCAAGCCGGTGGTGCTGGAGCTGGGCGGCAAGTCGCCCCATATCATCTTCGCCGACGCCGATCTCGACGTGGCCGCGGCCGAGGTAGCCAAGGGCATCTACAGCAACGGCGGCCAGATCTGCTCCGCCGGTTCGCGCGTGCTCATCGACGAGCGCATCCGCGAGCCGCTCATGGAGAAGATCGTCGCCCGCGCGCGCGCCGTTCGCCTGGGGCCGGGACTGGAGGGGCCGGACATGGGGCCGCTGGTGTCGGCCGAGCATTTCGAGCGGGTGCTGAACTACATCGACCTGGGCCGGCGCGAGGGAGCGCGGGTGGTGGCTGGGGGCGGCCGCGCTGAGGGGTTCAAGCGCGGCTACTTCGTCGCCCCCACCGTCTTCGCCGGGGTCGAGGGGGAGATGCGTATCGCCCAGGAGGAGATCTTCGGCCCGGTGCTGGCGGCGATGACCTTCCGCGACGAAGAGGAGGCGCTGGCCATCGCCAACGGGACGAAGTACGGCCTGGCGGCGGGCATCTTCACCAACGACATCAACCGCGCCCTGCGACTGGCGGCGGGCATCAAGGCGGGGCAGATCTACATCAACGAGTACTACGCCGGCGGCGAGGAAACCCCCTTCGGCGGCTACAAGCAAAGCGGCTTCGGCCGCGAGAAGGGGCTGGCGACGTTGCAGAGTTACACGCAGATCAAGAATGTGGCGATTCGGTTGCGGTAGCAGAAGGGATTAGAGATTGGAGATTGAAAGACCGGGAGATTGGGTGACTGAAGCATTCAATAGGTCAGTCTCCCAGTCTCCTAATCCCCAGTCCTTAATCACCTTAAATCCACAACCCCTTCTCCTAGTTTCTTTATCTCCGCCACCATCGCCGGGTCGAGGTCGAAATGGCGGCCGAGAAGGGCGAGGATGGCCGCCGCGGCCTGGGGCGTGCGCTCGTAGCCGGGCAGCAGCGCCGGCAGTTCGGCCGCCAACGCGGGAAAGCGTTGCTCAAAGCGGCGCGGGCTGTCGAAGGCGTCGGCCCCGGCGCCGGTTGTCGCGGCAATCAAATGAGCCAGCTCGATGACCCGATCCACGGCGTACCCCTGGATGAAGCGCATGGCCGACAGCTTTTCGCCGCGCCGGAAGCGGCCGAGGCCGACATAGAGGTTGGTCAACGCCTCGCCCAGCAGATGGTCCACCGACGGCTCGCGGCGCGACGGCGGCCAGTGTGGCGGCGCGGCCCACGATTCGGGAACGCCGTCTCTGCGCCAGACGATGCGGCCCGGCGCATAGGCGGCCGTCGCCAGCTCGTCAGGCGTGAAGATCGCCATCTCTCCGTAGACGCCATCGGCATAGAGAAACTTGTGGCCGTCGGCCGAGTTGCGGAAGATGTAGACCAGCGGGTGGGCCTCAGACAGCCACGAGAGATCGGCGATGTAGCCCGGCTTGCTCGTCTCGTCGACGATGACGAAGAAGTCCAGGTCGGAATATTCGTCCAGCCGATCCAGCTCTCGGCCAATGGAGCCGAGGCCGATGAGCGCCAGAGCCGTCGGCCGCCGGGCCAGCGCGCGGCCGATGTCGTCAATGCGTTGCAAGAGTAAGTTGCGATGACTCATTCGTAAACCAACTCGCCGCGCAGGAAGGCGGCCGCTTGCTCTGTGGCCGGGTTGGTGAAGAAGGTCGCCGCGTCGGTAACCTCGACCAGGCGCCCGCCGAGCAGGAAGGCCACCCGCGTGGCCACCCGCCGCGCCTGGAAAATGTCGTGGGTGACCCAGACGACGGTCATGCCCGTCTTGGCGTGGGCCTCGGCCACCAGCCGCTCGATGAGGCCGATGTTGTACGGGTCGAGGTTGGCCGACGGCTCGTCGAGCAGCAGCACGTCGGGCCGCAGGATGAGCGCGCGGGCCAGCGCCACGCGCTGCGCCTCGCCGGCCGACAGCTTGGGCGCGGATTGGCGGGCCAGATGGCTGAGGCCCAGCTGATCGAGCCACGACTCTAGTTCGCCGGGGGCCGGCTTTTGCCCCCGCAGCCGCAGGCCATAGGCGATGTTGGCGATGACGGGGCGGTGGAGCAGGGCGGGGCGCTGGAAGACGGTCGTCACCCGCCGCCGCTGCTCCAGCGGCAGCCGGGGAGACGCCGGATCGCCGTCGAACGACAGCTCGCCGCCGCTCGGCTGCTCCAGGAAATTGAGCAGCCGCAGCAACGTGCTCTTGCCCGCGCCGCTCGGCCCCACAAGGGCCAGCACCTCGCCGCGGAAGATGTCCAGTTGGTCGATGTCCAGCACGCGCCGCCCGGCGTATTCGTGGCGAAGGTGTTTGAGGCGGTAGATGGGGGGCATTGGGTAGTGGTCAGTATCGAGTGTTCAGCAGGTCAGTAGGTCAGCAGGTCAGTGGGTCAGTCTCCCGGTCTCCAATCCCTAATCCCCCGTCACTCATCACTCAACCGATGGAACAGATAATTGGCGGCAAAGGCCAACGCCAGCAGGAGTATACCCAGGGCGAGGGCCAGGGCAAAGTTGCCGCGGCGGGTCTCCAGGACGATGGCCGTGGTCAGGACACGGGTCTGGCCTTCGATGTTGCCGCCGACGAGCATCACCGCGCCGACTTCGGAGATGATTCCGCCAAACGCGGCGATGATGGCCGCCAGCACCCCCAGCCGCGCCTCGAGCAGCATCGTCCACGCCTGTTGGGCCGGCGTAGCCCCCAGCGCGCGCACCTGCAGCTTGACCATGGGGTCGATGCTGCGCAGTGCGGTCAGCGTCAGGCCGATGATGAGCGGCAGAGCGATGATCGTCTGCGCGGCGATCATCGCCCGCGGCGTGAAGAGCCAGCTCAGGTCGCCCAACGGCCCCCGGTTCGACAGCATCAGGTAGACGAACAGACCGACGACGACGGGCGGCAGCCCCATGCCGGTGTAGATGATGGGCATGATGCAGCCCGAGGCGGGAACGTTGTCGCGAAGCCCCAGCGCCGCCCCCAGCGGCAGGCCGATGACCACCGCCAGCACCAGCGCCCCACCCGTCACCCGCAACGTCATGGCGACGATCTCCACCAGCGCCGGGTCGCCGCCGGTCAGCAGTTGGAGCGCTTCGCGCAGGGCGTCGAGGAGTGTTTCCATAAGGGTGGGATTGGGGATTGGGGATTAGAGACTGGCGCAATGCCTAATCCCCAATCCCTTCTTCTACTCCGCGTCCGGATAAAACAACGGCTGGCCGAACGTGTCGGTGCCGAATTGGCCGATGCGTTCCTGCACCTCGGCCGAGGTGATCCACTCGACGAAGTGCTGCGCCAGCTCGGCGTTGATAGCGTCGGACTTGTCGGGGTTGACGGGGATGACGCCGTACGGGTTCAGCAGGGCGGGATCGGCGTTGCCGTCGATGCTGTCGCCGCCGACGACGACGGTCAGGTTGGGCAGATTGTCGCGCATGGACAGGAAGGTGCCCCGGTCGGCGAGGGTATAGGCTCCGGCTTCGTTGGCGAAGATGAGCGTCTCGCCCATGCCCTGGCCGAGCGAGTTGTACCAGCCGCCGGCTGGGTCGGGCGCCACGCCGGCCGCGTCCCACAGGCTCATCTCCTTGGTGTGGGTGGCGCTGTCGTCGCCGCGCGAGGCGAACGGCGCACCGGCGGCGGCGATGGCCGCCAGCGCCTCGGCCGCGGTCGGCATGCCGGCCACGCCGGCGGGGTCGGCCGTGGGCCCCACAATGACGAAATCGTTGTACATCACGTCGCTGCGGGCCGTGCCGTGCCCCTCGGCGACGAAGGCATCTTCGCGCGCGCGGGCGTGGACGAGGATGACGTCGGCATCGCCGGCCTGGCCCAGTTCAATGGCCTGCCCCGTGCCCACGGCCACCACGTCGACACGGGCGTTGTGCTCTTCCTCGAACGCGGGCAGAATGGCGTCGAGCAGGCCGGAGTCGGCCGTGCTGGTGGTCGTCGCCAGCCGCAGCACCTGTGGCTCGGCCGGTTCCTGCGCCCCGCAAGCGACGAGGGCCAGCAATAGCCCCAACAGAGTGAGCATCAAAACTGTCTTGCGCATCGGTTTTTCTCCCTTCTAGCGAGTCGTTATGAAATCTGATCATAACGAAAAATTATAACGGAGAGGGGAATGGGGGGCGAAAAAATGGAGAATGGAGGATTGGGAGATTAGGGATTAGAGATTGGCGATGGCGTCATCGCCAATCTCTAATCCCCAATCCTTTCTGCCGCTAGGGTAGATCATCCTGCATCACCTGCAACACCGCCAATGCAGTGGCGACATCGGGGCCGCGGGCGATGAGTGAATTGCCGTCGAGTTGCAGAAAACAGATGACATCGGGGCCGGCCCAGCAGGTGCTGCCGCCCGGTTGGGTCCGGCCGGTGGCGTTGAAGAGCGCGGCCGGGTATTCGGGGTAGGTTTGGGCGAATTCGACGGCGTCGGCCGGGGTGTCCCACACCAGCCGCAAAGCCATGACCAGCGCGCCGTCGTTCTCGTGCCAGTAGACGGCGTAGCGGTCGCCACCCCACCCCGTCGCCGCCCGGTCAACCATGGTTCGCGGCAATTGCTGGGCCAGATATTCGCGCAGGTAGAACTCACCCATGATGTCGTCGTCGAGCAGCTCCCAGCCCGCGCCGAGCGTGGTCGCAAGCGACGGCAGGGTGACCGTCTGCGGCTCGTCGCCGGCGCGATAGCGGTCGGGGTGCAGGATGTGCTCGGTGGAGCGGGGCGGGTTGGCCCATGCTTCGTCGAGCGCCTCGAAGCCTCCTTCTTGGAACAGGTCGATGACGAACTCGACGCCGCTGGTGTAGGGGAAGGAGAGGTCGTTGATGAGCACGGGCGGGAAGTCGCGCAGGAAATCGGTGTCGGTCTGCTCGGGGTCGTTGAGGATGGACGCCACTTCGCTCTGCGTGAAGTAACGGCCGTCATACAGATAGAGGTACTGAATCAACTCCGCTTCGCCCTCGGCCAGCGCGCGCACGGCCGCCCGTGCCTCGGAGTCGAGCGAGTCGTCGGTCAGCGCGTCCAGGTCGAAGTGCTGGTCTTGCAGGGCGTGGACGACTTCGTGGGCGTGGGTCCATTGGGCGGCCGGGTCGAGCAGCGCGCCGTCGTTGACGACGACGAACTCGGCCGTCTCGGGGTCATAGAAGCCCAAAATCCCCTCGCTCTGCAGCCGCACCTGGGCCCCATAGAGGTCATAGTCGCGCCCCAGGAAGTCGAACGCGCTCAGCTCCAGCACGTCGCGGCGGGATTCCTCGGGGCTGGTGTCGGTGGCGAAGTCGCCCTCGATGCGCGCCCGCAACTCGTCGCGAGTCATCACGACGGGGTCGATGTCGGTCAGCAGCGCCAGGCCGCGCAAATCGGCGACGTTGGCCTCGATCTCGTCGCGGATGGCGGCGTTGCGGGCTTCGGTGTCGGTCAGCGTCACGGTGACGGATTGCGGTTCGCTGCGCACGTCGTTGACGTTGACGGCCGTCACTGTGAAGGTGACCTCGCCCTCTTCGGCCGGGGCGGGCCACGTCAGCGTGCGGGCGTAGATGCGGTTGCCGCCGACGGTGTAGGTGGCGAAGCGGCGGCCGTCGACTTCGAGCACCACGCTGGCCAAGCCGTTGGCGTCGCTGGCGGCCAGGACGATCTGCACCGGCCGGGAGATAGGCAGCGTATCCTCGTCCTCGGGCGTGATGATGGCTACGACGGGTGGGCGGTCTTGCTCCTCTCCTTCCAGCTCGGCCAGCTGCGCGCCCAAGCCGTCGACTTCGGCCGTGAGCGTGGCCACCTGCTCGACGAGCGCGTCCACTTCCTGATGGCTCTCGACGAGCTGGCCTTCGAGCAGACGCGTGTCGGCCTCGGCCGCGGCCAGGTCGGCGGCCACGGCGTCGCGCGTCGCCACCGCGCTCGACAGCTCCAGCTCGACGTTGGCCTGCTCAGTGCGCAGCGCTTCGTTCTCGGCCGTCAATTCACGCAGATGATCGCGGAAGCGCAACTCCGTCTGGAGGAGAAAGACAAACCCCGCAGCAACGACCATGAGCAGCATGATCAGGATGAGTACCGTGGCCGTCGTCGGCGATGATTTCATGGTGGAAATGCTACCTGAGGTGGGGGGTTTTAGCAATGGGACTGGGAGACTCAGAGACTGAGAAACTGAGAGACTGGGAGACTGGGAGATTTGACAGTCACTTAGTCTCTGAGTCTCTCAGTCTCCTCTCTCGTTGCCAAAGTGATAGATTTTGACAGCAATCCAACGCTATATTCCGGAACGATTCGACCCCCTGAGTGGTTATACAGTTGGGTATATGTGTATGGAAATCGCTGAAGCTGTGAAATCGTCACGTTTGCCGGGCTTCTATAAGATGAGCCTGGCCGAGCGCGTGGCGCTGGTGGCCGAATGGGCGGCGTTGAGCGAAGACGAGGCGGCCGTGTTGGCCGGCGACGGTTTGGCTCCGGCCCAGGCCGATTTGATGATCGAAAACGCGCTGGGCACTTATGCCCTTCCGTTGGGCGTGGCGGCCAACTTCCTTGTCAATGGCCGCGACTACCTCATCCCCATGGCCGTCGAGGAGCCGAGCGTGCTGGCAGCCGTCAGCCACGCGGCCAAGCTCATCCGCGCCGGCGGCGGCTTCGAGGCCGAGACGTCGGAGCCGGTAATGATCGGCCAGATCCAGCTGCTAGATTTGCCCGATATGGCTGCCGCGGCGCTGGCGATCGATGCCCACCGGGACGAACTGATGGCCCTGGCCGATTCG
>CAYNOL010000032.1:0-19511 GCA_964398825.1 uncultured Ardenticatenaceae bacterium
CACCGTCCTGCTGGGCATCGTGCTCGGCTTCTTCGTCCTCGGCACGCTCGACTCGCCGCTGCTCATTCTGGCCGCGGCCGCCATGGGCGTAGTCACCGTCAGCCTCGTCGAGCTGCTGATGCGAACGCGCCTCGTGCGGCAAGACGCGGCCATCGGGCTCGTCTTCCCCGCCCTGTTCAGCGTGGCCGTCATCCTCATCTCCCGCTTCGCCCGCGGCGTTCACCTCGACGTGGACGCGGTGCTGCTGGGCGAGCTGACCTTCGCCCCGCTCGACCGCGTCGACATCGGCAGCGTCGATCTGCCGCGCAGCCTGGTGGTCATGGGCGTCATCCTGCTGCTCAATGTGCTGTTCATCGCCCTGTTCTACAAGGAGCTGAAGCTGACGACGTTCGACGCCGGATTGGCGGCCGCGCTGGGCTTCTCCCCCGCCCTCGTCCACTACCTGCTCATGGTGGTGGTGTCGGTCACGGCCGTCGGCGCGTTCGACGCCGTGGGCAGCATCCTCGTCGTGGGCCTGATGATCACCCCCCCGGCGGCCGCCTACCTGCTGACCGACCGGCTGAGCCGGATGCTGCTCTACAGCGCCGCGCTGGCCGCGGCCGGGGCCGTCGGCGGCTTCTGGCTGGCGTGGTTCATGGACGCCAACATCGCCGGGTCGATCGCCACGGTGCTGGGGGTGCTGTTTTTGGGCGTCTTCCTGCTGGCGCCGGAGCGGGGGCTAGTGGCGCTGTGGGCGCGGCGCGGCCGCCAGCGGTGGGAGTTCGCGCAGACGGCTCTGGCCATCCACCTGCTCAACCACGAGGGCACGCCGGAGAGCGCCGTCGAGAACCGTCTCGACCACCTATACCACCACCTGCGCTGGGAGCCGGAGTTCGCGGCCGACGTCGTGGCCCGCGCCGAGCGCGGCGGCCTGGTGCTGCGCAGCAACGGCGATCTGGCGCTGACGCCCGGCGGCCGGGAGCGCGCGCGGGCGGCGCTGGTGCGGACATAGCCAACCTCTTCGTTCGTAGTGCAAGAATACGAGCAGACCAAGGATATGAACTCACACCCCAAACGCTCTGGTCTTTACCGTCTGATATGGCTGCTTCTCGGCGCCATAGCGCTAACGGCGGCCCTTCGCCGCTGGACGGCGTCCTTCCACACATCTTCCCTGGCGCCTGCCGACGTAGCCGGGCCGGACGGCCGGCGCCGTCGGGGCCGCCGCGTGGTGGTCCAATCGGTGCTGGACGCGCCGCCGGACAGGGTGTGGGCGCTGGTGAAGCAACCGGCCACCTTCGCCCGCGTCGTCACGCCCATCATCGCCTTCGATATGGCCGGCGGCCGCCCGCTGCCGCCAACGTGGCGGCCCAACGACACGGTGTCGCTCAACCTGCGAGCCTTCGGCCTCATCCCGATCGGGACGCACGCCATCACCATCCACCACTTCGACGAAGCCGAGCGCGTGGCCGAAACGCGCGAGCGCGGCGCGCTGACGCCCGTCTGGAACCACACCATACGCGTGCAGCCCCACGGCGACGGCCGAACGCTCTACACCGACCAGATCGATCTCGACGCCGGGCCGCTCAACTCCCTCGCCGGGCCGTTCGCCCTCTTCCTCTTTCAATACCGCCAAACGCGCTGGAAGTCGTTGGTCTAACGTTCTCGATCACTCGTTCTGCGGTATACTCGCCCCAACCCTGATGGATAAATCAAACATCGTGGAAATCAATCCGTTTAAATTCGCCCAATCCGTGTCAATCCGTGGTCAAAAGATTCCAACATGAGAACGATCCACCTAGCCCCCTCGATCCTCTCGGCCGACTTCGCCCGCCTTGGTGAGCAGGTGGAAGAGGCGTTGCAAGCCGGGGCGAGCTACGTCCATGTCGACGTCATGGACGGCCAATTCGTGCCCAACATCACCATCGGGCCGCTGGTGGTGGCGGCCGTCGCGCCCATCGCCCGGCAGTACGGCGCGGTGGTCGACGTGCATCTGATGATCGAGCAGCCGGAGCGCTTCCTGGCCGACTTCGCGCGGGCGGGGGCCGACATCCTGACCGTCCACGTGGAGACGTGCCCCCACCTGCACCGGACGGTGGAGATGATCCGCGAGCTCGGCGCGCGGCCGGGCGTGACGCTGAACCCGGCCACGCCGCTGTCGGCGCTGGATGAGATCCTGCCCTATGTCGACCTGGCGCTGGTGATGTCGGTCAACCCCGGCTTCGGCGGCCAGGCCTATATCCCCACCAGCACCGGCAAGATCCGGCGGCTGCGGGCCATGCTCGACGCCATCGGCTCCGCGGCCGAGCTGGAAGTCGACGGCGGCATCAAGCCCGACAACGCGACCGAAGCCGTCGCCGCCGGCGCAACGGTCCTGGTGGCCGGCAGCGCCATTTTCGGTGGGGATCAGAGCATCGGGGAAAACGTTGCGGCGTTTCAGAGAAGAATTAAAGACGGAATGGACACGGATTAAACGGATGAAACGGGTTTTTCTTTCCGTATCAATCCGTCCAATCCATGCCCCATCCGTGTTAAATTCTTCCCCCTACCGCTCCGGCGCCGTCCCACTGGACACCGGCCGGCCGTCGCGGCACTGGACGAAGTTGCGCCCGCCGTCGGTGTGGTAGGTATAAGTCCGGCCGTCCGCCTCGACGGTGATCAGCATCCCCTCCACCTGCACCTCGACGTACCCCATCCCCTCCTGCGGGCAGCCCAGCCCGGTGTTGGCCCACACCACCGACTCGGCCGCCACGACCTCGATCGCCACCTGGGAGTCGCGCAGGAATTGGCGCAAGTCGCGCACCACCGCCTCGACGATCGCCGTCTGGCGCACCGACTCCGGCGCAAGTGCCTGTCTGCGCCGCGGCGTCGGTGACGGCACAGGGGACAGCTCGTCGGGGTCGACATCAAGCGAGGGAGCCATAGCAGTCATCTCTGGGTAGCCGGCAGGCGGTTGTGACAAGTCGGCCGCGGCCGGGTAGCCGCTGACGGGCAGCTCGATCGGCGTCTCCGCCCCCGGATACGCCCCGCCGCCGGTGGGCGTCACCAACGTGATGACCGCCACGTCTCCCTCCCCGCCCTGCTGCACGTCCGGAATGTCGAACGACGTGCAGCCCACCGCCGCCAACAACAACACTGACAACAACGCCGCAATCCGATTCCTCATTACTCCTCCACGCCCCGGCGCCATACACAGCCGGTCTATGTATTGGACGCCGGTGGGGTCGGTTCTGTTCCCCCCGGCGCGGCATCGACGCTACCTTGCCCGCGGTCGCGGATGAGCCCGGCGTACCAGTGGCCGCTGTCCTTGATGGTGCGCTGCTGGGTGGCGTAATCGACGCGGACGATGCCGAAGCGCTTGTCGTAGCCGAAGGCCCACTCGAAGTTGTCGAGCAACGACCAGGCGAAGTAGCCGCGCACGTCGGCCCCCACGCGCATGGCCGCCGACGTGACCGCCAGATGTTGCTCCAGGTAGCGCTGCCGCAGCTCATCGCGCACGCGGCCGTCGGGGCCAACCTCGTCGGCGAAGGCCGCGCCGTTCTCGGTGATGTAGACCGGCGGGTTGCCGTACTCCTGCTTCAGCCGGAACAGCAGTTCATAGAGCCCCGCCGGGTACACCTCCCACCCCATATCGGTGTAGATCGTCTCCGGCTCCCCCTCGCTCATGCCGGTCAGCACCGGCAATTGCGCCGGCCACAGCTGCAGCACGGGCACCAGCGGCTGGTAGCGAACGTGGGAGCGGGTGTAGTAGTTGACGCCCAGATAGTCAATCGGGCGAGCGATGATCTCCATGTCCCCCGGCGCGATTTTGGGGCGGAACGGCCGCATCCGCCGCCAGAAGCGGGGCGGGTAGCCGCGGCCGGTCAGCGGGTCGAGGAAGAGGCGGTTGTACAGCTGATCGGCCATGTCGGCCGCGCCCCGGTCGGCGTCGCTCTTCGTCGCCGGATAGAACGGGGTGAAGTTGAGCGTAATGCCCACCTGCGCCCCCGGCACGAGCGACTTGATCCGCTCCACCGCCAGCCCGTGGCCCAGCAGCTGGTGGTGGACGACGCGCAGGAAGGCCCACGGGTTGCGGCGGCCGGGGGCGTGCATGCCGGCCATGTAGCCGAACGAAGCGTGGACCCACGGCTCGTTGAACGTCGTCCAGAAGTTGACCCGGTCGCCCAGCCGGCGCACCACTACCTCGGCGTAGTCGGCGAAGTGGGCGGCCGTGTCCCGGTGGGCGAAGCCGCCCCGCTCCTCTTCCAGCGCCTGCGGCAAATCCCAGTGGAACAGCGTCGGGAAGGGCATGATCCCCGCCGCCAGCAGCGCGTCCACCAGCCGCTCGTAGTAGTCGAGCCCGGCCGGGTTGACCGCGCCGCGGCCGCGCGGCAGCACCCGCGACCAGGCGATCGAGAAACGATACGCCCCCAGCCCCATCTGCCGCATCAGCTCGATATCGGTCTGGAAGTCGGCGTAAGTGTTGGCGGCCACGTCGGCGTTGTCGTCGTTGTGGATCTTTCCCTTTTGGTGGGTGAAAACGTCCCAGATCGACGGCCCCTTGCCGTCGGCGTTCCACCCCCCTTCGATCTGGTAGGCCGAGGTGGACGCGCCGAACAGGAAATCCGGCGGAAATGACATCGGTATCATGCGTCGCTCGTTCCCTCCCGTCCGCTGAATTGGCTCAGCAAGTTTTTGAGCTTCTGGCGCGAAATGGGGCTGCGGCGGGCGCGCACCGGCACACCCGCCTGCGCCGCCTGCCAGATGAGGTCGGCCGCGGCGAAGGCGGCCTCCGGCTTGCCCAGCCGGGCGGCGGCCGCCGCGCGCTCGCGGAACAGGCGGCGGTCGTCGGCCAGCCAATGGGTGATCGTCTCCAGAAACGGCAGCGGCTCCAGCGTCACGTCCCCCGCCCCCTCCTCGACGACGTAGCGGGCGTTGCCCGTCTCCTGGCCGGGGATCATCTGCACGAGGATGAGCGGCAGGCCGCACGCCAGCGACTCGGTGACGATGAGCCCGCCCGCCTTGCTGATAAGGCAGTCGGCGGCGTGCATCAGCTGGGGCATGTTGTTGACGAAGTTGTAGACCGTCGCCGGGATGTGCCACTCCGTCCGGCGCAGCAGGTCGTACAGCTCCTCGTTGCCCCCGGCCACGGCCGCCAGGTGGACATCGTGACCGGAGTGGTTCAGCACGTGGGCGAACTCGTAGAGCCGCTCGACGCGACGGCTGCCGACGGCCAGGATGGTGAACTTGTCCTCCGGCCAGCCGAGCGCCCGCCGCGCCTCCGCCTTCGACGCCGGCTTGACGGCCAGCGCCGGGTTGACCGGCAGCCCGGTTAGGTGGACGGTGTCGGGGTCGAGGTCACGCTCGATGGCCAGGTCGGCCGCGGCCTGCGTCGGCACCAGCGTCAGGTCGACGGATTGGCTGAACCACATCCGCTGCAGCGAGACGAGGTCGGTGACGACGGTGGCCACGGGGATCTTGCGCCCCGTCAGGCGGCGGTAGGCAGCCACGGGATATTGGTAGGTGGGGAAGGTGATGATGACCGCGTCGGGCGTGTGCTGCCGCATCAGCCGGGCGATCGGCTCGTACATCATCATCACGTAGGCCATCTCGGTGACGTTGGTCGTCAGCCGCATGTCGGCCATGCGATAGCCGAGCTTGTAGAACTGCGGCCATTCGCGGGCCAGCTTGTCGTAGTCGCTCTCGGCCGTGCGCATGAACTGCAGCGCCCCCGATTCATCGAGCGGGTTGATGATCGTCACCCGGGCGGCGTCGCCATAGCGCAGCTCGAAGGCACGCTCCAGCGCATTGGCCGCGCTACGGTGTCCAAACCCGGCGTCGGCGGTCAATATCAAAAACCTTTTGGGTTGCATGATTCACTCATAGAGAAGAAATTAAACACGGAATGGACACAGATTTTACGGATTTAACGGATATTGGCTTCTTCATGGTTCCAGATAAATATGACGGATCGAATGGATAGTACGCATCGAGAAATACGCTCCGTAAAATCCGTTTAATCCGTGTCCATTCCGTGTTTAATTCTTCCTCCCTCCCCTATACGCTACCATATCTCGCTCTTTCTCAAAGCCCAGGGAGAAGTAAAGTTGTTGGGCGGGGTGGTTGGCGGCGTCGACGGTCAGGTTGACCTGCTGCAAGCCAGGCATGGCTCGCAGATGGGCCAGGCCGGCGTGCATCAGGCGGCGGCCGATGCCCCGGCCGCGATACGCCTCGTCCACGCCCAGCAGATCGACATAGGCCTGCCCCGACTCCGGCTCGACGCGGCCGAAGAAGTAGCCCGCCGGCCGCTCGCCATCGAGCAGCACCAGGAAAGCCGCCCCCTTGTCCCGCTCGCCCAGCATGTAGCCAAGCGTGTAGTTCGACGATGGGAACAGCCGTTCATGAAGGGCCACGAACCAATCGGTGAATTCGTCGGCCCATGGTCTGACCATGGCCCAACGTTCGGCCGAATCCTTGGGCAGCGCCGCCAATCGCTCCGGCATGATGGTGAAGATCGCCATCTCCTTGACGAAAGCCAGGCCGTGGCGCTCGGCGAAGGCGCGGCAATTGGCGTTCTCGGCGTCGACGAACATCTCGTGCTCCTCCACCCCGGCCGGGACGATCAACCGCACAGCCTCATAGAGCGCGTCGGCCGTCTGCGTCCACGCCTCGGCCGTCACCACCGGGCCATAGAGCCACGCCCGCCCGATCGCCTCGTCGAAGTCGATGCCCATGGCCCCAACAAGCCGGTTGCCCTCCAGCGCCAGCCGGAAGGCGCAGTCGCTGCGACTGTCGGCCGCCAGGACCGACTCGCGGATGTCGTCGGGCGAAACGCCCAGATAGCCGATGTGGTGCTCCGGGCGCGGGTTGTGCTCGCTCAGATAGTCGAGCAGCCGGGGGATGTGGCGCGGCGTGCAGCGAATGATGCGGCGGGTCACCCGATGCCCGGCCGTCGTGCTACTCCCCCTCATTGTCCAGCCTCCACGTCTGGTAGACGGCGCGCATCTGGGCGATGTGGAGGGGCACGTGGCGCTCATAGAGGTCGAGCCAGTCGTCGAAGGTGACGCGCCCCTCTTCGGAGTGGTAGACCGACGCCTCCCACGCCTCGTCGGGCAGGTCGCGGATGAGGTCATAGGTCATCTGGCGCAGCAGGCGGAACAGCTCCAGCGCCCCGGCCGTGCTCTGCTCGCCGTAGCGCAGCCGGGTGGCCCAGGCGCTCTCGTCATAGGCCAGGATGTCGCTGCCCGGCTCAGCGATGAGCCGCCGACAGCGCACGTAGCCGTTGGCCTCGCTGTCGGCAAGGTGGATGAGGATCTCGTGGATCGTCCAATCCTGAGCGTCGGGGCGATAGTGCCACATCTCGCGCGGGAAGTCGCGCAAGGCGGCCTGCAGGCGCGCGTAGGCCTGGCCGAAGGATTCGATCTTCGCTCGCCTGTTCCAGTCGGACATCAATAGATAGCCTCCATTGGCCGGGTTTGGCATGCAGCCTCGGCCGCTGGAAATTGTATCACACTGTACCGCATGCTTTAGCTTGCAGCCCGTACCGCATGCTTTAGCTTGCAGCCCGTACCGCATGCTTTAGCTTGCATAAGATGCAACCTGAAGGTTGCGGTACAAAAAGCAATCGAGTAAAAACAGTCCCATACCGCCCGTGAAGTCCGTCACCGAGGCGTAAAGGGCATTCACCCAGCTTGTGCATCACTTAGGAGACAAACATGATCACACGCGATTCGTTTTCCGTGGAAGAGTGGGGCAGCCTCATCTCCGTGCCGGCCGCGATTGGGGCGCTGGTGGTCACGGCCGACCCCTCCGGCCCGATTGGTCTCATCAATGAGTTCCGGGCCATCATGAACACCATGAAGGAATTCGTCGAGGCCAACGCCGCCGGCAGCTCCCTCATGGCCGCCATGCAGACCCAGATGACCACCCGGCCGTCGGAAGAGGAAGAGGCCGAGCTGAAGCGCTGGGCCGAGCAGCAGCAGAAGGAGATCCAGGCCAACCGGCCGCAGACGGCCGAGGAGATGAAGCAGCAAGTGCGGCAGCGCACCAGCGAAACCCTGGCCATGCTGCGGGCCAAGGGCGCGGACGAGGCCGACATTGATCTGTTCAAGCGGATGACCTACGCCGTGGCCGAGGGCGTGGCCGACGCCAGCAAGGAAGGTGGCTTTCTGGGCTTCGGCGGCGTGCGCGTCTCCGAGGAAGAGGAGTCGATCCTGGCCCACATCCGGGCCGAGCTTGGCGTCTAGGCCGGCGACGGCCGCCGCTAATGGCATCACGCGACGCCTTCGAGCAGCAGCTCAGTCAACTGAATGGGCTGCGGGCCGACCCCAACGCCCCCGGCGCGGACGAGGCGCTGCGGCGGGCGCTGGCCGCTCGCTCCAACCTGCTCGTCGCCCGCGCGGCCGAGATCATCGCCGAGTGGGAGCTGGGCTGCTTTGAGCCGGAGCTGACGGCCGCCTTCCCCCGCTTTCTCGACGACGCCGCCCGCCGCGACCCCACCTGCGCGGCCAAGATCGCCATCGTCGCCGCGCTCAACCGGCTGGAGACGCGCGACGCCGAGCTGTTCCTGCGCGGCGTGGGCCATGTGCAACCGGAGCCGGTGTGGGGCGGGCAGGTGGACACGGCCGCGCGGTTGCGGGGCATGAGCGCGCTGGGTCTGGCCCGCTCCGACCCGCCGGAGACGCTGCTGGCGCTGGCCCGGCTGCTGGCCGACCCCGAGCCCGACGCCCGCACCGGCGCGGCGCGAGCCATCGCCTATGCCGCGCGGCCGGGCGGCGCGCCGCTGCTGTGGTACAAGGCGGAGACCGGCGACGAGGAGCCGGCGGTCATGGCCGAGGTGTTCGCCGCGCTGCTGAGCCTGGAGCCGGTGGCGGCGCTGTCGCTGGTGGGCGAGCGGGCGGCCGGCGACGACCTGCCGCTGGCCGAGGCGGCCGTGGCCGCGCTGGGCGGCTCCGGCATCCCCGAGGCGCTGCCCGTGCTGACCGGCATCTGGGAGACGACGGAGCATCCGGTGATGCGCCCCGTGGCGCTGGCGGCCGTGGCCTCGCTCGGCGTGCGGGGGCACGATGGAGCCTTCGCCTTCCTGCTCGACCTGCTGACCGGCGGCGCCACGCGCGACGCGGCCGACGCGCTGGCCGCCCTGGCTCCGTTCCGCGCCGACGCCCGCCGCGAACGCAAGATCGAGCGCGCCCTGCGCCGGCGCGACGACCTGCCGCCCGGCGCCTAGCCGCTACTCCGTCACCTGCACCGTCAGCTCGAACGTGCCCACCGGCTCGACGGCCGTCTCCTGCGGCCGGGCGTGGACCATGCTCAGCACGCTCGTGCCGGGGGCGGCCGCCTCGAACAGATACGTCGTGTGGCCGCCCGCGCCGGGCAGCGGCTCCCCCTCGACCTCATACGCCGGTTCATCCGTCAACCGCAGCACTGCCTCGTCGTTGGTGACGATGCTCCAGACGTACCCCGTGCTCCGGTTCTCGGCCAGCGTGACCTGCAGCACATCCCCCACGCCCATCACCACCGTCTCGCCGTTGTCGGCCCCGTCGGCGATAAACACATTCTCCGGCCCCCCCGCCTCGCCCCCGCAAGCAGCCAAACACAGCGCCAGAATCAGTATTAACCCGAATCGTGTGAGAGTATTCATTTTATCTCCGTTTTCACTGCCCAGTGCCCAGTGTCCAGTGTCCAGTGTCCAGTGTCCAGTTTTCAGTGGGTCAGTAGGTCAGTGGGTCAGTCTCCTAGTCTCCCGGTCTCCAAATCTCCAATCCCCAATCCCCTCTTAAAAATCTGCAGATAAATCCTCTACCTAAGCGCATCCCGCAGTACCTCAGCCGGGTGGAGCGCGCGCCGCCCTGTGCCGTGGGCGATTTGTTCGCGGCAGCTGAGCCCCGCCGCGGCGATGATCGTCTCCGGCCCTGCCGCGCGCACCGCCGGCAGCAGCCGCCGCTCGGCCATCTGCATCGACACCTCGTAATGCTCCGCCTCATAGCCGAACGAACCCGCCATGCCGCAGCAGCCCGAGTCCACCTCGCTGACCATGTAGCCGGGCGGCAGCGACAGCACCCGCCGCGCCGGGGCCGTGCCCACCAGCGCCTTCTGGTGGCAATGGCCGTGCAGCAGCACCCGCCGCGGTTCGGCCGTGAAATAATGGCCTAACTCCATCTCGGCCGCCAGCCGGTCGACGTACTCCTCGAACGTCAGCGCCCGCGCGGCCACGGCCGCCACCCGCTCGTCGTCCGGCAGCAGATAGCGGTACTCGTCGCGCAGCGTCAGCAGGCTGCTCGGCTCCAGCCCGACGATGGCCCGCCCGGCCGCGGCGTGGGGGTGCAGCGCGTCGAGCGTGCGGCGGGCGGCGGCGCGCGCCTGGGCCACCATGCCCTTGGAGATGAACGGCCGCCCGTCGTCGGCCGCCGGCGCGTCGACCACCGGCACGCCGATGCGCTCGAACAGCTCGACGGCGGCGACGGCGATGTCGGGGTGGTTGTAGTTGGTGAACGGGTCGATGAACAGGGCAATGGGCATCGCCGGCGCCGTCGTCACCGCGGGGAGGCGCCGGCGCCACCACGCCGCGAACGGCCGCCGCGCCGGCGCGGGCAACGGCCGTTCGGCCGCCAGCCCCAGCACGCGCGCCAACACCCACCGCCCCAGCCGCGAGCGCAACAACGCCCCGCTCAACGGCGCCGCCGGCCCGCTCCCCAGCCGGTTGAGCGCCGCCGCGTGGCCGAAAAAGCGCGTCCGCAGCGGCGTGCCGTGGGCGGCGTGGTAGCGGGCCAGGAAGTCGGTCTTCAGCCGGGCCATGTCGACGGCCGACGGGCACTCCGCCTTGCACGCCTTGCACGAGATGCACAGATCCATGACCGCGTGCATCCGCGGCGACACCATCTCCTCGGGCGGCAGCGCGCCGGTCATCACCGCCCGCAGCGCGTTGGCGCGGCCGCGGGTGCTGTGCATCTCCTCGCGCGTGACCATGAAGCTGGGGCACATCGTGCCGGTCAGGCGCTGGCGGCAGACGCCGGCGCCGTTGCACAGCTCGACGGCGCGAGTGTAGCCGGTGGGGGATGGGGTTGAGGTAGACAGAGCGCCGGGTTGGGTTGCTGTTGGGCGAGGCGGGTCGGGGTCATGCCAAGTAGTTGGAATGGACAGGTTGCCGGGTTCGGTCTCTGTTGGGTGAGGCGAGTTGGGGCTATTCCAACTGGCTATGCGAAGTCCATCCCCTGCCCCTCCTTCAAACTGGGGGCTGGACGGATGCCCGGCTTGGGCGGCGGGCGGGTTGAGGATGGCGGCGGTGGGTGGACTATCGGGCCGATTGGCGGCGGTGGGGCCGGTGGATGGAGGGGCTGGAGAGTGCTTGTCGGGGTCATTCCAATAGGCTATGCGAAACGACTCGTCATCCCCCTCATAGTCCGCGAAGCTGATGGGGTGCTCGATGGCATCCGTCGGCAGCAGCCGCAGATGCTCGTTCATCGGCCGCGCGTTGACGATGATGCCGGGGTTGAGCCGGTTGCCGGGGTCGAACACCCCCTTCACCGCGCCGAACAGCCGGTACAGCTCGGGGCCGTAGAACGCCTCGTTGAGCCAGCTGCGCGAGCGGCCGTCGCCGTGCTCGCTCGACAGCGCGCCGCCGTACCCCTTCACCAGCCCGGCGGCGAAACGGGCGATGTCGGGCAGCCGCGCCATCTGCTCGGCGCTGCGCCGGTTGACCAGCGGCCGGATGTGGAGGCAACCCGCCCCGGCGTGGGCATAGTAGGTGATCGGCGTGCCCAGTTCGGCGCAATATTCCTCGATCTGCCGCACATATTCCGCCAGATGGGCCACCGGCACGGCCGCGTCCTCGATGAACGGCACCGGCTTCATCTCCCCCTTCATCGACATCAGCAGCCCCAGACCCACCTTGCGAACGGCCCAGACGGCCGCCTGTGCCTCAGGAGTGAGGGCGCGGGTGACGCCGCTGACGCCCAGCGGCCGCCGCGCCGCCAACCGCTCCAGCCGCTCGACGCCCGCCCGCACGGCCGCCTCGCTCTCCGCCTGGTACTCGACGACCAGCAGCGAGTGGGGCGAACCGGCGACGACCGACGCCAGCAGCCGGGCGTACTCCGGCACGTCGCGGCACAGCGTCAGGCTCAGCGTGTCCAGCAGCTCGACGGCCGCCGGCTCCGTCTCCAAAATGTCGCCCACGGCCGACAGGGCCACGTCCAGCGCGTCGAAGTGGAGCAGCACCAGGCCGGTGTGGGCCGGGCGGGGGACGAGGTCGACGGTGATCTCTGTCATCACCGCCAGCGTCCCCTCGGAGCCGCAGATGAGCTGGGCCAGGTTGCCGGCCGCCCCCGGCAGCAGCCGGTCGAGGTTGTAGCCGCCGCAGCGCCGCCAGTAGCGGGGCGTGGCGTCGCGGATGGCGGCCTGGTTGGCGGCGTCGGCCAGCAGCGCCGCCAGCGCGCCCACCAGCGGCGAGGCGGCCGGATGGCGCAGCGTGCCGCCGTCGAGCCGCGCCTCACTGCCGTCGCTCAGCACCACGCGCATGGCCCGCACGTGGTCGGCCGTCATGCCGTAGAGCAGCGAGTGGCTGCCGGTGGCGTTGTTGGCCACCGCCCCGCCGAGCGTCGAGCGGTTGCTGCTGGCCGGGTCGGGGCCGAACAGCAGGCCGTGGGGGCGCAGGGCGGCGTTGAGCTCATCGAGCACCACTCCCGGTTGCGCCCGCGCCCACCGCTCTTCGGCGTTGATCTCGACGATGGCGTCGAGATGGCGGGTGAAGTCGATGACCAGCGCCTCGTTGACCGCCTGCCCGGCCAGGCTCGTGCCCGCGGCGCGGGCCAGCACCGGCACGTCATAGGCGGCCGCCAGCGCCATGGCCGCGACCACGTCCTCGGCCGCGCGCGGAATGAGCACGGCGTGGGGCGTCAGCTGGTAGAGGCTGGCGTCGGTGCTGTAGAGGAGGCGCGTGTAGGCGTCAGCGCGCAGCTCCCCGGCGATCTCGCGGCGGCAGGCGTGGATGAAGTCGCGCAGCTTCTCTGCGGTGGTCATTGGCTTTATAGTAGTGCTGTGGGCGAGGCTGTCAAATCGACCATTCTGGAACACCTTTCTATCAATATATTCGTTCTTATTGACAACTCCCCCCAAAATAACATATACTAGTAATTGGCTCCCCCCCCAGAGGTGAGCAGTAAGGCGCCCGTCTTACTGCCACCTCATTTTTATTTCTGCGAACTCAATGAACTCATTAAACGATTCCCAATTGATCCACACCGGCCCGGAAATGTTCGAGGCCGGTCTGCCGTATCGCGTCCAGATGCCCGACGGGCCGGGGCCCTACCCGACGGCCGTCATGGTCCACGGCCGCCTTGGCAACGAGGACGTGATGTGGGTGTTCCGCAAGGTGGTGCCGCGGCCGTGGCTGGTGGTGGCCCCGCGCGCGATCTACGCCGACCACGACCTCTACTCGTGGCACATCCAGCAGCCGGACGAGTGGGCCACGTTGGCCGACTTCGACCCGGCCGTGGCGGCGCTGTCCCGCTTCATGCACGCCATGACGCGCCTCTATAACGCCGACCCCGACCGGATGTACCTGATGGGCTTCAGCCAGGGCGCGGCCGTGTCGATGGCGCTGGCGTTGCGCCACCCCCAGCTGGCGCGCGGGCTGGCGGCGCTCGTCGGCTTCGCCCCCACAGCCACGGCCGAGGCGGTGGATGGGCGGCTGGCCGGCCTGCCCGTCTTCATGGCCGCCGGCACCGAGGACGAGACGATCCCGTACGACGTGACGCAGCGCTCGTTGGCGCTGCTGGAGCAGTCGGGGGCGGATCTGGCCTACCACGAATACCAAACGGGCCACAAGCTGAACGCCGCGGGGATGAACGATCTGCGGGCGTGGTTCAACGCGCAGCGATGAAGAATTAGCGACCGATTGACACGGATGGGGCGAATTGTTCGGGCTGGCGCTCCACAAGCGCGAATCTCCGCTCCCAATCTTCAATCTCCAATCTCAAAAACCGGGTTTCCAAAAAGAAACCCGGTTTTCTGATCGTGATAATAACTTCAATGTAATTCCCCCAAAATTAAGCAATCACTCCCCATGAGCGCCACCAACGCACCCAACTCTTCATCCGTAATTCGTAATTGCTCCCAGTTGTGTCGGCTAGCCGACAGACAAACGGCGCAAACATAATCATAATAAGCATAATGTTCGATCCAATGCGTTCATAACCCTTTTTCCGCAACCGCCGGGCTTCGATTTTGGGGCTCGACCCTTACAGCAGGAGGTTAGATTAACAGTGGATCCGTATCGCACATCCAGGCAGTTCCGCGCCCCCACGAGGCACGGATTTTTGTTCGCGGCGCGCTTCGTTGTGGTGGGCTTGCTGGCGGCCGTGGCGCTGTTGGCCGGCTTGCGCTCCGCTCCCCCGGCCGGCGCCGCCTTCCCCGGCGGCAACGGCCGGATCGCATTCGCGCGATTTGAGAATGGCTCGTACTATATCTACGTCATCAACCCCGACGGCAGCGGCGAGACCAAACTCTCCCCCGATGGTTTGGTCATGGAACAGGATCCCGCCTGGTCGCCCGACGGGACGAAGATCGCCTTTACCCGGCTTGAGAACAACCTGATGGACATCTACGTCATGGACGCCGACGGCAGCAACCGAACCCTGCTGACCGACGTCGCCACGTCCAGCGACACGTCTCCGGCCTGGTCGCCGGACGGGACGAAGATCGCCTACGTCCACGAGGAAAACGCAACCGCCAGGGAGATCTACGTCATGGACGCCAACGGCGGCAACAAGACGCGGTTGACCTTCGGCGGGGGGCAGAACTATTATCCCGCGTGGTCGCCCGACGGCACGAAGATCGCCTTCGGCCGCGATACCCCCAATGACCATGAAATCTACGTCATGGATGCCGACGGCACGGACGAGCTCCGTCTGACGGACAACACGGCGTTCGATGTCCTGCCGAAGTGGTCGCCGGATGGGTCGAAGATTCTCTACACCACATGGGACGGCGACGACTTTGAGCTCATGGTGATGGACGCCGACGGCAGCGACGAGACGCAACTGACCGACAACAATTGGCCTGATATAAACGGCAACTGGTCGCCGGACGGGACGAAAATCGTCTATTCCAGCGATACTGCAGGAGGCACCAATTTTCAGCTCTACATCATAAACGCCGACGGCAGCGGCACGCCGATCCGACTGACGGATAATCAATTTTCGGATCAAATTCCCGACTGGCAGCCGCTTGAGGCGGCCCGATTGACCGTCACCAAGCTCACCGACCCCGGCGGCGGCGAGGGCTTCCCGTTCACGATGACGGCGTTTGTTGATCAATGGAGTATGGAGGGGGGGGAATTTCTGGGGATGACAACGGACAGCGCCGGCCACCTCTACGCTGCCCACTTTGGCCTGGCCTCGGTATTGAAATACTCCAGCGACGGAACGATGCTATCGGAACTCCGCGGCTCCCCTAATGATCCCGGAGGTGATATCCGCCGTCCCTTTGACGTGGCGGTGGACGAGGATGGCTTCATCTACCTCACCGACTACTATGACCATGTTATTCGGAAGTTCACCAGCGACGGCGACTACGTGACCCATTGGGGTGACTACGGCGATGATAACAGCCAATTCGATATTCCCTTGGGAATTGCTGTGGACGCAGATGGGTATGTCTACGTCGCAGACTCCGATAACGACCGCATTCAAAAGTTCAACAGTGACGGCGACTATGTGACCCAGTGGGGCATCAGCGGCTCGGCTGCCGGTCAATTCGATCAGCCCTTCGGGGTAGCCGTGGACGCGGCGAACAATGTCTACGTCACCGACAACGACAACAATCGCGTCCAAAAGTTCGACAGCGACGGCAACTTCCTCGATCTGTGGATAAGCGATATGGGGCCTAATCCATTCCTTCCCTACGACATCGCCATAGATTGGGAGGGCAACGTTTACGTCGGCGACGGCGGGAACAATCGTGTTCTCAAATTCGACGGCGACGGAAAGCTTCTGGGCCATTTCGGACGAGGGATCTCCCACCCAAACTACTTTACCTATGGTATCGCTGTGGACCCGAGTGGCAACGTTTATGTAAACGATAGGAACTCCATCATCTCCAAGTTCACTCAATTCGAAGTCACGCTCGACCACGAGGAGAGCTACACCTTCACCAGCCTCGTGCCGGGAGAGCAAGCGATTAGTGAACTCGTCCCCAATGGTTGGGAACTGGATGACATCACATGCGACGGCGGCAACCCAGCCATCATCAACGACACCGCCCTGGTGACCTTGAGCATCGGCGACCACGTGGAGTGCACCTTCACCAACATCCAGGACGTCCCCCCGGTCGAGACCGCCATCTTCATGACCACCAAGACGGCCGGCACGATGTACGGCGACCAGCTGGCCTACGGCCCCGAGGACATTCTCAAGTGGGACGGCAACGTCTGGACGCCCTGGTTCGACGGCTCTGCGGCGCTGCTGATGCCGGGTAACAAGAAGGCCAAGCACAATATCAACGCCATCTGGATCCCTGACCCCAACGGCACTGACGTAGTTATGTCCTTCGCCCAGGCCCGGCGCCTTGTCCCCGGCATCACCATGCCCGTCGACGGCACGGACCTCGTCAGCTGGAACAATGTCGATGGCTTCTCGTTCTACCTGGACGGCTCCGACGTGGGGCTGGACAAGAAGGGGCCGGAGAAGATCGACGGGCTCCATGTGCTGCCGGGCGACGCCGCCCCCGACCTCTTCGAAAACGTGACCTGTGTCGCCTACTTGCTCATCAGCACCCAGGGGCCGGGCAGAGTGTCCAACTACGGGGGCGGTACGCTGAAGTTCAGCGGCGAGGACGTGCTGGGCTTCTGCGCCACCCGGTTGGGGGCAGAAACGACCGGCTTCTGGCATCTGGTGCTCGACGGCTCCGAAAACAAGCTGTTGCCCAAGAACGCCATCAACGGCATCAGCCTCAGCGCCGACGGCCTGACGCTCTACCTGACGACGCAGAAGCCGCTCCGCCTGTACAACGGGGCGGTCACCGGCGGCCACTCGAACGTCTTCGCCTATGATCTGAACAGCAAGACCGTCAGCGGCCCGCACTTCGCGGCCCCCAATGAAGGACTAACGCGCATGGCGACGGGCCTGGAGGTGAGCGGCCCGTTGCCGTAGGTAGTTGCCAAGACGGATCAAAAAACCGGGTTTCCAATAAGAAACCCGGTTTTGCTCATAACTCGTCGCTCGTAACTCGTCGCTCGTCGCTAAATCTGGTTCTGCGCCCGATACTCGGCGATCTGTTGCTGCAGCGTCCGGCGGTTGGTCAGCGCGGCGCGGGCCGGCGCGGCCAGATTGGCCTCGTAGACGGTGGCGACGGTGTTGGCCTGGTCGATGGTCGTGCGGGCGCGGGTGATGACTTCCTCGCGCACCGGCTTGATCAGCGTGCGCGTCAGCGCCGGCTCGCCGTCGATGCGGCGCAGCCACACATCCAGCGGCTGGGCCACGTTGACCTCAAGGCCGCTGATCGTCGCCGGCGTCTCGGCCAGCAGCGTCGTCAACGCGCCCATGATGTCGGCCGCCTTCTCCCCCACGCCGAACGGCAGCCACTTGCGCAGCCCCTCGAACCAGTCGGCCAGCATGGCGAAGAAATCCCCCACGCGGTCGACGGCCCGCGCCAGCCGCGCCTCGACTTCGCCGTAGAAGCCGCGCAGCTTGGTCCCCTGCGATTCCAGCCACGAGCGGCCGTTGTCGAGCAGCGGGATGTGGGACTCCACCTGGCCGAGCGCCAGCTGCCCCGCCTCCAGCCCCGCGGCCAGCGACGGCGTGCTGCCCATCAGCTCGCCGATCTTCTCGCCCACCGCGCCCAGGCCGTTCTCCAGAATGTCGCCCACGTCGGCGGCGTCGAGCTGCTGGTAGAGGGCCACCAACCCGCCCAGCACGCCCAGCCGGTTGCGGGCGTCGTCCAGCTCCAGCGACAGCGTGTCGCGGTGGACACGCCCTTCCTGCTCGGCTGCCTGCAGCGTCGCCAAATCGCGCTGCAGCTGGTCGTTGGCGGCGCGCAGCTGCATCATCTCGGCCTGCGAGGCGGCCAGCTGGGCGTACAGGTCGTCGCCCGCGGCCGGCGGCACCGTGGGGATGATGTCGCTGATGATCGGGGCCGATGTGGCGATCGGCGGCTGCGTCGGCAGCGCCGGCGGGCCGTCGGGGCCGGTGGAGATGACCGGCGGCTTCTCGAACTGCTTCAGGAACGCCGCGCCGCCGCCAGTGGCCGCCGCGGCCGCCGCTGTCAGCCCGGCAAAGCGAAGAAAATTGCGTCGGGAAACTCCCTCGGGTTGTTGTCTGGTCATTACTGGATATCTTCAAAAGAACAGAACGCGGATAATCGCGGATTTTCGCTGTTTTCCCTCTTACAGGCGGTCAAACCCGTAAATCCGTGTCATCTGTGTTCCATTTCTATAAAACTGCTAAACCTGTTGAGAGGCCGGATCATATCCCCGTCGCGGCCGAAGCATACGTGATAGCCCGGGCCGAACGTAAGGGGATCATTTACTCTTTCGTCCACTCGTCACTATACCCCAACTGCCGCAGCGTATTGGGGTTGCGGCGCCAATCCTTCTCGACCTTGACCCACAGCTCCAGGAACACCTTGCCGTCCACCAGCTGCTCGATCTCGTCGCGCGCGGCCGCGCCGATGGCCTTCAGCTGCGCCCCACCCTTGCCGATGACGATGCTCTTGTGCGTGTCGCGCTCCACGTAGATGTCGGCACTGATGTAGGTCGTTCCGTTCGGCCGCTCCTTGAAATCGCGCACGCGGACGGCTGTGCCGTAGGGCACCTCGTCGCGCAGCTGCAGCATGATCTGCTCGCGAATCAGTTCGGCGGCGATGTTGCGCTCATAGACGTCGGTGATCTGCTCGGGCGGATAGTAGCGCGGCCCCTCGGGCAATGCCTCCACCAGCCTGTCGAGCAGCTGCCCCACGCCGTCGCCGGTCAGCGCCGACAGATGCAGCCACTCGGCCGAGCGCAGCAGCGAGACGTACGCCTCGGTGCGCTCCAGCGCGTCGGTCGGCGACACGGCATCGATCTTGTTCAGCCCCAGAATGACCTGGCTGTCGCTCTCGCCCAGCAGCCGGGCCACTTCGCGGTCGCCCGCGCCGGGGCGCTCGGTCATGTCCACCAGCCACAGCACCACGTCGGCGTCGCCCAGCGTCTCCAGCGCCGCCTGCACCATGTACTCGTCCAGCTCGTGGCGCGGGTCGCGGATAATGCCCGGCGTGTCGATGAAGATCATCTGGTAGCCGGGCTCGGTGATGATGCCCAGCTGTCGCGTGCGCGTCGTCTGCGGCCGGTGGGTGACGGCGGCGATCTTCTGGCGCATGAAGGCGTTGATCAGCGTGCTCTTGCCCACGTTCGGCCGCCCCACCAACGCCACAAAGCCGGAGCGATGCCCCTCCGGCGTCTCATACGGCACGGCGTCGACGTCCGGCACGGCGTTGACGTCCGGCACGGCGTCGACGTCCGGCACCGTATCCCCGTCCGCCACGACGTCGGGGGCAGTGGCCTGCTCGTCCCGTTCGATCTCTCGTTC
>CAYNOL010000032.1:19611-24291 GCA_964398825.1 uncultured Ardenticatenaceae bacterium
CGTCCGCCACGACGTCGGGGGCAGTGGCCTGCTCGTCCCGTTCGATCTCTCGTTCGTCACTCATGGTAATAACGATCCCACAAAAGAATAAATATCACGTTAGTTACAGGCGACGGCTCATCGACGCCCAACCACAGCCGGGATCCACGCCAAGCCGCCATCACGATAACGCGAAACACCTGTCACCCTAAACTGACCCACTGACCTACTGACCCACTACCAACACACGCCCCAACTCCCTCACCACCAAATCCGCCTGCTCATCGCGCAGCAGCGGCAGGGCGCGCCGGGCGGGGCCGAGGTCGGCCGTGTCGATGTCGGCCACCACCAGCGCCGGCACGCCGCGCGGCCCCTCGGCGATGATCGCCGCGTCGGGCCCGAACACCGTCGAGCCGCCCCAATAGCAGCCCAGCGGGTCGTCGCCGGCCTGGTTGACGTGGATGACGAAATCGGTGAACAGCAGGGCGTAGGCGCGATTGATGGCGACGACCTTGTCGGCCGTGCTCATCGCCTCCCCCTGACCGTGCTCCAGCGAAGCCGACAGCAGGATGAGGATGTCGGCGCCGTCCTGCCACAGCAGATAGGGCATGGAGGCGTGCCAGAAATCCTCGCAGATGAGGATGCCCACACGGCCGAAGCGGGTGTCGAACGCCCGCGCCGAGCGGCCGCGGTTGAAGTTGCGGCTCTCGTTGAACAGGCCATAGGTGGGCAGGTACACTTTGCGGTGGCGGTGGACGATACGGCCGCCGGAGAGGTAGGCGGCGCTGATGTAGTAGCGATGGCGCTCGTCGACTTCGACGAAGCTGAGCACCACATCGACCTCGTCACAGGCGTCGAGCAGGCGGCCGAACGTCTCGTCGTCCGGCGCGGCCCGCACGGCCAGCTCAAACGCCCTGTCCCCCAGGTTGTATCCCGTCAGCGACAGCTCGGGGAACACCAGCAGGTCGATCCCCCGCGCGCGGGCGCCGTGGATCGCGTCAAGGTGATGCTCCAAATTAGCGGCGAGATCGCCGAGAACTGGGGTAGTTTGTGCCAGGCCGACGGTGATTTTCATAGACGGGCATTATAGCAGAGAAACGAAGATCAATCACGAAATTTAGAACATATGTACTGTTTCTATGAGGGAGAAACCACAGATCGCACAGAGTTAGGTGAAGGGAGTCTCCCACTCTCCCACTCTCCCACTCTCCTTTCCTTCAACCCGCGCAACCTGTGTTCACTCCCCCAACCCCGACGCCCACTCGGCCTGCAGGCGCGCTTGTTGGCCGAGAAAGAGGCGCAATTGGGCGCCGTGTTCCATGATGTGGCGCAGGCTGTAGAGCTGGAGCTCGGCAAAGGCCACCTCGCCCCACGGGAATCGGCACAGCCGCGCCGCGTCGGCCGCGCTCATGCCCATGATCGTCTCCTCGGCGCGTCGGCGGCACAGGCCGAGATAGCCCAGCATCTCCTCACGCGAGTAGACGCGCGGCAGGCTCTCGTTGGCTTCCATCTCCACCAGGTCGAACGGCAGCGGCGGCACAAACCCCTCTTCCGCGCCGGTCAGATACAAGTCCAGCCAAAACAGCGTGTGATAGACCAGATACCAGAAGGACGAGAAGCCCGCCGCCACCCACTGGTCGGCATGGTCTTCCCACAGTTGCGCCTCCCACAGCCCGTCGGGGCAGTCGCGGACGGCGCTCTCCAGCATGTCGAGCGACGCGCTGAACTGCCGCCACAGCATATCGTTGTCGATGATCGTCATAGGTGCCTCCTGCCTCAACCGATTTCGAGCCGGACGGCCGCCACGTCCCCCTCACCCAGCTGCTCCGCCTTGCGCACGGCCAGCTTGAGCGGCAACACGTAAGCGCCGTCCTTGGGGAACATGGCCGTTGTCCACTGTGTGCCGCCGATCCGCGCCCGGACGGGGATCATCCCCCAGCCATAGGTGACGGAGTTGGCGATCAACTTGATGTCCTGGCTCTCCGTCTCAGGTACGGTGATGAAGTAAAACGGCGCCGGCCCCCGCCAATGCCACACTTTTCCTTCGAATTCGATGTTCATGGGGACAGTATAGCAAAATACAGTGTCAAACCTCAGAGGTCTCCAGCGGACTCCTGTCCGCCGACCTCCGAGGTTTCACGCCGTAGCCACTCCTTCACCACCATCGCCAACGAGATCGCCGCTATCGCCAGGTCAACCATGAGGTCGAAGCGCAGGCCGGCCGGCTCCGGCGCAGGATCGCCGCGGCCGAGGGCGACGGCCGCGCGAACAAGCGACAGCCCGCCCAGCACGCCCCAGAACAGGACGCCCGGCCGCGCCCGCCCAAACGCCCATAGAGCCAACACGAACACCCCCGCCGACCCAATCGCCCCAAACAGCTGCGTGCGATAGCGCAGGGCGAAGACGCCGAGGTCGTCGGGCAAGTCGGCCGCCCACACCCCGGCCGGCGCGGGCAGCCCGTAGGCGCACCCCTCGAAGCGGCACGCTGCCCAGCCGAACGCCGCCAGCAGCGCCAGCCCCGGCGCGAGCAGCCCGGCGTAGTCGCCCAACGGCCGCCGCGCCAGCCGCGCCCAAAGCCACACCCCCGCCAACCCGCCCAGCAGCGCCCCGTGGTAGTTCAGCCCGCCCAGCCACATCTGCCACGCCTCAAACGGGTTCTCGCCGAAATATTCCGCGTTGAGCCACACGAACAGCACACGCCCCGCCACCAGCGCCCCGGCCCCGCCCGCCAGCACGCCGTCGAACCACCCCGCCCGCCCCACGCGCCGCGCCAGCCCCGCCGTCACCCCCAACGCCGCCACCACCCCCACCCCCATAATGAGGGTGTAGCTATAAAGAAAAAACGGGCCGTAACGCGCCAGGATGTCAGACATGGGGAGATGTAACCACAGATTAAACAGATTTCACAGGTTAGTGGTTTTAAATCTTAGAACTAATGTGCTAAAATCGTGGCATGAAGTTCGCGCGAAGGGGCAAGCGGGCGGCCGCGCCGTCGGCTCGCACCAATTGGAATGTCGTCTTGCTGGAGCAGATCCGCCTGGCCGGGCTGCCGGAGCCGATCCGCGAGTACGTCTTCCACGCCAACCGCAACTGGCGCTTCGACTTCTGCTGGCGCGAGGGCGGGCTACTGGTGGCGTGCGAGGTCGAGGGGGGCATCTGGATGCAGACCGAGACGGGCCGCAGCAAGGGCCACGCCCACCCCGAGCGCTTCGAGCAGGATTGCGAAAAGTACAACGAGGCCGCCCTCTACGGCTGGACGCTCATCCGCGTCACCCCCACGATGATCCGCGACGGCCGGGCGATCGATTGGCTGGATCGGGCGCTCAGGATTTGAGATTGGGACACTTAGAGATTGGGAGACTGGGAGACTGTGAAGCCAACCAGTCTCACAGTCTCCAAGTCTCTTAGTCTCTAAATCTCCCAATCCCTTCGCCCTACCGAACCAAATTAACGATCACACCCTGCAAAACCCGGGCCAACAGGATGACGATCATCGGGCTGAAGTCCAGGCCGCCCATGGGAGGCATGATGCGGCGAATGGGGTTCAGGATGGGATCGATTACGCCGTTGACGAAGCGCACGACCGGCCCCCACGTCGGGTGGTAGGGGCTCACCCGCACCCACGACAGGATGATGCTGGCGACGAGCAGAATATAAAAAGCGCCAAAGAGCAGATTGATAATATCGACTAAAATCATCGGTTGTTGTTTTCCTCGGTAAAAATATGGGCGGGCGCGCCTACTCCCGCTCGCCGAACAGCGCACGGCCGACGCGGACGTGGGTCGCCCCTTCCTCGACGGCGATCTCGAAGTCGTCGGTCATGCCCATCGACAGCCCCAACGCGCCCAGCTCCGGCATCTCCTCGGCCAGCCAGTCGCGCAGCGCCCGCGCCCGCCGGAAGACGTCGCGGATGATCGGCTCGTCGACGTCCCACGGGGCCATGGTCATCAGCCCGACGACGGGCAAGCCCGGCAGCCCGCGCGCCGTCTTGATCACCTTACGCAGCGCCGCCCGCTGTGTTGCGCTGTTCTCCCAATCCGTTAAGGTCAGCCCCAGCTTGCTGGCCTCGCCGGAGAGGTTGACCTCGACGAACGACGGCAGCGCCCGGCCGCTCTGCGCCAGCGCGGCCGACAGCCGCCGGGCGATCTTCTCCCGCTCCAGCGCGTGGAAGACGTCGGCGTGGGCCGCGGCCAGGCCCGACTTGCGGCTCTGCACCGGGCCGATGAGATGCCAGGTGAGCTCGGCCGCCCCCAGCGCCTGCTCCACCAACGGCCGTTTCTGGGCCAGCTCCTCGGGCCGGTTCTCGCCGAAGTGGCGCATCCCGGCCTCGTGGGCAGCGATGACCACCTCGGCCGGCCACGTCTTGGTGACGGCGATCAGCGTGACCCCGGCCGGGTCGCGTCCCGCCCACGCGGCGGCCACGGCGATACGCTCTTGTACAGCCTGATATCGATCTCGGAGTTCGGACACGGGAAGCATGGGGATATTATCCGCAGATTCGGCGGAGAAGAAAGGAACCACAGATTATGCAGATGACACAGATTTTTTTGAGGGGGATTGGGGATTGGGGATGGGGAGACTGCGAGACTGCGAGACTGCGAGACTGTGAGATTGAGAGACTGGAGACCGTACTGGCCCACTGGCCTACTGAACACTGGTCACTGAACACTAAGCCCAATCACCAATCCCCAATCTCCTAGT
>CAYNOL010000033.1:0-24230 GCA_964398825.1 uncultured Ardenticatenaceae bacterium
GTCGGGATCCCCGCCTCCTGCGCCGCCGTGGCCGGAGCGACCGACGGATCGATGCCCAGCACGGGGATGCCGCGCTCGGCGAAATTCTTCAGCATATAGCCGTCGTTGCTGGCCGCTTCCATGACGAGGCTGTTGGGGCCAAGCGGCCGCGTTTCCATGATGTACTCGGCGCTCTCGCGGAAGTGCTTCAGCAGCGATTGCGAGATGGACGAGAAGTAGGGGTACTCGGCGTAAAACAGGATCTCCGGGTTCACCGTCTCACGAATCTGGGCCAGCGACGAGTCGGGGCAAAAGACCAGCGTTAGCGGCGCCTTCAAATCCGGCTCGTCCAGCTGGTCGACGCGCAGCAGCCGGTCAGCCAGCGGTGTCTCGCCAAAGGCGATGATCGTCTCCAGATTGGACGAACCGGAGATGCGGTCCGTGGTTTCGTTCTTGTAGATAGACATAATGATTCAACCAGAAGAGAAACCACAGATTTCACAGATTTTTAAGAGGAGACTGGGAGATTGGGAGACCAGGAGACTGAAGGATAGCGAGTCTCTTAGTCTCCCAATCTCCAATCTCCAATCCCCAATCACTTCTTCTTAATCTGTGAAACCTGAGTAATCTGTGGTTCCTTCCGCTCTTAAGCCGGGATCGTCGTGCGCCAGCGCAGGCGGTCGTCGAGACGCCCCTCGGACATCAGCATCTTGATATGGTCGATGCGGCGATAGCGCGGCCCCTCAAACTCTTCCAGTTGCAGGCCGATGCGCTGATACGCCTCGTACAGCTCCTTCACACCCTTGCGCGCCGTCCATTGCGGTTTGTACTCCGGCAATGTGCGGGCGATCTTGGTGCTGTCAACGCGGTAGTTACGCTTGTCGGCGCTGGCGCCTTCGGCGAACTCGACGCGGCTGTTGGGCACGATCTCGGCCACGATCTCGGCCAGTTCGCGAATGCGATAATTCTCCTCGGGGCGGCCGACGTTGAACGCCTCGTTGTGGATCAGCTCACGCGGGGCGTGGAGCGCGGCCACGAACGCCAGGGCCATATCCTCGATGTGGACGACGGGCCGCCACGGCGTGCCGTCGCTCTTCAGATAGACCAGCCCGGTGGTATAAGCCCAGGCTGTCAGATTGTTGATGACCAGATCGAAGCGCAAACGGGGCGACACGCCGTAGGCGGTGGCGCTGCGCAAGAAGGTGGGGCTAAAGTTGTCGTCGGCCAGCTTGGCCACGTCCTGCTCGACCATGACCTTCGAGCGGCCGTAGGGCGTCACCGGGTTGAAGGCCGACTCCTCAGTCAACCAGTCATCCACCCCCGCCCCGTAGTTACTGCACGACGACGAGAAGACATACCGCTCGACGCCCAACTCCTTGGCGATCTCGGCCAGACGCACCGATGCCTGGTGGTTGATCTCATAGGTCAGTTCGGGGTTCAAATCCCCCAGCGGGTCGTTCGACAGACCAGCCAGATGCAAAATCGCATCGAAGCCGTCGACATCGGCATGCACCACGTCGCGCACGTCCTTGTTAATCTCCGGGATGGCGTGGGCCGGATCGTCCTCGCCGAAGGTCGCCGCCTGGTACAAATTCGTATCCAGGCCCACAACCTCATGTCCCGCCTTCAGAAGCATGGGCACGAGAACCGTCCCCACATAGCCGCTATGACCAGTCACTAATACACGCATTGTAAGTTCTCCACTCCTACTGATGGGCCGCGGATTCGACCCGTCGACGCCACGCCGGAGCGCGGGCTCCCATGACACGAATTGAGTTTACCAGCTTTTCCAGGGCGCTTCGCCGCTTTCCCACAGCTTCTCCAGCACGTACTTGTCGCGCCGGGTGTCCATGCACTGCCAGAAGCCATCGTGGCGATAGGCCATCAGCTCACCATCGGCCGCCAGCCGCTCCAGCGGCTCCTTCTCGAACTGGGTGTCGTCGCCGTCGATGTAGTCGAACACCTGCGGCTCGACGACGAAGAACGCGCCGTTGATCCAACCCTCGGCCGTCTGGGGCTTCTCGGTGAATTCGCGAATGCGGTCGCCTTCGAACTCCAGGTGGCCGTAGCGGGCGGGCGGGCGAACGGCGGTCATGGTGATGAGACGGCCATGATTGCGGTGGAAGGCCAGCAGCTTGTCCAGGTCGACGGTTGAGACGCCGTCGCCCCATGTCAGCATGAAGGTCTCGTTGCCCAAATAGGGCTGCAGTCGCTTGATGCGACCGCCGGTCATCGTGTGCAGGCCGGTGTCGATCAGTTCGACGGTCCAGTCCTGGATGCCGTTGGTGTCGTGACGCTGAATTTGGCCGTTGCGCAGGTTCACGGTCAGATTACAGTTCAGCGAATTGTAATCCACCATGTAGCGCTTAATCACTTCGCCCTTATAGCCCAAGGCGATCACAAAATCCTTATGCCCATAGCACGAGTAGTGCATCATGATATGCCACAAGATGGGGTGGCCGCCGATCTCAACCATCGGCTTGGGCTTGATCTCCGTTTCTTCCGCCAGTCTCGTCCCGTGGCCGCCGGCTAGAATCCCTACTTTCATAACGATGCCATCTCCTTGAAGTCAGATTGCAGAACCCGTCCGGCCCTGGTTCATACGAAGCCGGTAGCAAACGTTGGGTGTGGGGAGCGCCGGGTCTGCGCGCTCCCCACACCGTATCTTATCGGTCAGAGGTTGAAAGGTCGAACCATCAACGCATGATGATCGGCAAGCCGATAGCCATGCCCGTCACTTTTACGTTGACCGTCGTGCTGCCCTGGCCTATGCCGTCGCGGGCGATGAAGATGATTTGGTAATCACCACCCTGATCGAGGCCGACACGCCAGGTGAACACGCCCGTGCCGTCCTTGTTGTCGACGAAGGTCGCGCCGGCCGGCAGGTCTTCGGCCGACAGCGTCAGCGCCTCGCCCTGCGGATCAGTGGCCTTGACGGTGAAGCTCACCGTCTGGCCCACGAGCGCGGTCTTGTCACCCACCGGCTCAACAGTCGGCGGCGGGTTGTCGGTGAAGGTCGCCGTAATGGTGGTGTCCTTCTGGATGGTGAACGTGACGGGGTTTTCCGCCCCGACGAGATCACCACTCCAACCGGCGAAGTAAATCCCGGCCGACGGCGTAGCCATCAGCGTCACTTCCTCGCCGCACAAGTATTGCGTCTTCTGCGGCGTGATATTAACGTTGCCGGGGCCAACCTTGTTGACCGTCAGCGCGACTTGCTTCTGGGTGAACGTGGCGTTGATCGTCAGATCATCGGTGATGGTGACGATCTCCGTCGGGTTGTTGCCCGACAGGTCGCCGCCCCACCCGCTGAACGTCCAGCATACGCCGCCGTCGGCCACCAGCTCAACCGTATCGCCGTAGGTGTAGAACTCCTTTGGCGGGTCGAGCGTTACGGTGCCCCCACCGGTGATGTTAACGTCGATCTCGTACTTGATCTGGTCAAACGTCGCCGTCACGGTCGTGTTGCCGGTGATCGTGATCGCTTGCACCAGATCTGTGCCGGTCACTCCGCCGCTCCAGCCGCCGAACGTCCAGCCCGGATTGAGCGCGGCGCTCAGGGTGACGACATCGCCATAAACGTAGGTCGTCATCTCAGGCGACTTGGTGATTGTACCGCCGGTGCCGATTCCGTTATGGACGGGGTTGACGACCAGTTCGTACTGTTCCTGCTCGAACGTGGCGGTCACCGCTTCGTGCTGGCGCATGGTGATGCTGACGACGGGATTGGTGCCCGTCACAGATCCGCTCCAGCCGACGAACTTCCAGCCCGGCTCGGGCACGGCCGTCAACTGGACGACATCGTCATAGACGTAGGTCTCCTTGTCGGGGCTCTTCTGCACCTGATTGCCCGCGCCGCCGATGCCGTCGTTGTCGATGGTGATATCAAGCTCGTACTGATCCTGAGTGAACGTGGCCGTCAGGTTCTTCGGCGCGTCGATGGTTACCGAGACCATCGGCGTGGTGCCGGTGACGTCGCCTGTCCATTCGGCAAAAGACCAGCCGGGGATCGTGTCGGCCGTCAGGATGACCTCATCACCACACACGTAGGGCGACGTCGCGGGGTCTTTGGTGACCACGCCGTTGCCCACGACGGTGACATTGATGTCCATCGGCGAACCGTCCTCGGGGTCGACAGGCGTGTCCGTGTTGAAGAAGTAGTCGACCACAGCCTTATGGGCGGGTTGTGTGCCGCCGCTGCCGGTGTTTCCGGCGAAGAAACCGGCGTCGACAACGTTCATCTCGATGTTGTGGTTACCCTTCACGAGAGTCCATGACTCACCATCGGTCGAGTAATACCACTTCCAGTTATTCCCTGTTCGCGTGACGCGCATATAGGGCGGCGGGTCGGTCAAGGGCGGATTGCCCGCGCCGAGCTCAGTAGAGACATTCTTGAGCACAACGCCGTCGTCGACGAACTGGGCGAACAGAAGCGCGCCCTTGCCGGCCGTGCGCTCGAACGCAAATCGGGCGTAGGTGTCGGCGTCTTCCGAGAGCATAATGCCCTGCATCTGCCCAATCTGGCTGATGGCGGAATCGAACTTGATCTCGATATCCAGGTCACCGTTGCTCGAGGATTGCATCACTCGGGGCGGACCGCCGGGGGTGTTCCAGTCGTGAGACTTGCCGCCGGGGACGTTGATCTCAAGCTGCACGCCGTTCATGAACAGATCGCCCTCGCCGACGTTGATGGCCGTCCAGACGCCATCGTTCAATTGGCAGGAGTTGAAGTCGTCAGAATACAGCTCGCCGAAGTCCAACGTCTCGAAGGTCTGGTTAGGCGTATTGCCCGTGTTGTTCTGCTCGTCGGTGGCCTTGATCCTGAAGTGATAGAGGGTGGTCGACTGCAAGCCACGCACCTGGACAGTGTGGGAAGTCTTCAGGGTCGGGTCTTCGATGACCGCGCCGTAGCTCTGCGTCTTGCCGTACTCGATGTAGGTGGTGGCCGGTTCGTTGGTTGTCCAACTGATATTTGCCCCCACAGGCATTTCGGAGACGGTGATGTTGCTGATGGTTGGCGGGGTCGTGTCGGGCGCGGCCGTGTTGAACTTGTAGCTCGCCGTAGCCATGCAGTTGCCCTTCAGGTCGCAGGCGTCGATCGCGACGGTGTACTCGGTGCTGAACTCCAGCTTGCCGCCCTGCGGCCGGTAGACAAGCCGATAGTCGCCCATTACACCTTCGAGGCGCGCCTTGTTGGTCACATTCTCGCCGTTGACTTTCATCACAACCGTCGTCCAGTCAACGCCGAACAGTTCGTCGCCGACATGGGCGATGATAGGCGATTTCACGTCAACATTCGTCGCCGCGGGGGCGGGTGTTTGCTTGCTGACGACGGGCGGTGCGGTGTCATTGACGGTTCCGCTGCCGGCCAGCACAAACATGGGGCCCGGCTTCTCGACGAATTTGCCGAGGCCCGTGCCCTGATAGGCAAAGGTGATCTTGTTCGCTCCGGGCACGAAGTAGTTGCGATTGAACGATTTGATACCCAATGCCCAATCCGGAGCTGCCCCGGTCTGGTACGTGTTGCCGTTGATCGAGAAGTGCGGGTTGCGCCAGTACGCGCCAACCAGATAGGCCGAGCTGAACTGGGACGGCACCGACGCCGGCATCGTAAAGTTATAGGTCGCGGTGTCGCGCTTGCTGCCGTCCATGTGCAAGCCAGCATCGAGGAAGTCATGGATGATGAAGGCATTGACCGGATAGCTGCGCATCAGCTTGAAGTTGGCTGATTCGCCGCCGGCCGCCTCGCGCGCGTTACCGGCCTCGTCTACCACGCGGATCTTGAACTTGATGAGCGCCTGGTTGGTGATGTGGCTCACGTCCCAAACGACAGACGCGGTGGTGACCCCGGCCTTGGGCTTCACGGTACCGATGTGGTTGATCGTGCCGCCGGTGTTCTGCTGGGCCGTGCCGCCCGGCCACCAGTTGTTGCGGCTCGAGCTGTGCCAGTCACGGAAGACGGTGTCGTTGTCCTCGTCGTACCCTTCGTACCAGGCGTGGAACTCGACGTAGCTGGCGTCCGAGGAGATGTCGGCCGTCAGCGTCAGCTTGTTGTTATTGACAGTCAGGGTGCCGCCGGCGTCGGGGGCCACGGCCGGGCCGTCGTCCTTGATCGACGTCAGCGCGCCGTCGGGCGGCGTGACATCGCTTTCAGCTCCGGCGATCAGCGGGTTGTTGTCATCGTAGTAAATGCGGAAGCTGACATCATGGACGTGATACCGCTTATCACCCCAGAAGGTGATGGTATTGGAGCCAACGTTGAACTCAGACTTGGGGAGCTCCTGAATCCACGGCGTGCGGCTCCAGTCGGAGCCCACCGGTGGCGCATAGGTGGGGCCGTCGTTGATCTTGAACCGCGCTGCCTGGGTGTTGTAATTGCGCCACAGATCAAGGGTGATCTCGATCTTGATCGCGTTGGTGAAGTCGTCGGGCAGCATGAACGTCAGCGTCTTGGGGCAGTTATCCAGCCTGTGGGGTTCGAGATACCACGAACCGCCGGAGGGGGGGCAGCCGCCGGTAAATTGGGAATGGGGTATCCAGTACTCTTTGTAAGTGACCTCGTCACTGGCCTGATAGATACCCGCTTCGGCAACGTTCGGCATGATTGTCATCAGGCCCCCTAGGATAACCAGAGCCAGGATGACAACTGTGATACGCGTAATCTTTTTCATACTTGCTCCTTTCTAAAAGTGGGTTTTGCTACTTCTAAAACCTGACTAAAAGGATCATTCGGCATTTGCCGGGAGCGGTCGCGGCGGGTTCGCCAGCATACGCCGCGCGGCGTCGGTGTTTGGCAAAGGCGAATCGACAGTGTAAATCTCATTCAATCCAAATTGCTTCAACATGCGGTCGGCGATTTGGCGTTGTTCGTTGGTGATGTGGGCCATCCAGCTATCGACGCGGTTCTTGCCCGTCACGATGGCGCTGTCCGGCTTGCTCGAATTCGACGGCTTCCGCATGGCCTCATAGACCGAGGCATCCCATTCCTTGCCATAGAAGTTGAACATCTTCTCGATCTCTTTCTCCGGTTGCTCGCAGAAGGATTCGTAGAAGGCTAGATGAACGTCGCTGGGCTCCAATTGCGACAGAGAGACGAAGTTTTCGACACACCACATCCACAAGCGCTTCTCGAACAAGGTGTCGGCCGCGGCGATCTGATCGCGGAACGGCTCGAGGAAATCTTCCATGAGCTGGGGCTGGACGAGAAGGATGTCGTGAAGGGAGATCTCCCAATCGAGGCGGGCCTGCGACAGACAAACCGCGCACGGATGACGCATCAGAAAGACCACCTTCAGGCCCGGGAAGTGGTTGACCATCCACTTCAGATAGAGATTGGCGCGGATGAACTTGACCAGGCGCTTGTTGGAGATGAGGCGGGTGTTGAAGCGGTCGGCCCAGTCGTTGCGCAGCTTACCCGACAGCGACAGACCAACCGGCTCGATATAGGCCGGGTTGTGGTCGTCGGGGCGGATATACTGCATGGCGTTGAAATGGGCGAACTCCTGGATACGACCGTTGCGATCCGGCTCGTCCATCAGGCGGTATTCATTGCGGTAATTGATCACTTCGGAAATCCAGGTGGTGCCGCTGCGGCCTGTGCCGGCCAGCACCAGCGAGTCCCGGTAATCCGACGACAGATCGAGATAATACCGGCGGCGCATCACATTCCTGATGTGCTCCGGATGAAACCGCCCTTTGCGTTCCTTGGTCATGTGCAACATCTTCATTCGGTAAACACTCCTGCATCTATCATCGTAACGCGCCCGGACAAACTCAGCTTGATACCGCGACGGTTGGAGCCGCTCCCATACATATTCATGGTCGGGTGGTCAGTTCGGGGCTATGCAACAATAAACGTTGCGGTCATATCAATCGGCGCAGGGCGTTCCGCAGTGCGCTTGGGGCAGCCCAGGGCCATTCGTAGGTTGTTCTTACTATAATGTAGGTTATTCCAGTTTGCTTACGATGCCACTTAAGTGAGTTGGGGAACGAAAAAGGGGCCGCCCCACGAATGGAGCGGCCCCCGTTTCACATCTGCCCTAGCGCTTGACGACGGGCAGCATGAGCGTGAAGCCTGTGGGCGTGTCGTGGGTCACGAAAGTGGCCCTGACGGTGTGGGCGCCCGTGATGGTCAGCGTCTGATTGGCGTTGGAGCCGTTCAGCGCGCCGCTGTAGTTTTGGAAGCGCCAACCGGCCGACGGCGTGGCGCTGAACCGCACCTGTTGGCCGCAGGTGTAGGGCCCGGCGGCGGGGTTCATCGTCACCGTACCTTGCCCCACCTTGTCCAGCTGGACCGATGGCGCGTTCGCATCTTCGGCCACGATGGGCGCGGCAGAGTTAAAGAAGTAGTCGAACAGCACCGTGTGGCCGGGGGCCGTCTTGCCGGGAGTAGCGGCGAAGACGCCCACGCGGGCGACCTCGAGCGGGAACCGGAAGTTGGTGCCGCCGAAGCTCGTCCACGCTCCATCATCCGTCAGGCGATAGAAGTTGCGGAAGGTGTCACCGATGCGCTGGACGCGGATGCTCACCTGGGGCGAATCGACACCAGTCAGGTCGAGCTGACCGTTGAATCGTTGCCGGCTGCTTTGGCCGATCGTGACTGTGCCCCCGAAGAAGCGCAGGCTCTGGCCGTCATGGAACAGGTCTATGCGAATGAACGAGCCGGCGTTGTCTTCGATGAGCACTCCCTGGGTTTGAGAGCCCTGCGTGGGCAGTGAGTCGAACTTGAGGACGGCCTCGAAGTTGGTGTTGGCCACCTCCTGCATGAGGCGCGCCGAGTTGTTGGCAACCTGCCATATATCATAGTTCGGGTCGGTGGCCTCGACGGGCGGGACGACGATCTGGAGCTGGCTGCCGGTCAGCTTGTACGTGGCCGCCCCATTGGGGTCTACCCAGGACCACATGGGGTTGAGGGTTCCGCAGCCGGCGAAGTCGTCGGAGACGATGGGCAGGTCTTCGGCGAAGTTGGCAACAATGTTTTTATCACTGTCTACCAGCAGCGAATAGGGATTCACGTTGCTGGTGACATCACCCGACCAGCCGGCGAAGATGTAGCCCTCGGATGGCGTGGCCGTCAGATTGACAGTCGTTCCGGCATGGAACTGCGCACCGGGTGGATCGACGACCACCGATCCCGGCCCGTTGGTCGTCACATTGACATTGTAGAGCGGTGCTTCGACGAATATGGCCGACACCGTCATGTTCTTGGTCATATTGAAGGCCATCGGATTGTTCGAGCCGACGAGGTCGTTGCCCCACCCGGCGAACACATAGCCCATGGCGGGGACGGCCGTCAGCGTCACCTGCTCGTTCTGTCCATACAACTCGCGCACGGGCGTGCGCTCGATGGTACCGTTGGGGTCCGGCAGAAGCGTCAGACTGTAGATGCCCTTGCTGCCGAAGCTGGCGGTGATGTTGTAATCTTTGGTGACGGTGAAGGTGACACTGCTCTCCGTACTCTCCAGATCGCCGCTCCAGCTGATAAACTCCATGTCGGGGCCCGGCACGGCCGTCAGCGTCAGTTCCGTGCCATAGGCGAACTCGGTGCCCGGGGGATTCCTCAAAACGGTGCCTTGGCCGTTGACCGCCACGTTGACGGTGAAGGTTCCGGCGGGGACGAACTTGGCCGTCACCGTGGAGCTCTTGGTCATTGTCAATTGCCCGGGGTTGGCCGTGCCGGTCAGATCACCGGCCCAACCGGCGAAGGTGAAGCCGTCGGCGGGCATGGGTGTCAGGGTGACCACCTCGCCCTGGTAGTAAGTGGACTTCGGCGGCGAAACGGTGATGCTGCCGGAGCCGGCAGGATCGACGGCCGTCGTCAGTGTATAGATGTTTTCGAGGAACGTCGCCGTGACGGTCTTGTCGCCGTCCATGACGATAGTCGTCGGGTTGGCTGTGCCCGTGGCGCCGCCGCTCCAACTGACGAAGCTCCAATTCGGGCCGGGCGAGGCCGTCAGCGTCACGCTCTCGCCGTTCGAGTAGGCCGTCTTGGCGGGATTCGGTGTAATTGTGCCGTTGCCGCTGGTGTTGAGAGTCAGCACGCGGGCCGGCGCGACGGTAAAGTTGCCGACGATGTTCATATTGTTGTTCACTGTCACCGTCAGCGGGTTCGTCGTACCCGACGCGTCGCCGCTCCAGTTAGTGAACATATAACCCAGTTGGGGCTCGGCCGTGATAACCACTTGCTCGCCGGGGGAGTAGGTATCCTTCGGCGGAGATTTGGTGACTGTGCCGCCGCCGGACGCGCTGACTGTTACCGTATACTGCTGGTCGGGCACGAAATTGGCAACCACGTTCTTGGTGCCGTTCATCGTGAGCGACGCAGGGTTTTGAGTGCCCGACAGATCACCGCCCCACGAGCTGAACTTATAGCCCGCCTCGGGCACGGCCGTCAGCTGCACTACCTCGTCGCAGGCGTAGTTGTCCTTCTGCGGGCTGCGGTTCACCGTGCCGTTGCCGGTGGTAATGATGTTGAGCTTGCGGTCGGTGTCCTCGGGGTTGATGGGGCTGCTGCTGTTGAAGAAGTAGTCCACCAGGCTCGTGAACGCCGGGTTATTCCCCGAGGTGCCGACCACGACGCCCACGGAATTAACCACCATATCCAATTCGAAGTTGCCATCCGGCGGGGTGATCCAGTTGTTGGTGCCACCGGCGTGATAGGACGGCAGCCAGAATTTACCCCCGCGCTGGAGCTTCAGGTACATCGGCGCGTCGATTGTGATAGGTTGATCATAGCGCGCGGTCGCCACGCCGCCGGCGATGGTGTGGATCTGAAGGCGGTAGGTGTTGCCGTTGTGGACGATGACATAGCGGATGAACGTATTGTCTCCGCCGGCTATCAAGATGCCTTGCATCTGATTCCGGGTGGCCATCGTCGAGTCAAACTTGACCTCGACGGCGAAGTTGTTGTTCTCGGCATACTGCATGATCCTTGGCGCGTTGTAGTTGCTGGTGGGCCAGAAGTCGTGGGAGCCGCCTGATGGGATGGCGATCTGCAACTGCGAGCCGGTCATCGTCATTGTCGTATCGCCCAGCGGGTCGGTCACTGCCCACAGACTGGTGTTCAGCTGACAGCCGCTGAAGTCGTCGGAGAGGGGCGTCTGGACGTTCGGGTTGGAAAAGACGGCCGTCACCGAGCGGTCGGCGAACATCTCTACCGAGGTCGTTGGGGAGCTGCCGCCGGCGTCGCCCTGCCAGTTGACGAAGTTGGAGCCGGCGGCGGGCGCGGCCGTCAGCACAACGTCCTCGCCGAAGCGATAGGTCGTCTGCTGCGGGTCGGCCGTGACGTTGCCGCTGCCGGTGCCGGCCACGTTGATAGTCAGCTCCGGCTTCGGCTCGGTGCTCGCCAGTTCGACAGTGACATTGCCGAAGCTGACGTCAGCGTAGTGGGCCAACAGCACGATGGAGCCGTTGCGATTTTCGCCGGACTGTCCGGTCGATTCGATGTTCCACCCCGCCGGCTCCGTCGTGGTCGCGTCCCACACCTTGAAGCTGTATTTGGCTGTGTTGGGCGGGTTGGCGTTCGAGACCACCCGAACCTTCATCATGTAAGTCTTGCCGTATTCAGGCGTGAACGGAGCACTGCCGTTATCCAGGCCGCGATGGTTCAAAATCTGCAACCCTTCAGTAGGCGGCTCCCCCTTGTTATAGCGATACCAAGCCATCGCCCCCAGACGCCGCCAGCCGGGGACGGGTTGTTTTCCACTCCCCTCATCGAAATGCCCCTGCCAGCGAATGATCATGCCGAAGGCGGGGCTTTGGTTCAGATTCATGTCGTGGACGGTGACGGGAACGGTGACGGTGTAGTCGCGCCATGAGATGTCGCCCACGGCGATGAGCCGGTCATAGCCGGTCTGCCCCGCCGTCGGGCGCGCCTTGCCGCCGTCAATGACCCAGTTGCCGTCGATGACCTGGGCGACCTGGTTGACCTGCGTGGCTGTGGCGAAGTTGGTGGTGTAGGTGCCCGGCGTCCAGTTGCCGGCCTTCGGCTGGTAGTTGATGATCACGTTGGCTGTGGCGGTGCCGCCGCCGGTGTCGATGGCGGTGATGGTGACGTTGTTGTTGCCCGGCTGCAGGTCGGTGTAGTCGATGTCGATATTGAAGTCGCCGCTCTTATTCAGCCGGTTGCTGCCGTTCGGGGCCACTTGCAGGGTTCGCGTCGGGCCGTTGGCCAGCTTGTAGGTCAGACTGCCGAGGGTCGCGGGGCTGGGGACAGTGACATTGCCGACGATATTGACCCACTTCTGCGGATCGCCGTTCTGCCCGAAGGTCTGGTTGGTGCCATACCAGACGATGATGGTGGGGGCGTCGACGGCCGACGGGAAGGCCACGCCGGGGTTGGCCGGCGCCGGTCGGGCGCGCGGTCCCGTCTTCGGTGCGGCCGGATAGCCGCCCAAGAACGGCGGGTGGGATGTGTCATTGATGATATCATCGTCGGCCGCGGAGGGGGTCGGCAGCTGGTCCTGGGCGGCAATGATGCCGGCCCCGGTCAGCGCCGTCAGGCTCATCAGCAGCAGAACAAACAGCATGATTCGAAGCGGAGCGAATTTCGTCATCTTCCTCACAAAGTCCCTTCCTGTCCTCTTTCACACCACGCAACAGCTTAGGCAGCAACATTGTTATGATCCGGGGAAGGATAGTTATACGGATACGAATGGAAAGCGGACGCTGACATCGGCGTCCCGGCGCATGTATTGTCGCCCGGCCACTGACCCGACCGGGCGAGAAAGCGTCCGGCGGCCGGGTCGGGAACACCTCTCCCGGCCGCCGGAACGTAATACGTTTAGTTCTTCATCACGATGGGCAACATCAGCTGCCGCTTGACCGCTCCCAGCTGGAATTGGACCTCGATCGTCATGTGCTTGTCGACGGTGATGGTGTGTACCGGGTTAGTTCCGGCGATGTCACCGCCCCACTCGACGAATGACCAGCCGGGGTTGCCGACGGCCGTCAGGGTGACCTGTTCGCCACAGTAGTAGCCCGTTTTATCGGGATTCCGTTGCACCATGCCGCTACCCGTTTGGCTGAAGGTCAATTGGTAGAAGCTGTCTTCCGGCTCGATTCGCGCCGCGGTGTTGAAGAAGTAGTCGACGACGACAGTGTGGGCCGACAACACGCCTCTCTCCTTCGTATTGCCGCCGAACAGACCCACCTTCTTGACCTCCATATCGTGGGTGAACTCATAGCTCATCGTCCATGCCTGGCCGTCGAGGGAGTACCATTGCTGCCACACGTCGCCGGCGCGCACGATCCGCATCCACATCGGCCCGTTGACCGCGCCGAACCTGACCTTGTTGTTGGCCGTTCCCTGTTGCAGGTTGGTGAACGTTTGCGCGTACACCACAATCTCGGGCGTGGGGAAGTTGTTGGGATAGGTGCGGAAGAAGAAGTCGAAGCGGATGAAGTTGTTCGCGTCCTGCTCGACCACGATGCCCTGGATGGTGTTGCCGGCCGTCAGCACCGAGTCGAACTTGGCTTCGATCGTGAAGTCCCGGTCGTTCGAGGCCTGCATCAGGCGCGGCACGTCCATGCCGTTGGTGTAGATGTTGTGGATGTTGTCGGGGTCGTCGGCCGAGACGAAGATCTCCACCTGCTGGCCGGTCACATCAACTGAGGACGAGTCGTTCAGCGGGTTGACGAACGTCCATAGCGTGTCCTGCAACTGGCAAGAGCTGAAGTCGTCGGACACCAGGCCGGACGACGTGCCGGTGAAGAAGGTCAGGTCATCAGATCGCACCGTGTTGCCGAATTCGTCAACCGAGGTGATCTGGTAGTGATAGCGCATGTCAGGCTGCAGGCTCTTGAGCTGGATCGAGTGCTGGGTGACGAGTTCATCCTTGCGCTCGGAGCCTTCCTCATAGAAGGTATCCAGGCCGTAATCTACCTGGCTGGAGCCGGGCACGTCGGTCGTCCACCGGATGATGGCGATGAGGCCGTGAACTTCGACGCTGTGGCTGACGATCTCGATGGGCGTCTGGTCGATGTCGAATATCGCCTCGATGGTCATGTCCTTCTGCATGGCCAGGATCAGCGGGTCGGCATTGCCGGTCACATCCCCTGTCCACAGGACGAATTCATACCCTTGCTTCGCCACGGGCTTCACCATGACCGGATCGTTGAACAGATAATACTCTTTCACCGGCTCGATGACCACCGAGCCCATCGTCTCATCATCGACGGTCACGGTCAGGGTGTATTGGTCCTGGACGAACGTAGCTTCGACGTCCATGTCTTCGGTGAAGACGACCGTCTTCGTCGGCTCCGTGCCCGACAGATCGCCGCCCCAGCCGGTGAACTGCCAGCCCTGGTCGGGGCTGGCCGTTAGCGTCACCGTCTGGCCGTGGCCGTAACCTGTCTGGCCGGGCGGGTCGATTAGGATGCCGTTATTCGGCTCTTCCGTTTCCCCGTCGTTGATAATGGTGATGTTCAGGTTGTACTGGTTCTGCACCATCCGGGCGGCGGCGATGACGTCTTCTTCCATGGTGAGCGTGACCGTCGGGTTGGTGTTGATTTCGTCGTTGATGTCCCAGCCGGCAAAGCTCCACCCTGCGTTGACGCTGGCCGACAGGGTGACCTGCTCTCCATAGCGATACGTATCTTGCACCGGGTCGACGGTGATAGTGCCGCCTTCCTCGCCGCCGCCGCCGACACCCTCGCTCACCACAAAGGCGGTGAGGGTGTAAGCATCCTCTTCGAAGATGGCGGTGATCGCCATATCGCCGGTGATGGTTACCGGGGTGACCGGGTCGGTGCCGGTGATGTCCCCTTCCCAGCCGACGAAGCTCCAGCCCGGCGTGGGCACGGCCGTCAGCGTCACCTCGGTGCCGTAGAGATAGGTCTGCTGGGGTGGGTCTTGGGTGACTGTGCCGCCGACGCCGTCGCCGTTGCTGACCACGTCCACCGCCAGGGTGTAGAGCGTGGGGTTCGAGAAGTTGGCGACAACCGTCTCCGATTTGTTCAGGGTGATGGTCTCGGTCGCGTTGGCGCTGGTGATGGCGCCGCTCCAGCTTTCGAACGACCACGGAGCGGTGGCCGAGGCCGACAGGGTGACCGTCTCGCCGCACAGATAGCTGTCTTTGGCCGGCGTGCGGTTCACCTCACCGACGCCCACTTTCTCGATGGTGAGCGTGATGGGCGCGTCGCCCCCGCCCAGCGGCGCGGCCCTGTTCTCGAAGTAGTCGATGGTGCCCACAAAGGCGGGGTTGTTGCCGCTGTTGCCCACGAACGGCCCCAATTGCGACACATTCAGGGCGCGCTCAACCGGCGCAACCGACGTCCAGTTCGTGCCGTCCGTCGAATAAGACAGGATCCACAGCGGCCCCAGCCGCTGCACGCGCATATAGCTCGAGCTGGTCAGCGTCACCGGTGGATCCGTGGTGAAGAGGGTGCTCGCCTTGCCGTTGACGCTGTCGGCTATGCGGATTGTGCTCTGGGGGCCGCCGTCGTTCTGGATATTGAAGCGCAGCCAGTTGGCGTTGTCCTGCTGCACCAGCAAGCCCATCGTCTGGATTCTCTGGTTCAGCGTGGCGTCGAACTTGATCTCAACCTCGAACACTTCCGGATTGGCAACGTTTTGCATCAGTCGCGGGGCGTATAGTCCGCTTTGCCAGATGTCGTGGCCGTCCTGATTGGAAGTGCCGGCGGGCACGGAGATGCGCGCGCCACTACCCGTCAGGGCCAAAACCGAATCATTCTTGGGATTGATATAGGACCAGACCGACGTGTCGAGCGTACAGCCGCTGAAGTTATCGGAGATGATGCCCGCCGCCGGGCGCTTCGTCGTGAATGTCAGATTCGTCGTCGTGGCCGTGTTATCCCAGAAGTCGGTCGACGAGACGCGGAAGTTATAGACCGTGTCGGGCGTCAGGCCAACGAGCTCCAGCGAGTGCTGGGTCACCAGGTTGGTCGCGCTGACAGGCGCCTTTTCGTATGGGATCGTCGTGCCGTATTCAACGAGGCTGTCAGCCCCCTCGTTGGTGTGCCAGGTGATCGTCGCCGTGCTCTCCGTCGTCAAGGCATTGACGTTGGAGATGATCGGCGGTGTCGTGTCCTTCGGCTCGACGGTGAAGGAGAACTCATAAGCCTTGTCCATGCAGTTTCCGACCAGGTCACAGGCGGTTATGGTGACCGGCACTACCTCCAGCGGCTCATAGGGCCCACTTGGCGTATAGGTGAGCGTCAGGTTGGTCGACGAGTTGCTGCGAACCGGGTCAACAAATTGGCCGTCGACCATCATGAGAATGGTATCGAAATCGATGCCGACGGCGTTATCGGTCAGGTTGATGATGATCGGCTGGAAGGAGTTGACATTCGTGCTGTTATTCGCCGGCGTGGTGCTGGCAACAATAGGTGGGGATGTGTCCGCACCACCCTTTTGGCCTCGCAGGACGATCATCGGGCCGGGATGTTCAATGAAGTTGCCCTGGCCACCGCCATACTCGAATCTGATATTGTTGTTGCCGGCCTGCAGCAGGGAGGGCGATATGTTGGCGATGCCCAGATCCCACGGGTCCGAGCCGGGATTGACGTTTATTGATGATGAGCCGTTGATCCTTACCTTCGGCTGTCGCCAGTACATTCCGAGCAGCATTGCTTCCTGGAATTGCGCCGGGTTGAAGTTGGCCGGCAGCGGGAAGGTATAGTCGACGAAGTCGGGCCGTTGCTGGCTCATGTGCAGGCCGAAATCGTCAAAGTTCGGCATGGTGTAATAGATCACCGGATAGCTGCGCACCAGTGTGAACGGCGCCGAAACACCGCCGGCGGCGTCGCGCGCGTTGCCGGCCGCGTCGATGACGCGGATCTTGAAGCGGACGCCCGACTGGTTGATGACGTGGGGCAGGTTCCAGATGATCTCCACCTCACCGCCACTCTGAGGCGCCTTCACGGTACCGATATGGTTGATGGTGGCGTTGTATTGGCCATTCGGCATTTCGTTACCGCCGGTGGTAACGCCGCCGGGCGACCAGTTGTGGCGCAGCACATTGTGCCATTCACGTGTCTCGCCGTCGTTGTCCTCGTCATACCCGTCGTAGTAGGCGTGGAACTCAACCAGCGCGGCGTCGGGCGACACCGAGGCTGTTAATTTGATCTGGTTATTATCAACATACAGCAGACCACCCGTGTCGACGTCGATCGGAGGATCGCTGGAGTAGAGGGGATCATCTGACTTCAGGGTGAGCAGCTCGCCGGTGGGCGCGGTCACATCAGAACTGCCGGCGGGGATGATGGGATTTTCGTCGTCGTAGTAGACGCGCAAGGCCACATCGTGGATGTGGTACTTGCCGCTGGCGCCCCAGAAGAGGAAGGAGTTATTGGCAGAGGGAATCAGCTCGTCGAGCGGGATCTCCTCGATCCACGGCGTGCGGCTCCAGTCGTAGCCCACCGGGGACTCGTAAACCTTGGCCTGATTATTGATACGCAGCCGCGCGCTGCGGGTGTCGTAGTTGCGCCACAGATCGACGTACAACTCGGCCTTCAGCGCCCCCGAAATGTTGTCGGGAATACTCAGAAGCATCGTCTTGGGACACTTGGCCATCGTGTCCGGCTCGGCGTACCAGGAATTGCCATTCGGCCTCTCGTTCACCAAATCAGCCGTGCACCCACCGGTAAACTGTTTGTGGGGCATCCAATATTCCTTATAAGTCACTTCAGTGTCGGCGTTGAAGACGCCCGCCTCGGCGGCGGGAACTCGGCCCAGGCTGATGGTCAGCAGACCCACGAAAAACAACAATAGCAATCCTTTCGAACGGTTCATCTTCTTCCTCTTCATAGAGCGCCCGCCCGGCAACGCTGGTTTTCGTTGCCGGGCACCCAAGGGGCGCGTTGCCACATTTATCTAACTACAATCGGCAGAAACAGCTTCCTTTCCACCGGGCCCTGCGTGAATGTCGCGGTGATGGTGTGATTGCGCGTGACGGTCAGCTGCTGGCTGGGAGCCGCGCCGCTCAGGTCGCCGCTCCAGCCGGCGAATGACCAGCCGTTGGCCGGAGCGGCCGACAGCGTCACCTTTTCGCCACAGGCATAGGACGTCTTGGCCGGGCTGAGGGTCACATTTCCCTGCCCCACCTTGTTGACTGTCACGGTGAATGTTCCCGGCGTGCCGCCGTCTTCGGGCACGATGGGCTTGGCGGTGTTAAAGAAGTAATCGACGATGGCCGTGTGGGCCGGGGCGTTGGGCGTGCCGTGGTTGGCCCCAAAGACCCCCGACCGGGTCACAGTCATGTCGTGGGTAAAGCTGCCGCCCGCTTCCCACGTCTCGCCGTCATGGGAGAAGGAGAAACCCCAGATGGGGCCGACGCGCGTCACGCGCAGGTAGGAAGGCGTGGCGTTCAGCAGCACATTGTTGATCAGAGCCGTGGGCGAGCCGTCGACGAATCGGGCGACGTAGAGCTTCACGCTTGAGCCTTCGTAATGCGTCTCGAAGCGCAGGAAGTTGTTCGGGTTTTGCTCCACCAAAATGCCCTGCATCTGATACCGTTGGGTGACGGCCGAGTCGAATTTGGTGATGATCTCGAAGTTGACATTCTGCGTCGCCTGCATGACCCGCACCGAGCGATTGCCCTCATTCCAGATGTTGTGCGAGGTGTCGGCCGGGACGTTCAGCAGCAGCTGCGTGCCGTTGGTCGAATACGAGCCGTCGCCGACGGGGTTCTCGAACGTCCACAGATCGGTGTTCAGGCCGCAAGAGCTGAAATCGTCCGATATCGGTGAGTTGGGGTTCGACTGCACGAAGTTGGCGACGATGGTCTTGGCCTTGTCCATGACGATGACCGCCGGATTGTCCGCGCCGGTCAGGTCGCCGCTCCAACCGGCGAAGATGTAGCCCAGCTTGGGCTTTGGCGTCAGGGTAACCTCCTCGCCATAGGCATAGACCCCGTTCGCCCGTTGTGGGGCCGCATCCACCGACCCCTCGCCGGTGGCCGTCACCGTCAGTTTGGGCCGCGTGCCCGTCACCATCTCCGCGCCCACGGTGACATCGTTGGTGATGTCGAATATCAACGGGTTTTGGGTGCCCGAGAAGCTTCCCGTCCAGTTCTGCAGCACGTAATTGCCCTGGCCCTGGACGCGAATCTCAACCGTCTGGCCGTATTCATACTTGCCCGTCACCGGGTTGGGCGGCGGGGTGACGATGATCTCTCCGTTGGCGGGCTGCTGGACGTTGACGGAGAAGGTCTTGTTCTGGATGGGGGTGATTTTCGCATTCCCGAAGAACACCTTCGCCTGGTGGGCCACCAGCACGACGGAACCGGAAGCGGGCTCGCCCGAGCGACCCGGCGCGGTCAGGAACCATTGCTGCGGCTCCGGCGTTCCGGCGGGCCAATACTTGAAGCGATAGGTGGCGGTGTTGCCCGCAAAGGTCGAGGATTGCACGCTCAGCTTGAAGATGTACTCCTTGTTGAGCTCGATCGCCTCGTCGCTGCGGGAAGCGATGTTTTGGCCGCCGTTGCCCATCATCTCGAACGCGGCGCGGCCGCTGGGCGTCCAGCGATACCAGGCCAACGCGCCCAGCCGGCGCCAACCCATCTTGGGGTTTTGGTCGTCGGGGTTGTTGTTGCCGTCGTTGTCAAAATGCCCCTGCCAGCGGACGATCATGCCGACGCCGGAGCTGTTGATGGAGGGGTCGATCGACTCAACCAACACCGGCACTTCGACTTCGTAGTCGGTCCAGGTCATGCTGCCGATGGCTGCCAGCCGGTCGTAGCCGGGCAGATCGGTCACCAGACGGCCGCCGCTGATGATCCATTTGCCGTCCACCGGCTGCGCCTGTTCGTGGACGTTGGCCGCGCTGCCCCAGTTGGTAGTGTAGGGCAACGACCAGGTGTTGCCGGCGGCGTAGTTGACGGTGACCGTCTCCACGTCGGCCGTGGCGCCGTCGGTGGCCTTGATGACCACTTTGTTGGCGCCGTTCTTCAGGTCGGTATAGCGTAGTTCGATATTGAAATCTCCTGCGGCCGCCAGTCGCGGGGGGTTGGCGTCGGCCGTCGAGCCGATGGTCAGCGGCTTGTCGGGGCCGTCGTTGAGCGAATAAGTCAGCGATGTGGCCCCCACGACGTTGCCGGTGATGTTGATCCATTCCTGCGGCGTTCCCTTTTGGCCGAAGCTCTGGCTGTTCCCGTACCAGACGGTGATGTTGGGGGCGGTGGGGGCGTCGGGGCCCGACAGTTCGGCCGCGGCGGGAAGCTCATATGTGGTGATGGGGAAGGGATAGGGCGAACCACCCACAAGGGGCGGTATGCTGGCATCGAGCACGTCCGGGTCGGTTGGGATCGGCAGCGGGTCGCTCGTCCCGACTTGTCCGGGCGCGTCGGCATGTAAAAATGCCGGGGCGGCTGACAGCACGAACAATACTGCCAGCGCCAACAGTGTAGTTCTGAGATATTTCATTCGTGTCCTTACTCCTTCGCTCCTAATTACGGTATAGTGCCTCACTTACAACTTTTCTTACGAGTTTGGGAGTTCGCGCTTTTTTCACGGCCCCACCCTCGCCGGAAACGAGCGCCGCAAAAGGCGGCAACAATCCCCGATCGTTCCCGTTATCCAATTGTTATTCCACGAAAATCAAGGCACTTAGGCGCAAATGAAAGTATATCAATCGGGCAAATGGCCGATATTCCCGCCCGACAGTTTGTTACTGAGCGTTAATTGAGAGGATCACTTTCCGTGGCGCAGACGGGCGGGCACCAGACGGGGCCAGCGCCGGTCGATGCCCAAGGCTTTGATGGCCAGTTCGGTCAGTTCGATGACCAGCGGCCGCTGGATGAGCAGCACAATGCCCAGATAGATGGCGGCGGCGATGACGATGATCGCCACCAGGGCGAAGATGTTTTCGCCGCCGGCAAGCTGCACGATCGGCCGCTGCAGCAGCACGACGCCCAACGCCATGAGGCCGGCGGCCAGAAAGAAGGGCAAGCTCTGGACCAGCGTCTTCCAAGCCGTGCCGGGCAGCACCTGGTTCACCTGGAAGACGTTAAAGAGCATGGCGACGACGTTGGCCAGCCCCACGGCCAAGGCCGCGCCGGTGGCCTGATACGGCCCGATGAGCAACAGCAGAGCCGGGACCATCACCGAGATCAACACCACACTGGCCGTCAGATTGCGGCGCGGCTGGCCGATGGCCGAGAAGAGCGGCGCGGCGTTGGTCGAGATAGGGCGGGTCAATCCATAGAGCGAGAAGATCTGCCAAATGGGGATCATCGGCGTCCATTGCGGGCCGAGCATGACCGGCACCAGCAGCGGCGCGGTGATGGCCAGGCCGATGGCCACGGGGGTGATGATCAGGATGACCAGCTTGTTGCTCAACAGGTAGGCGCGGGACAGGCGGGGTTTGTCGTCCTGCATCTTGGCGTAGGACGGGAAGAGGACATTGCCGAAGACGGCCGTGGTCAACATGTCGGCCAGCCGCGTGGTCAGCTGGAACGCCTTGCTGTAAATGCCGACGGATGCGGGGCCGAGGCGACGGCCGACGATGAGCGTGTCGATCTGGTTCTGGGCGTACTTGGTCATGCCGCTGCCCATGCTGGGCAAACCATAGCGAAACATGCCTTTGATGATACGTATGTCCCATTTCTGCGGCCGCAACAAAAACCACGGCCGGGCAAAGAACCACAACAAGGCGATGCGCGTCACCTGTCCCAGCAGCTGGCCGATGACCAGGCTCCACACCCCGAAGCCGGCCAGCGCCAGCGGGATGGCGATGAGTGTCGCTGACAATTCGGCCGGGATCTGCGACAGACCCAATTGCTTGAACTTCAGTCTGCGCCGCAACAGTGCCTCGGGGATGACCCACAGGCCGTCGAGGGTGATGTAGAGGGTCATCCAGCGCAGGACGGGGATGAGCTGCTCGTCGCCGCCGAGGGCGCGAGCCAGCGGCCCGGCCGCCAGCGCGGCCAGGATGGTGAAGGCGACGCTGGCCGTCATAACGATGACAAAGGCGAAATGGGCCACCTTGTTGATGTCTTCCCGCGTCTGCACGACGGTCGGCCGCATGCCCAGGTCGGTGAAGTAGTTGGCCGCGTTGACGAGGATCATCGCCAACGCCAGCAAGCCGAAATCTTCGGGCACGAGCAAACGCGCCAGGACGATGGCCAGGATCATTGAGACCGGCCGCAAGGCGAAGGAAATAGAGGCCATGTAGATGCCCCCGCGCGCTGCTCTAACTTTCAGATTGCTCAACTTTCTACCTCAACTCCCACGAAACCTGACAGGCAGACGCCCGCCTGTCAGGTCTACTGTTGATCGTTTATAGTGCCCGATAGACATCCATGTACTGCGTCGCGATGTCGTCCCACGTCGGGCCGTCGCGCATGGCCTGGGCATTGGCCCGGGCGCGCTCAAGGAACGACGGCTCGCAGATGAAGCGGAGCATGGCTCCGGCGATGTCGTCGACTGTGTTACGCACCAGCAGGCCGTTGACCCCGTCGGTCACCAACTCCCGGTTGGGCGCGAAGTCGGTGGCGATGACCGGCATGCCCAACGCGCGGTACTCGATACCCTTGATCGTCGGCTGGTATTGCCAGTCGGCCGGGCTCTCGGGCACGATGGTCAGCGCCACGTCATAGGCGGCGACGGTCGCCGGCACGGTGTCGTACGGGACGGGCGGCAGCATGCGCACCACCGGCGTCAGCCCCATCTCTTTCACCAATTGGTGATAGTAGCCGCCGGCAACGTCGGGGCCAATGAAATCGAGGCGGAAGTCGTCGGTCGTGGCCGAAACCTGCCGGACAGCGGCCAAGATCTGCTCCAGCTTGCGGATGCGGGCGATGGAGCCTAAATATAGGAAGGTGGTCGGCTCCCCCTCGCGGCGAGCCGGCTTGGGCGGGTGTTGCAAAAACGGGTCGTCGACGGCCAGCGGCACCACGTCGGCCCACCGGGGCCAGTCGGGGCCGAGCACCTTCTCCGCGCCCAGAGCATGGAGAAAGGTGGCGCGGTCATAGAAGGCGCGGCAGTAGACCCCGCGCAGGCCATTGGCAAAGCCGCTCTTCAGACGGCCGACGAAGCCGGCCCCTTCGCGCTGGGCGATCTGGCGATAATCAATGATGAAGCGCATCCGCCGGCGCAAGCCCAGCGGCAGCAGCCACACCATGCGCGCCGCGTTGGGGCAGACGTGGACGACGTCGGCGTTCTCGCGGGCGAAGAAGCCGCGCAGCCGGAGCATGAAGCGGACGAAGGCCAGCCAATGCCACAGCGAGCGCAAGACGGGCACTCGGGCGACGGAGCGCGGCGTCGGATGCGGCCCCTTCACGCGGCCGACGAGCTCCGGCCCCTTATACCAGACGATATCGCCCGCCTCGTCGTAGTTGGCAACCCATGCCTCGTGGCCCCGCGCGCGCAAAACGGCCGCCACCTTGGGGTAGTCGGGAAAGCTGCGCGAGTAGAACCAGATGTAGAGAACCTTCATGCCAATCACTCGTCGCGGGTTATTCCTCGGCAGGCAGCAGCCGGCTGTCGTCGCCGACGATGAGCGCCTGGGCCGCGCCGCGCACCACGGCGTTCTCGCCGACGATGGAACCGCGCAGCACGGCGTCGCTGACGGCCGCGCCGGGGTCGATGATGCTGTCGGCGATGACGGCGTCGCGGATGTGGGCGCCGCGGGTGATCGTCGCGTGCGGGCCGATGACCGAGCGCTCGACGACGGCCGTCGGGTCGATGTACGACGGCTGCACCACTACCGAGTCGGTCAGGCCGGCCGGCGCTTCGTACTTCTCCGCGTGGCGGGCCAGAATCTCCCGGTTGGCCGCCAGCCGGTTGCCGGGCGAGCCGATGTCGACAATGGAGTCGATGGGCTGGACGCCGATGCGGTCGCCCCGCTCCAGCATGATCTGGAACGTGTCGGCCAGGAAGTACTCCCCCTTGGTCTGGCGGCCGGAGCTGAGCGTATCGTCGAGCGTCTGCCACAGCTTGCGGGCGTCGCGGAACCAGTAGACGCCGGCCGCGGCCAGCCGGTAGTCGCCCGTCTGGGGCTTCTCGACGATGCGGTCGATGAAGCCGCCGGAGTCGACGGTCAGACAGCCGAAGTGGCGCGGGTCGTCGACTTCCATGGTCTGGAAGACGGCGTCGGCGCCGGGCAGGGCGTCGGCGGCGATGCGGCCGAACGGCGCTTCGATGATAATGTCGCCCAGCGAAACGATGACCTCGCCCCCGTCCAGCAGGTCGCGGCACAGCCAAAGCGCGTGGGCTTGCCCCAGCGGCTCGTGCTGGTAGACAAAGTGCAGGTCGAGATGGCTGTAATGCTCGCGCACCCAGCGCTCGATCTG